>NZ_BAAAZG010000061.1:0-160166 GCF_039536785.1 Actinomadura miaoliensis
GTCGTCGGCGGCTGCGGCGCGGCCGTGGGCTGGGGCGGCGCCGACGGGCGGGCGGACGGCGTGGCGGGCCGGTCCGGGCGGACGGGCGGCGCCGACGGCCCGAGGGTGCCCCTGGCCGCGACCTTGGCCGCGTCCGTGGTGTCGGCGGCGTCCGTGCCCGCCGCCGCGCCGAGCCAGATGCCCGTGCCCAGCACGCCGGCACCGACGACGCCCGCGACCGCCATCGTGACCCGCCCGCGCGGACGCCGGAAACGCCCTTTTTCGCTCATGTTGCTCCTCGGGGTGAACAGAGTGACACCCCTTGAACCCGCGCGGCGCGCCGTGAGGTTGTCACGGCGCCGCTCTTTTTTTCGGCGGGTGCGGGCGAGGAGCCGTCAGCGGGACGTGGCGGCGAGGGCCTCGGGAAGCAGGGCGGCGAGGTCGCGGAAGGCGCGGCCGCGGTGGCTGATCGCGTTCTTCTCCTCGGGCGCCATCTCGGCGGTGGTGCGGGTCTCGCCCTCGGGCAGGAAGATCGGGTCGTAGCCGAAGCCGCCGCTGCCGCGCGGGGCGTCCAGGAGGCGGCCGCGCAGCCGTCCCTCCACGCAGTGCTCGGCGCCGCCGGGCAGCACCAGCGCGGCGGCGCAGACGAACGCGGCGCCCCGGTGCGGGGCGGCCACGTCGGCGAGCTGGTCCAGCACCAGGTCGAGGTTGGCGCGGTCCTTGTCGCCCGTCGCCTCGCCGAACCGGCCTGACCAGCGTGCCGACAGCACGCCGGGCATGCCGTTCAGGGCGTCCACGCACAGCCCGGAGTCGTCGGCGACGGCGGGCAGGCCGGTGTGCGCGGCGATCGCGCGGGCCTTGAGCAGGGCGTTGCCCGCGAAGGTGGCCTCGGTCTCGGGGACCTCGGGCGCGTCCGGGAACTCGGCCAGGCCGACGACCTCGACGCCGGAGCCGTCGGCGGCGCGCAGGCCGGCCAGGATGTCGCGCAGCTCGGCGATCTTCCCCTGGTTGCGTGTGGCCAGGACGAGCCGGGTCATCGGCCGAGCGCCTCCTGCTGCAGGACGGTCAGCTCGGCGCAGCCGCCCGCGGCCAGGTCCAGCAGGGCGTCCAGCTCGGCCCGGTCGAACGGCCGCCCCTCGGCGGTGCCCTGCACCTCCACGAACCGGCCGTCGCCGGTGCACACCACGTTCATGTCGGTCTGGGCGACGACGTCCTCCTCGTAGCACAGGTCGAGCCGGGCCTCGCCGTCGATGACGCCGACGCTGACCGCCGCGACGGAGGTGATCAGCGGCTCGCCCTTGGTCATGCCGCGCCCGCGCATCCAGGCCACCGCGTCGGCGAGCGCGATGTACGCGCCGGTGATCGCGGCGGTGCGGGTGCCGCCGTCGGCCTGCAGCACGTCGCAGTCGAGCTGGACGGTGTTCTCGCCCAGCGCCTTGTAGTCGACGCAGGCCCGGATGGACCGGCCGATCAGCCGGGAGATCTCCTGGGTGCGGCCGCCCGGCCGCCCCTTGACCGACTCGCGCTCGTTGCGGGTGTTGGTGGCGCGCGGCAGCATGGCGTACTCGGCGGTCACCCAGCCGAGGCCGCTGTCGCGGCGCCAGCGCGGCACCGAGTCCTGCACGGAGGCCGCGCACAGCACGCGCGTGCCGCCGAACTCGATGAGCACCGAGCCCTCCGCGTGGTCGAGCCAGCCGCGCTGGATGCGGACGGGACGGAGCTGGTCTGGTGCGCGATCGTCGGGGCGTGCCATGGGGACCACCCTAGTCCCCGGGCGCGTCACAGGTCGTAGGCGGCGCCCACGTGGGCCAGTTCGATGGTGCCCCCGAACGTGCTGGCCTTGGCCTCGGCCAGCGAGCGGTTCGCGTCGTTCCACGGCACCAGATGGGTCAGCACGAGCCGGCGGGCGTCGGCCCGGGCGGCGTGCTCACCCGCCTCGCGGGCGGTGAGGTGCAGGTCGTTGGGCAGGTCGGGCTGCTCCAGGAAGGACGCCTCGCACAGGAACAGGTCGGCGTCGCGGGCCAGTTCCACCAGCGCGGCGGACCGGCCCGTGTCGCCCGAGTAGGCCAGGACCTTGCCGTCGTGCTCGACGCGGAAGGCGTACGCCTCGACGGGGTGCGGCATCTGCGCGGTGGTCACGCGGAACGGCCCGATCTCGAACGGGCCGCGCAGCAGCGGACGGAAGTCGAACGCCTCGGCCATGCCCGGCTCGGGCTCCAGGTCGTAGGCCTTGGCCATGCGGGCCGCGGTGCCCTCGGGCCCGTAGACGGGGATGCGGGGCGCCGGGCCGTCGGGACAGTACCTGCGCGCCACCCAGTAGCCGCACAGGTCCAGGCAGTGGTCGGCGTGCAGGTGCGACAGGCACACGGCGTCGATGTCGTAGAGGCCGTGGTAGCGCTGCAGCGTGCCGAGTGCTCCGCTGCCCAGGTCGAGCAGCAGGGAGTAGTCCTCCGCCTGGATCAGATAACAGGACGCGGGGCTCTCCGGCCCCGGGAAGCTGCCGGAGCAGCCGATCACAGTGACCCGCACGCTCACTCCTCCTCTTGTGTTCCCGAGGAATCAGGTGGTCAGAGCCTTGTTCGCGGTGGGCTCCACGAGGCCGATCTCCGGGCCCAGGAATCGGCGGCCGAGCGCCGCGAACACGGCCGGGTCACCGGTCGCGCGGAACCGGTGGACGGGCGGGGGCGCGGCCTCCGCCCGGGCCAGCCCCTGGTCGTGCAGCACTCGATAGACGTCCTTGGCGGTCTCGTCGGCACTTGAGACCAGTGTGACCCCGTCTCCCACGACATACGAGATGACGCCGGTAAGCAATGGGTAGTGGGTGCACCCAAGGATGAGGGTGTCGCAGCCGGCGTCGACGACGGGCCGCAGGTATCCGCGCGCCGCCTCCAGCAGCTCGTCGCCCATGGTCACCCCGGACTCGACGAACTCCACGAAACGGGGGCAGGCGGCGGCGGTCAGCTCGATGTGCGGGGCGGCGGCGAAGGCGTCCTCGTAGGAACGGCTGGTCACCGTCGCGCGGGTGGCGATCAGCCCGACCCGGCCGTTGCGGGTGGCGCGGGCGGCCCGCCGCACCGCCGGGTTGATCACCTCGACGACCGGCACGTCGTAGCGTTCGCGGGCGTCGCGCAGCATCGCCGAGCTGGCGCTGTTGCAGGCGATGACCAGCATCTTCACGCCCTCGTCCACCAGCTGGTCGAGCATCTCCAGGGCGAAGGCGCGCACCTGCGCGATGGGCCGCGGCCCGTACGGCTGGCGCGCCGAGTCGCCGAGATAGACGATCGACTCGTTCGGCAGCTGGTCCAGGATGGCGCGGGCCACGGTCAGCCCGCCGAAACCGCTGTCGAAGATCCCGATCGGCGCGTCAGACATGAGACTCAAGGCTAGGCGAACGGACGCCGCCGAGGCGCGTCATGCGTCGGACATCACACGGTCACATGCTCGAAACCGCCGTGCGCGCGCCCCGGGCGCCCACTCCTGTGATTCCGGGCGTGTCCCGTGCCGGGTGTGACGGTCGCCGGCCCGGGATCCGCGCGGCTCAGCTGGACGGGGGGCGGCCGACGCGGGCGAGCTGGCGGCTCTGCGCGACCAGGCGGCCCGCCGAGTCCCAGACCTCGACCTCCTCGTCGAACCAGCCGCCGGTGACCATGCGGCCGCTGCCGTGCAGCGCCAGGGGGCCGGGGGCGGGGACGGCGCGCATGTGCCAGGTCATCTCGACGGTCGGGGCCCAGCCCTTGGCGCCGGTGTTGAGGACGATGGGCGGCAGCGCGTCCACGGCCAGGGCCAGGGCGAACGCGTCGGGCTCGTGCGGGTCGCGCAGCCGGAACCAGGCGCGGCACTCGGGCCGTCCGCTGGGCCGCCCGTCCAGCCAGCCCAGCGTGGCGGGGTCGAAGTGCATCTGCACCTGGTCGGCGAAGCCGCGCTCGCGGTCGCCTCCCTGGAAGTGGGTGCACCGCTCGATCGGCGGCAGCGGCGGCGTGGGCGGCTCGCCGACCCACTCGGGCTCGGCGCCGGCCTCCAGGTCGGCGGTGGTGATCAGGGCGTCCACCGCGACCCGGCCGTCCTGGACGAGGCTGACGTGGGCGGCGCTGGCGGTGCGGCCGGCCTTGCGCGGCTCCACCAGCACCTCGGCGGGGCCCGCCTTGGCGACCCGCAGGAAGTTGGCGGCGGTGGCGACGGGGTGGCGGTGCGGGGCGGCGTCGACGGCGGCGCGGGCCAGCACCGCCATCAGGTAGCCGCCGTTGAGGGCCTCGGCGAACCCGAACGCGCCGTCGAGATCGATGCGGTACCTGCCCTCGTCCACCCGCGTGACCGCCGTCGCGTCGCCGAACCTGCTCATCCGCCCTCCCGGCCGCCGCCCTGTCCCGGCTCCGTGCCGGCGCGCGGCCGGCACGGATCTAGAATGTCGTTCGAGTATGAACTCTATCCCTCAGGGCAGCCGCCACCGGCCCCGGCAGGGCGGCCGGAGCGCGCCGAGCACGCAACTTGCGGTGCAACGGACACTCCGCCGGACCTGCCCCGTCAGGCCCAGAGCTGGCCTTCGAGACGCTCCTCGGCCTCCTCCAGCGTGCCGGAGTACGCACCCGTCGACAGGTACTTCCATCCGCCGTCGGCGACGATGAACACGATGTCGGCCCGCTCCCCCGCCTTGACCGCCTTGGCGGCCATGCCGAGGGCGGCGTGCAGGGCGCCGCCGGTGGAGATGCCGGCGAAGATGCCCTCCCGCTCCAGCAGCTCGCGGGTGCGGCGCAGCGCGTCGGCCGAGCCCACCGAGAACCGGGTGGTCAGCACGGTGTCGTCGTACAGCTCGGGCACGAAGCCCTCGTCGATGTTGCGCAGCCCGTACACCAGCTCCCCGTACCGGGGCTCGGCCGCCACGATCTTGACGTCGGGTCGCTGCTCGCGCAGGTACCGGCCGACGCCCATGAGCGTGCCCGTGGTGCCCAGCCCGGCCACGAAGTGGGTGATCGTCGGCAGGTCCGCGAGGATCTCCGGGCCGGTCGTCTCGTAGTGGGCCAGCGCGTTGGCCTCGTTGCCGTACTGGTAGAGCATCACCCAGTCGGGGTGCTCGGCGGCCAGGCCCTTGGCCACGCGGACGGCCTCGTTGGACCCGCCCGCCGCCGGCGAGAAGATGATCCGCGCCCCCCACATCTCCAGCAGCTGGCGCCGCTCGGCGGAGGTGTTCTCCGGCATCACGCAGACCATGTTGTAGCCGCGCAGCTTGGCGACCATGGCCAGGGAGATGCCGGTGTTGCCGGAGGTGGGCTCCAGGATCGTGCAGCCGGGGCTGAGCAGGCCCTCCTTCTCCGCCTTGGCGATCATCCAGAAGGCGGGCCGGTCCTTGACCGAACCGGTGGGGTTGCGGTCCTCCAGCTTGGCCCACAGCCGCACCTCGGGGCTCGGCGACAGCCGGGGCAGGCCGACCAGGGGGGTGCGGCCCAGGGAGTCCAGCAGGGAGTCGAAACGCATCGGCACGGCGTCCCGGGGTCAGCCGCCGGCGACGGCCGGCAGGATGGTGACGTTGTCACCGTCGGCGACCTCGGTGTCGAGACCGCCGAGGAAGCGCACGTCCTCGTCGTTCAGGTACACGTTGACGAACTTGCGCAGCCCCTTGTCGTCCACCAGCCGCTCGCGCAGGCCCGGGTGGCGGGCGTCCAGGTCGGAGAACAGCTCGTCGAGCGTGCCGCCCTTGCCCTCCACGGACTTGGCGCCGCCGGTGTAGTTGCGCAGGATCGTCGGGATCCGGACCTCGATCGCCATCGCGATGATCTCCTTCGGGTCGTGTCTCTCTGTGGGGGGACCGCCCCCCACGCCCCCGGCTCGAGGTAAGGGCTCCCCGCCCGAGGCATCACAACCGGGCGGGAGGCGGGGGAATTCCAGGCGGGATCAGGCGCGTCAGCGACAGTCGTAGACGACCTCGGCGCGCGAGTGCCCGAACAGGAAGCTCTGCACGGGACAGGGGGACGCGGCACCCCGCGGGAACCCGGCGAGTGCGGAGCGGGCCGCCCGCGGCGGCGGCGCGAAACCGGCCGGCGCACGGCGCGCCGCGCCCGGCCCCGACCGCCCGCTCGTCCACATGACGGCCAGTTTACCGGCCGTGTCCGCGGCCCCGATCGGCCGCCCGGGCACGCCCGTCCGCATCGGAACGCCGCTCACTCGTCGCCGTCGACGATCTTCACTTCCTCTTCGGTGATCTCGCCGTCCACGATCCGGAAGGAACGGAACTCGATCTCCTCGGGGTCGCGCGTGGACACCAGCACGTAGTGCGCGTTCGGCTCGGAGGCGTAGGCGACGTCCGTGCGGGACGGGTACGCCTCGGTGGCGGTGTGGGAGTGGTAGATGACCACGGGCTCCTCGTCCCGGTCGTCCATCTCCCGCCACACCTTGAGCTGCTCGATGGAGTCGAACCGGTAGAACGTGGGGGAGCGCTCGGCGTTGGTCATCGCGATGAACCGGGTCGGCCGGTCCGATCCGGCCGCACCGGCGATCACGCCGCATGCCTCGTCGGGGTGGTCGGCGCGCGCATGCGCAACGATCTTGTCAACCAGGGCACGCTCGATCGTCAGCATGCCCCGAAGGCTACCCGCCGCCGCAGGCCGACCCGGCCCCCGCCCCACCTGCGGCCCGATCCCCCGGCCGGGCGGTCACCACACGGCTCGGACGAGGCTCTCCTGCAGCATCGTCAGCCAGTCGTAGGCGGCGAACATGGGCGTGCGCGGGTCGGCCGGGTCCAGCTCGGCGGCCTCCTCGTACCACTGCTCGGAGATGTCGAGCCGGGTGCCGAGCGCCAGCCGCACGTCGTTGAGGGCCCGCAGCCAGATCTGCGCCTCCTCGTCGTCCAGGACCGTCCGCGGGCCCCGGTCGAGCGTCTTGAGGACCGTCTGGGCGGCCTCGCGCTTGCCGTCGCGCAGGCCCAGCTCGGTGTAGCGGCGGAACTCGCCGGCCGCGCGGTCGTCCTCGCGGTAGCCGTCCGGGAACAGCCGCGCCAGCACCGGGTCGTCCGGCGGGGAGGTGCGCTCGGAGATGCCCACGGCGGCCAGCTCGTCGCCCCGGCCCGGCGCGTCCTGGTCCAGCAGCGCCAGCAGCTGCTCCATCAACGCCCGGACCAGCGCCGCCTCCTCGGGCTCCAGCCGCACGCTGACGCCGCCGCCTCGCACCCTCTTGACCGCACTCATGGATCTCGATTCTCAGTCGTCTCGTTTCACCGTCGCCCACAGGCCGTAGGAGTGCAGGATCTCCACGTCCCGCTCCATCTCCTCACGCGTGCCGTTGGCGACCACGGCCCGGCCCTTGTGGTGCACGTCCAGCATGAGCTTCTCGGCCTTGGGCCGCGTGTAGCCGAACACGGTCTGGAACACGTACGTGACGTACGACATGAGGTTGATCGGGTCGTTCCAGACGATCGCCAGCCAGGGCCGGTCGGCGCTCTGGCCCTCTCCGACGTCCGGCCGTTCGAGCTCGACCGGTGCGGGTGCTGTGCTCATCGGCTCCTCACGTCTCCCTCGTTCCCCGCGGAGTCGATTCCGCCACCGTTCCCGATGCTATGCGCGATGCCGTCGGCCGCGTTCGCCCCTCGGCCGCCGCGGTCCGCGGCGGCCCGCATCTCCATGGTGCACACACCGGGCCTTAAGGTTCCACTTGTGGACCTTGGTGACGGCACGGCTCTGCTGACCGACCATTACGAGCTGACGATGCTGCAGGCGGCGCTGCGCGAGGGCACCGCCGGACGCCGCGCGGTGTTCGAGGTGTTCGCCCGCAGCCTGCCGAACGGACGGCGCTACGGCGTGGTCGCGGGCACCGGACGGCTGCTGGACGCGATCGAGCGCTTCACCTTCGACGCCGCCCAGCTGGAGTTCCTCACCGCCCATGGCGTGGTGGACCAGCCGACCGCCGAATGGCTGGAGAAGTACCGCTTCACCGGGAACGTATGGGGTTATCCCGAGGGCGAGTGCTATTTCCCCGACTCGCCGATCCTGGTGGTGGAGGGCACGTTCGCCGAGGCCGTCCTGCTGGAGACGGTGGCGCTGTCGATCCTCAACCACGACTGCGCGATCGCCTCGGCCGCGTCCCGGATGGTGCAGGCCGCGGCGGGCCGTCCGCTGATCGAGATGGGCTCGCGCCGCACCCACGAGCGGGCCGCCGTGTCCGCCGCCCGCGCCGCCTACATCGCGGGCTTCGCCACCACGTCCAACCTGGAGGCGGGACGCCGGTACGGGGTGCCGACCGCCGGTACGGCCGCGCACGCGTTCACTCTGCTGCACGACAGCGAACGGCACGCCTTCAAGGCCCAGCTCGCCTCCCTCGGCGAGAGCACGACGCTGCTGGTCGACACCTACGACGTCGAACGGGCCGTGCGCACCGCCGTGGAGCTGGCCGGGCCGGCCCTGGGCGCGGTGCGCATCGACAGCGGCGACCTGGGGGTGATGGCGCGGCGCGTCCGCGAGCTGCTGGACTCGCTCGGCGCCACCGACACGCGCATCGTGGTCACCGGCGACCTGGACGAGTACGGCATCGCGTCGCTGGGCACCGCCCCCGTCAACGGCTACGGCGTCGGCACGTCCCTGGTGACCGGGTCGGGGGCGCCCACCGCGTCCCTGGTCTACAAGCTGGTGGCGCGGGCCGACGGGCCGGAGCCGGACGCCCCCATGCGCCCGGTGGCCAAGCGGTCCGCGGGCAAGCCCACGCGCGGCGGCCGCAAGGCGGCGGTCCGCCGCGTCGACGCGCACGGCACCGCGACCTGCGAGCTGATCACCACGGGCGAGCCGACGCCGGGGCCGCGCGACCGGCTCCTGCACGTCCCGCTGATCAAGGACGGCGAGGTGGTGGGACGCGAGCCCCTGGCCGACGCCCGCGAGCGGCACGCCCGCTCCCTGCGGGAGCTGCCCCCGACCGCCGTGCAGCTGTCGCGCGGGCAGCCCGCCATCCCCACCGAGTTCGTCGACGGCGGCGTGCGCCCGCTGGAGTAGCGTTCGCGTTGTCCGGGGACATACCGGGGGAACCTCATCGAGGAGCGCTCATGGGCAAGGCCCTGATCATCGTTGACGTCCAGAACGACTTCTGCGAGGGCGGCTCACTGCCCGTCGGCGGCGGCGCGGACGTGGCCGCCGCCATCTCCGCGCACGTCGCCGCGCACCGTGACGAGTACGCCCACGTCGTCGCCACCCGCGACTTCCATCTCGATCCCGGCGACCACTTCTCCGCCGACCCGGACTTCGTCGACACCTGGCCTCCGCACTGCGTGATCGGCACGCCCGGCGCCGACTTCCACCCCAACCTGAACCTCGCCCCGATCGAGGTGGTGTTCAGCAAGGGCCGCACCGACGCCGCCTACAGCGGGTTCGAGGGCGCGACCGACGACGAGGTGCCGCTGGCCGAGTGGCTGATCAGCCACGAGGTGGACGAGGTCGACATCGTCGGCATCGCCACCGACCACTGCGTGCGGGCCACGGCCGTGGACGCCGCGCGCGCCGGGCTGCGCACCCGCGTGCTGCTCGACCTGACGGCGGGCGTCGCCAAGGACACCGTCGACCGGGCCCTGGAGGAACTGCGCCGCGAGGGCGTCGACCTCGTCGGCAGCCCCGTCACCCGCGCCTGACCGGCCGCCGCCGCGGACGCAGGTGCAGACACGGGCGCAGGCGCGGACGCCGATCCGGCCGGCGGGTCAGGAGCGGCGCCGGGCGGCCCATTCGCGGATCTTGGCGATGCGGCGGCGGATGTCCTCGGCGCTGGCCTGGGCGATGGCGGGGCCGCCGCAGACGCGGCGCAGCTCGGCGTGGATCACGCCGTGCGGCTGGCCGGTGCGGTGGTTCCACGCGCCGACCAGGCCGTTCAGCTCCTTGCGCAGGGCGTGCAGGTCCTCGGCGGTGGTGCGGTCGTCGGCGCCGTCGGCGCGCGGGTCGCCGGTCTTGTTCTTGCGGCGGGCGCGCAGCTGGTCGGCCTGGCGCTTGCGCAGCAGCGCACTGACCTGCTCGGGCTCCAGCAGACCGGGGATGCCGAGGAACTCCTCCTCCTCGGCCGAGCCGGGCGTGGCCTGCATGCCGAACTCGCCGCCGTCGTACAGCACCCGGTCGAAGGTGGCGGACGCCTCGACGGTCTCGAAGGAGAACTCCTCCCCCACCGCGTCGGGGTTGTCGCGGCGCCGGTTGGCCTCGGCCAGCAGGTCGTCGTCGAGACCGTCCTCGCGGAGGGGTTTGTCGAGCACGTGGTCGCGCTCGGCCTCCATCTCGGCGGCGTGGCCCATCAGCGTCGGCACCGACGGCAGGAACACCGAGGCCGTCTCGCCGCGCTTGCGGGCCCGGACGAAGCGGCCGATGGCCTGGGCGAAGAACAGCGGCGTGCTGGTGGACGTGGCGTACACGCCCACGCACAGCCGCGGGATGTCGACGCCCTCGGACACCATCCGCACCGCCACCATCCAGCGCTCGTCGGTGCCGGCGAACTGCTTGATCTTCTTGCTGGCGGTGGGGTCGTCCGACAGCACCACGGTGGCGCCCTGCCCGGTGACCGCGCGCAGCATCGCCGCGTACGCCCGGGCCGACTCGTGGTCGGTGGCGATGACCAGGCCGCCCGCGTCGGGGATGGCGCGCCGCAGCTCGGTGAGCCGCTTGTCGGCGGCGACCAGCACCTGCCGGATCCAGTCGCCCTTGGGGTCGAGCGCGGCCCGCCACGCCTGCGACATCTGGTCCTGGGTGAGCGGCTCGCCGAGGGTGGCGGTCAGCTCCTCGCCCGCGCGGGTGCGCCAGCGCATCTCGCCCGCGTACGCCATGAACAGCACCGGCCGGACGACCCCGTCGGCCAGGGCCGGGCCGTAGCCGTAGGTGTAGTCGGCGCGGCTGCGGCGGATGCCGTCGGAGCCCTCCTCGTACTGCACGAACGGGATGGGGTTGACGTCGGTGCGGAACGGCGTGCCGGACAGGCACAGCCGCCGGGTGGCGGGCTCGAACGCCTCGCGCACCGCGTCGCCCCACGACAGCCCGTCGCCCGCGTGGTGCACCTCGTCGAAGATCACCAGGGTCTTGCGGGCCTCGGTGCGGTTGCGGTGCAGCGCCGGACGGGCCGCGACCGTGGCGTAGGTGACGGCGATGCCGTGGAAGTCCTTGCCGACGCGCCCCTGGGCGTTCTGGAACTCGGGGTCGATCCTGATGCCGACACGGCCGGCGGCCTCGGCCCACTGCCGCTTGAGGTGCTCGGTGGGGCACACCACGGTGACCCCGACCACCACGCGGCGGTCGAGCAGCTCGCGGGCCAGCCGCAGCGCGAAGGTGGTCTTACCGGCGCCGGGCGTGGCGACGGCGAGGAAGTCGCGCGGGCCGGTGCCCCCGTCCGCGCCGAAGTACGCCTCCAGAGCCTGCTGCTGCCAGGCACGCAGGGACGAGGCGGTCCCCCAGGCGGCCCGCTCGGGGAAGGCGGGGGGCATGCTGGAAGCGGCGAAAGTGCTCACGGTCATCGAAGGCTACCTAGACTCACCGACAAATCGCGCCCCACCGCGCGCGGAACCCGTCCGGCGCGGCTCCCGGTACGCGGCCCACAACGTGCGCAAACGTCGTCCCTGACCAGCGGTGAACTCCCGCATGCAGTCGTCCCATCCGTAGTTCATGAAATTGCGCACAGGGTCGCTGCCCGGCTCGGGGCAGGTGTCCTTCCGCCGCGGGCAGCCCTGGGCGGGCCACGCCTCGTACGGTGTGTCGCCCACGTCGTCGCCGGGGACCTCGCAGCCGTTCTCGAACGTGTGGAACAGCCCGATCCAGTGCCCGACCTCGTGCACGACGGTGTAGCCGCGGTCGAAGTGCTGGAAGGAGCCGTTGGTCACGCTGCGGTGGTCGACGACGACGCCGTCGTTGCCCGGTTCCCCCCGGTACCACTGGGGGAAGGTGGAGAAGCCGAGCACGTCGGTGCCGACGGCGGCGGTGAACAGGTTGAGGGTGCCGGGCCCGCCGCCGCGTAGATGGTGTTTGATGGCCCGTTCGTGCGCGTGCGGCTCGGCGAACCACCCGGGTTTCACGGTGACCTCGTAGCTCTTGAGCCGGAACCTGATGCCGGTGTCGGCGCCGCCCCACCTGCCGCCGTAGGCGGCGTTGAGTGTGGCGACCTGCTGCTTGGCCCTGGCCCGCGACAGGCGTCCGTTCCTGCCGTCGGTCACCACGTGGAACCGGACCGGGATGACGATCGGCCGGCGCCGCCACCGGGACTCCAGCAACCGCTCGTCGTCGGTGCCGAACCGGGCGCGCAGGGTGCGGCGGAAGTCGTCCAGCATCGCCCGCACCTGGGCGCGCCCGAGGTCGGCGCGGTCACGGACGGGGGGCTCGCCCGGTTGGCCCGGTTCGCCCGCGCTGCGCAGCGCGCCACGGCCCGGCGGTGTGCGGCCCTGCGTCCGGCCGGGCGTGTCGTCGCAGGCGGCCGTCGCCGGCGCGGCCCGGCGGACGACCCGCGCGTCGCCATACGTGAGTGAAGCACCACACAGAGTAATGACAAGTGAGCAGCAGAAGACCCTGCCGAGCCGCTTCATCGATCCCCCGAATCAGAAATTCATGATCTCGCGGCCGGTCTGCCCGCCGGCCGCGAGATCACGTCACGCCCGCCCTTGCGCCGCGCCGCCCGTCAGCACCCCGGGCGGCGCGGGCCGCGCTCACTGGTCCCCGTCGTCGCCCTTGGCCATGCCCTCGTAGATCTCCTTGCACTCCGGGCACACCGGATACTTCTTGGGGTCCCGGTTCGGCACCCAGACCTTGCCGCACAGCGCGATCACCGGGGTGCCGGTCACCGCGCTCTCGGTGATCTTGGCCTTCTTGACGTAGTGGGCGAACCGCTCGTGGTCGCCGTCGCCGTGCGAGAGATCCGGCCGGGTGTCGCTCTCGGGAAGGATCTTCGTGCTCACGTGGCCTCCTCGCCCAGCGGCTCCGAAGCCGCGTCCGCAGGGGTGCTGTGCTCATCGTGCTCGATCGGACCGACGCGGCCGATCGGCCGGGCTCGGCTGCGCGCCGCCCGGCGGCCCGTCGCCTCGCTCACCCCATCACCTTAGTTGAGGGTCGGGTCGTCGGGGAAAGTGGAGACGAACGCCAGGTCACCGCCCTGACGGCGGAGCACCTCGCGCCACAGCCGGGCGGGGTCGCCGGCGAACACGTCGCCCGCCTCGGCCGGGACCACGTACCACGCGCCCTCCTCGATCTCCGCGTGCAGCTGCCCGGCCGACCAGCCGGAGTACCCGGCGAACACGCGCAACTGGAGCAGTTCGGGCGCCAGCAGGCCGGGCGGGGCGTCCAGGTCCACCAGGCCCACCCGGGCCACCTCCGACCCGCCGTCCAGGGCGCGCCATCCCAGCGGCTCGCCCTCGCCGGGCAGCCGCGCCAGCGCCAGCGCGTTGTCGAGCGCCACCGGCCCGCCCTGGAACACCACCGACGGCCCGGTCACCAGTTCCGCCCACGGCGGCAGCACCCGGTCGACGGGCACCTCGGTCGGCCGGTTGAGGACGACGCCGAGCGTGCCGCCCTCGATGTCGTGCTCGACCACCAGGACGACGCTGCGCCGGAAGTTGGGGTCGTCCAGCTGGGGGGTGGCCACGAGCAGCTGCCCCACCCTTATGCCGTCTTCCATGGCAACCATCATGCGTTGCCCGGAGCCCCGGCGGCACGCCCCCCGCACCGTTAGCCTGTTACGCATCCCTATCGCCCGGGGTATCGGCAGAACGCGGGGCCGGGTTAAGAATGATCTACTCAGGATCGCCGAGCGCCGGGAACCAGCCGACGGGCCGGGAGGAACGCGATGCAGTTGCCGAGGGTCCTCATCGCCGCCGTATTCTTCGTCATCGGGTTGCTGCTCGCGCTGCCCTGGCTGACCGACTTCACCGGGATCACCCGGTCGGGGTCGCCCGCCGCGTCCACGTCATCGCCCAGCCCGGACGACTCGGGCTCGGCGAGCCCGACGCCGTCGGGCACCCGCACCGGGCGTGACGGCGACGGCTCGGCCAGTCCCAGCCCGAGCCGGACGACGTCGTCGCCGAGCCGCAGCGCCTCGCCGAGCCCGACGCGCACCACGCGCACCTCCGCGCCCGGCAACGCGCCGCTGACCGTCACGATCGGCGCGGTGGACTGCCCCGGCCGCACCGTGGACGTGACCGTCCGCAACACCGGCAGGGGCACCGAGGACTACGCCATCGAGCGCAACGACGGGTCGGCCGCCACGGCCGGCCGGCTCGGCGCCGGCGCGTCCCGCACCACCGAGATCACCCTGCGCGAGGACCGCCGCACCCGCGTCGAGGTCACCTGGCGCAACCGGCCGGTGCGGGAGCGGACGATCACCGCCAACTGCCGCCGCGGCACCCCCGCGCCGAGCCCGAGCGACGAGCTGCCGCGCACGGGCTCGGACTCCACGGTGCTGTGGGCGCGCGCCGCGACCGGCACCGCCGCCATGCTCACCGGCGCGATCATCTTCTGGTACGGCGGCATCTGGCCGCGGCGCCGCGAGCAGATCTTCGCCAAGAAGACCGGCGGCGAGTGACCCGTCCGGAACCCCGTCCCGAGCCCTGTCCGGAACCCCGTCCGGACGCTCGGGCGGCGGCCCTCACGCCTCGGTGCGGGGGCGGCCGCCGGCGGCCTCCCGGACGGCGCCCGCGACGCGGCCGCTGACCTCCGGGTGGAACACGCTCGGCACGATGTAGTTGGGGCCGAGCTCCTCGTCGGTGACGACCTCGGCCAGCGCCTTGGCGGCCGCCAGCAGCATGTCCTGGGTGACGCCGTCGGCCTGGGCGTCCAGCAGGCCGCGGAACACGCCCGGGAAGGCCAGCACGTTGTTGATCTGGTTGGGGTAGTCGCTGCGCCCGGTGGCGACCACGGCGGCGTGCTCGCGCGCCTCGTCGGGGGACACCTCGGGCTCGGGGTTGGCCAGCGCGAACACGATCGCGTCGTCGTTCATGGCGGCGATGTCGGCGCCGGTCAGGATGCCCGGCGCGGACACCCCGATGAACACGTCGGCGCCCTTGACCGCGCCGCGCAGGTCGCCGGCGTAGCCCTCGTCGTTGGTGTGCTCGGCGATCCAGCGCAGCGACTCGTCCAGGTCGTCGCGGCCGGTGTGCACCGCGCCGCGGTAGTCGCACACCACCACGTTCTTGGCGCCCGCGTTCAGCAGCAGCCGCAGGATCGCGGTGCCCGCCGCGCCCGCGCCCGCCATCGCGATGCGCACCGCGCCCAGCTCCTTGCCGACCACGCGCAGCGCGTTGGTCAGCGCGGCCAGCACGCAGATCGCGGTGCCGTGCTGGTCGTCGTGGAAGACGGGGATGTCCAGCAGCTCGCGCAGCCGGGCCTCCACCTCGAAGCAGCGCGGCGCGGAGATGTCCTCCAGGTTGATGCCGCCGAACGCGGGGGCCAGGATCTGCACGGTGCGGACGATCTCGTCGGTGTCCTGGGTGTCCAGGCAGATCGGCCAGGCGTCGATCCCGGCGAACCGCTTGAACAGCGCGGCCTTGCCCTCCATGACCGGCAGCGCCGCCTCCGGGCCGATGTTGCCCAGGCCCAGCACGGCCGACCCGTCGGTCACCACGGCCACGCTGTTGCGTTTGATCGTCAGCCGGCGCACGTCCTCGGGGTTGCGGGCGATGGCCAGCGACACCCGCGCCACGCCCGGCGTGTAGGCCATGGACAGCTCGTCGCGGGTGCGCAGCGGCACCTTGGACTGCATCTCGATCTTGCCGCCCAGGTGCATGAGGAACGTGCGGTCGCTGACCTTGTGGACGGAGATGTCGTCGAGCTGCTCCAGGGCGCCGACGATCGCCTCGGCGTGCTCGGTGTCGCGGGTGGCGATGGTGACGTCGATGCGCAGCGTCTCGTGCCCGGCGGTGTTGACGTCGAGGGCGGTCACGATGCCGCCGGCGTTCTCGACCACGTGCGTGATCTGGCTGACGGCCTTGCCGCCGGCCGGCACCTCCAGCCGGACGGTGATGGAGTACGACACGCTGGGCACGCTGGCCACGACTGCTCCCTCTGCTGTGGGGTCCCTCTTCGTCCGCCCCATCGTCCCATGTCAGAACGGTATGGGCGGTTCCGTCGCCCGGCCTCGCGGCGCCGCGGACCCGCCGCCTCAGAACGCCAGGGCCGCGGTCACGACGAGCTCGACGACGGTGGGCTCGGGGATGCGGGTGCTGTCGATCAGGAGGTGGTAGAGCCGCGGATCGGCGGGGTCGGCCCCGTAGAAATGCTTCACGTAGGCCGCCCGGGCGCGGTCATCGCCTTCGAGGATACGCTCAACATCGCGTTCGGAGGGCACAGTCATCGTGCTCTGTTCCGCGCGTTCGCCCCCGGCCCGCCCGCCGCGTTCTCGCCACCGCGCCCTGGCCCTGGCCAGCCTGCGCTGGCGCGAGCCGTCCAGGCGCACGTGCAGAGCCCGCGGGTGGTGGGCGAGCACCAGGGCCCCGGCGCGGCCCAGCACCACGCCGCCCCCCTCGTGCGCGACGCGCCGGATGGCCTCCTCGGTGCGTGTGACGAACTCCTCTTCCGGGATCGCCCCGCGCTCGGGCAGGGAGACGTCCATGCCGCCGAGCGACACGCCGGGCAGGCGCGCGGCGTCCACCAGGAGCCGGCCGATGCCGCTCTCGGCGCGGTCGTCGTGCGCCAGCGCCTCCTCCAGCGAGCAGCCGATCTCGGCGGCGACGGCGACGGGCACGGCGCGGTCGACGAACGGCAGCCCCAGGCGCCCGGCGACGGCGTGGCCGATGGCGGCGCCTCCGGCGCCGAACGTGGCGGAGAGGGTGACCACACGCGCGGCCATACCGACATCATGCCCATTTCGGGCACTGTTCACGGGCCAGCCGCCCGGCGCCCGCACGCCGTTTCGGCACCCGACCGGCCGGACCGCCGGAGCCGGTCCGCCTCCGGACCGCCCGGCGGGCGCCGGAAACGGCCGGGACCGTCAGAACAGGGCGGACTGCAGGCTGCGACGCGCCTTGCCGACCCTGGGGTCGTCCGGCGAGAGCAGGTCGAACAGCTCCACCAGGTGCTTGCGGACGGCGTCGCGGTCGTCGCCGGCGGTGCGCCGGACCGCGCCCAGCAGGCGGTCGAAGGCGGCGTCGATCTGGCCCGAGACCATCTCCACGTCGGCGGCCAGCAGCTGCGCCCGGACGTCGTCGGGCTTGGCCTCGGCGTCCCGCAGCGCGTCCTGGGCGTCGACCCCGCGCACGCGCAGGCTCAGCTCCACCAGGGTCATGCCGCGCTTGGCGCCCTCGTCGCGCGGGTTGCGGTCGAGGATCCGCTGGAACGCCGCCTTGGCGCCGTCCAGGTCGCCCCTCTGCAGCGCCTCCTCCGCCTCGCCGTACACCTGGTCGGCGGCGGACACGCCCGGCGCACCCGCACCGGCCTCGGCGCCCTCGGGGGCCTCCGGCAGGATGCCCTCCTTGCGCAGGGCGTCGAACAGCTGGTCGAGGGCCTGGCGCACCTGCGGCTCGGGCGCGGCGCCGTTCAGGAACGGCAGCAGCTGGCCCGCGACCACCACGGCCACGAACGGGATGCCGCGCACGCCCATCTGCTGCATGTACGCGGCCAGCTGCGGGTTGGCGTCGATGTCGACCTTGGCCAGCACCCACTGGCCGGCCGCCTCGTTCGCCAGCTTCTCCAGGATGGGGCCGAGCTGCTTGCACGGTCCGCACCACTCGGCCCAGAAGTCGACCAGCACCGGAACGGTGCGCGACCGGTCGACCACCTCGGCGTTGAAGGTCTGGTCGGTGACGTCCACGACGTACGGGCCGCCCGCGGCGCCGTTCGCGCCGCCGGCATCGCCGCCCGCGGCCTCCGCGGCCGCCTGACGCTCCTGCTGCCGCTTCACGGCCGCCTGACGGGCACCCAGATCGATGGCCCCGTGCAACGAAAAGTCCCGAGAAGGCATGGGTCCATCCTGCCCCATCGGGGCCCCGGTCCGTACGCCCGTCCGCTCCCAGCGGACCGCCCGGCGCGGCGGCCCGGCGCCCGCGGCGGGTCCCGGCCGGCCCGGCTTCTGCCGGGAATTCACGCCATATCGATCGGACGGGCGGCCGGCGGGCGATCAGCCCGGCGCGTTTTCCGACATTTCGGCGGCCGTCCGGGCGGCGCGCGCCGCGCCCGGCCCGGACAGAGCGGAACATTCTCCGAAGTCTGCTCTTGGTACGCAGAGCAAAGAATCCAGGCCGTTCCGCGCGGCAGCAAAAAGACGGCTGACAGCTATCGCCAAGCGTGGTTATAGTCACGATGTCGATGCATGGCGCGACGGCAAAGAGGCGCGCCGCCCGCCCCCGTGAGGGGTTCGGAGCGGGCGCGGCCGCGGCATCGGAGGAGACGCCGACCGGCGTCGCGCCGCGGGGGCTCGTCCCCGCGTTTTCCGGCCGCACCGTCCGCCCGCGGGGATCGTCCCGCAGGAACGGCACGACGCGACAACGGGGGGTAAGAGTTTGATCGCGGAGCATTCCGCGATCGTGGCCCGAGGGATGGGAGTCCGCCGCGGGGGGCGGTGGCTCCTGCGCCCGGCGGCCTTCGGCATCGCCGGGGGCGTGACCGGGCTGGCCGGACCGCCGGGTACCGGTAAATCCACTCTGCTGGCCACGTTCGCGACACTGCGCAGACCGCAGGCCGGGGCGCTGCGGATTCTCGGCCGCGACACCGGGAATTGCGCGGATCTGCGTGCGGCCCGAGCGCGGATCGGTTATCTTCCCGGCCGATTCCGCTGGGCGGATAATCTGACCGCCGCGGAGTTCGTCGCCTATGCCGCGTATTACAAAGGGATGCGCGGCACGGCCGTACGGCCGGCGCTGCGGCGTTTCGACATCGCCGACACCGCGGCCACCGAACTGGCGCTGCTTCCGCCCGACGTGCGGCTGCGCGCGGGGCTGGCGGCGACCTGCGTGCACGAGCCGGAACTGGTGCTGCTGGACGACCCGCTGGGCGTCGCGTCCGCGCGGCGCGGCGTGCCGGCACGGGGCTCGTCCTCCCGGCGGGGCGGCGGGGCGCACGCACGCGCGGGCACGGACGCCGACGCCCCTTACGGCGACCCGGCGGAACTGGCGGATCTCGCCGACCTTGCGGAGCTCATGCCGCTGCTGCACTCGCTGGCGCCCACGGTCGTCATCACCGCCCCCGCCCCGCAACTGCTCACCGGGTGGTGCGACCGGCTTCTCGCCCTGTCGCGAGGGCGGATCACGGATCTGCCGACGCGTTCGCACCGTCCGGTCCCCGGCGCCGGCGTGGGCGAGGCGCCGGCACCGGTAGACGCCTCCCGGGCGTCCTGGCCGGAGGTGCTGCGCGACCGCGTGCCACGGCTGCCCCTGAGGACGGGCGCCGGTGTCTGAGCTCGGCCGCGTGTCCGAGCTGGGACGGGTGCTTCGCCTGGACGCCCGCCGTACGG
Organism: Actinomadura miaoliensis; assembly: GCF_039536785.1. Lineage (NCBI taxonomy): Bacteria > Bacillati > Actinomycetota > Actinomycetes > Streptosporangiales > Thermomonosporaceae > Actinomadura > Actinomadura miaoliensis. Next base: position 19,333 of record NZ_BAAAZG010000061.1, read on the forward strand.
CGCTGCTGCTGGCCGTACCGGTGCTCACCGGCATCGGGACGGTCACCGCGTGGCTGAGCCTCGGCCCCAACGTCGGCTACTGGGACAACTCCGTGGTGGCCCTGGTCAACACGGTCCGTGTCCTGGGCCCGGCGGCGGCGGCGCTGGCGGCGTGGGCGGCCCTGCGGGAACGCAGGCTCGACTTCCTGCGCGACCTCACGACCCGGTCCCCGGCCACCGGCGCGTTGCACGACCTGTTGCTGCTGGCGGCGGCGGCGCTGACGGCGTACGGGACGGTGACCGTCGTCATCGTGGTGGAGACGCTGCTCCGTGGCGAGGCGGGCCGTCCCCATCCCCTCGGGGCGGTGGCGGGGGCGGCGGCGCTCGTCCTGCACGTGGTGCTGGGCTACCTGGCCGGACGCTTGTTCCCCCGTCCCCCCACAGCCGTGACCGTGGCCGTGGTGACGTGCCTGTGGGCCGTGTCGCGCGCCCCCGGATCGTCGTGGTGGAGCCTCCTGCCGCCCGCCGCGCTCCCCCAGGTGCCGTTGTTCACGGGCCTGCGCACGCGTGTGCTGGCCGACCAGACGCTGTGGTCGCTGGGGCTGATCGCGGCGCTGGTGCTGGCGTACGTGGGGTGGGCCACCCGGCGCGTCGTGGTGGCGGTGCCGGTGGCCGCCGCGCTGGCGCTGACCCTGGTGGGCACCGCCGGGCTGCGTTCCTCCCACGGGCAGGCGGCGGCTCCCGCGCCCGTCGCGCTCGCCTGCCGGGAATGGCCCCTCACCGTCTGCGTCCACCCGGCGTTGCGCAGTGCCCTGCCCGCCCTGTCCAACGCGACGACCCCGCTGGCGGCCCGGCTGGCGGGCACCCCGTTCGCGTTCAACCGCGTCGAGCAGCGGCCCGAACGGGAGCCCGCGCGTGTCACGGACGGCGTGGCCGTCGTCCACCTGACGGACCTGTCCCCCGGATTCGAGACGCGCGCGGTACGGCAGATCCAGGACGCCCTGGTGGACGCCCGGGCGTGCGCGGCGTCCCTCGACCCCGCGGCCGCCGAGTACCGCGCGCTGGTGGACGCCTGGCTGCTGGGACGTGAGCCGCCGGCCATCTCCGACCGGACGGCCGCGCGGCGCTTCCGCAGCTGGCGCGAGGAGACGCGCCGCGCCTGGCTGCGCCACCACTACACCGACTACCGGCACTGCGCGCTCGGCCCCGGGCACTTCCGGCCGTCCGTGACACGCCCCGGCCTCATGCGACCGTCCCTGACACGACCGTCCCTGACGCGGCCGTCGCGCCGGGCCGTGGTCCACCCCAGGGGGACCATGACGCGTCCCGGTGTGGTGACCCGCCCGTACAGCGGTCCCCGTTAGCCGGAGTTCCCCCGCGTGACCACGTCGAGCCCCCGAGCCCCGTCGTGGTCACGCGGAAGCCGGTGGACGCTCAGGCGGCCTCCTTCACCGGCGCGCCCTCGCCGGTGGGCCGGATCCAGTACCGCTCGACCAGGAACGGGGCGACCGGAAGGACCGCGGCGACCAGCGCGAGGACCGTGCGCCTGAGGTCCCAGCCGAGCTGCTCGCGCGCCACGAAGACCAGGCCGACGTAGGCCAGGAACAGCACCCCGTGGATGGGGCCGACCACGGACACGCCCTGCGGCATGTCGCCCATGTACTTGAAGGGCATGGCGATCAGCAGCAGCACCAGGAACGAGGTCGCCTCGGCGATCGAGACGACACGGAGAGCACGCACGATGTCCACGTCCGGCCAACGTCCCGGCCCCGCCGCGGGGTTTCGGCCACGGCTATGGTCCTGGTCACAGCCGTCCGGGCGGGCCGTGGCGCGATACCGCGCCGAAGTGAGGTGACCATGGGGGCACGCCGGGAATGTCCTGTGCATGGCACGCTCGGAGCCCCCCTCGAACACCAAGGACGCCCCCGAGTCGCGACCGGCCGCCGCCCCCCGGCGCGCGTCCCGGCGCGGTATCGGCGCGTCCGTGCTGCTCATAGTGGCGACCGTGGCGGTCGTGCTGGTCGCCCAGCAGGCGCTGCGCCTGCTGCCGGACTCCCTCAACCCGTTCGAAGAGGAGACCAAGGACCGCAGCGGCCCGGTGCTGCTGCAGTCCATCCGCGACCTGTCCCGCTACGAGGCCGCCAGCGGAAACTTCCAGGTCATCGTGGACCTGGAGAAGGACGCCAAGTTCCTGCCCAGCTCGGTGCGCGGGTCCCGCACGCTGTTCGTCGGGCAGGGGTCGGTGGACGCCTACGTCGACTTCTCCCGTCTCGGCTCGGGCGCGATCACCGTCAACGCCGACCGGACGGCCGCCACCGTGCGGCTGCCGCGCGCCCAGCTCGACACCGCCGCCCTCGATCCCAAGCGCAGCCACGTGTTCGCCACCGAACGCGGGCTGATCAACCGGTTCGGCGACTTCTTCAGCGGCAACCCCAACGACCAGCAGCAGCTGTACGTGCTGGCCAGTCAGAAGATCCAGGAGGCCGCGGCGCAGAGCGGGCTGCGCGAGCGCGCCGACCAGAACGCCAAGCTCATGCTGGAGAACATGCTGCGCGCGCTGGGCTTCAGGACCGTCAACGTCCAGGCCGCCGCGCAGTGACGCGCTCCGGCCCGCGCCGCCGGTTCCGGCGGCGCGGGCCGTTCCCCGCCTGAGGTGGCCGGGAACGGGCGTCAGGAGGCGGGCGTCAGGAGGCGGGCACGCGCAGGACGAGCGCGTCGCCCTGTCCGCCGCCGCCGCACAGGCCCGCGGCGCCGACGCCCCCGCCGCGCCGCTTCAGCTCGTGGGCCAGGTGCAGCGCGATGCGGGCGCCCGACATGCCGACGGGGTGGCCCAGCGCGATGGCGCCGCCGTTGACGTTGACCTTCTCGGGGCCGACGCCCAGGTCGCGCATGGACTGCACGGCGACCGCCGCGAACGCCTCGTTGATCTCGACGAGGTCCAGGTCGGCGACGTCCAGCCCCTCCTTGCCGAGCGCGTGCTTGATCGCGTTGGCGGGCTGGGACTGCAGCGAGTTGTCCGGCCCGGCGACGTTGCCGTGCGCGCCGATCTCGGCCAGCCACGGCAGGCCCAGCTCCTCGGCCTTGGCCCTGGACATCACCACGACCGCGCAGGCGCCGTCGGAGATCTGCGACGACGACCCGGCGGTGATGGTGCCGTCCTTGGCGAACGCCGGGCGCAGCCGGGCCAGGGTCTCGGCGGTGGTGTCGCCGCGCACGCCCTCGTCAGCGGAGAACACCACCGGGTCGCCCTTGCGCTGCGGGATCTCCACGGGGACGATCTCGGCGTCGAAGAGCCCGTTCTTGATCGCGTCGGCGGCGCGCTGGTGCGAGCGGGCGGCGAACTCGTCCTGCTCCTCGCGGGTGATCCCGAGCCGGGCGTTGTGGCGGTCGGTCGACTCGCCCATCGAGACGTGGTCGAAGGCGTCGGTGAGCGCGTCGAAGGCCATGTGGTCCAGGACCTCGATCGACCCGTACTTGTAGCCGCCGCGCGACTTGGGCAGCAGGTGCGGCGCCTGGGTCATCGACTCCATGCCGCCGGCCACCACGATGTCGAACTCGCCGGCCCGGACGAGCTGGTCGGCCAGCGCGATCGCGTCCAGCCCGGACAGGCACACCTTGTTGATGGTGATCGACGGGACGTTCATCGGGATGCCCGCCTTGACCGCGGCCTGCCGGGACGGGATCTGCCCGGCGCCGGCCTGCAGCACCTGACCCATGATCACGTACTGCACCCGGTCGCCGGTGATGCCGGAGCGCTCCAGTGCGGCCCTGATGGCCAGGGCGCCCAGGTCGGCGGCGCTGAAGTCCTTGAGCGATCCCATCAGGCGGCCGATGGGGGTGCGCGCTCCCGCGACGATCACGGACGAAACGGTCATGACAGGGGCCTCCACAGACGTCGGCGGCGACGTTTGTCACCATACCCAGCGGAACCCTTTCGTCCTGGGGGCGGCCCCAGGCGTCCGTCCGCCGGACGGAGAGCCCGGACGGAGAGCGGAGGAGAGGCGCGCATGCTGACGCGTATCGACCACATCGGCATCGCCTGTCACGACCTGGACGCGACGGTGGAGTTCTACCGGTCCACCTACGGATTCACCGACGTCCACTTCGAGGTGAACGAGGAGCAGGGCGTCCGCGAGGCCATGCTCAAGATCAACGAAACGGGGGACGGCGCGGCCAGCTACCTGCAGCTCATCGAGCCGATCCGGGACGACTCGCCGGTCGCCAAATGGCTGGCCAAGAACGGCGAGGGCGTGCACCACATCGCCTTCGGCACCGACGGAGACGTCCAGGACGAGGCGGACGGCATCGCGGGCAAGGGCGTGCGCGTGCTGTACGAGGCCCCGCGGCGCGGCTCGATGGGCTCGCGCATCAACTTCCTGCACCCCAAGGACTGCCACGGGGTGCTCACCGAGCTCGTCCAGAAGAAGTCCTGAGGACGTCCTGAAGACATCCTGAAGAAGTGCTGTAGACATCGGCCGCCCGCGTCCGTACGCACCCGCGGATCGCGACGGACGCGGGCGAGGCGGCGGGACGACGAGGCGCACGCGACCGCGCGCCGGGACGCGCGCAAGTGCGGCGCCGCACCTGAGACGCGGCGGCCGGCGGTGATGTTCGGCCGAACCCCCAGATCGTGATGTGTTTGATATCACCCGGCCGGAATAAGGGACGCCGAGCTCGATTCTGTGACGATTCGACCACGTTTGGTGTGTTTGGGGAGTAGACGCCCACGTATCCGGGGCACCGCGGGGCGGAGCGACAAAAACGACAAACTACGCAGCGCGTTAAGATGAGCCCCCAACACGGCAGTGGCGGGAGTACGCTTCTTTCGCCGGAAGAGGTCTGGGGCCCGCGTGCCCGTTCAGCCAGGCGATCAACCGGTCCCGGAACCCCACGTAGCCCCGTCACATCAGGATTGAGCCCTATGCAGTCCGACATCGACGCCCAGCTCAGCAACTTTTTCGAAGACACGCCCCCGCGCGAGTTCGACGTGGTGCTTCGCGGCTACGACCGGCACCAGGTCGACGAGCACATCAAGGCGCTCGACAACGAGGTCCGCCAGGCCCGCGAGCAGACGCAGGCGCTGCAGCGGGAGTTGTCGGACGCGCATCGTCAGCTGCAGGAACAGGAGCGTCCGACCTACTCCGGCCTCGGCGCCCGGATCGAGCAGCTGCTGCGGCTCGCCGAGGAGCAGGCCACCGAGCTGGTGCAGGCCGCCCGGTCCGAGGCCAACGAGATCAAGGCCGCGGCCAAGGTGGACGCCGCCGAGCTGCGCGCCACCGCCGAGAACGACGCGGCCGAGCTGCGCGCCACCGCCCAGCGCGAGTGCGACGACATGCGGGGCGCCGCCGAGCGCGAGGCCGAGGAGGTGCGCACCGCGGCCCGCCGCGAGGCCGACGAGCTGACCTCCACCACCGAGCGCGAGGTCGCCAAGCTGCGCGCCACCGCCGACCACGAGGTCGCCGAGAAGCGCGCCGCCGCCGAGCGCGAGATCGCCAAGCTGCGCACCACCACCGAGCGCGAGGTGGCTCAGCTGCGGGCCTCCACCAAGCGCGAGCGCGACGAGATCCTCACCACCGCCAAGCGGCAGGCCGACGAGATGCGCGCCCAGGCCCAGCGGATCCTGGAGGAGAGCGAGGCCCAGCGCGCCCAGGCCGAGGCCGAGTTCGAGATCCAGCTCGCCGCCCGGCGCGAGGAGGCCGACCGGCAGGACGCCGAGCGGCACGCCGCCGCCCAGGCCGCCACCCAGAAGCTGGTCGCCGAGGCCGAGCAGCGCGCCGCCTCCGCCGAGCAGCGCGCCGCCAAGGCCACCCAGCAGGCCGAGCAGACCCGGCGCGAGGCCGACTCGCACGCCAAGCAGCTCATGGCCAACGCCCGCAAGAACTCCGACCAGGTCATCGCCGAGGCCAAGGCGCAGGCCGAGCAGCTGCTCGCCGAGACCAAGGCCGAGGCCGACCGCATCCGCACCGCGGCCCAGCGCCAGGTGGACGAGCTGACCCGTCAGCGCGACAGCATCACCAGCCACCTCAACCAGCTGCGCCAGCTCATCGGCGGCGTCGCCCCGGCGATGGGCGGCGTGGACGAGATCTCCGCCCCGGCCCCCAAGCCGGAGCTGTCGGCCTCCGAGCCCGCCAAGCCCGCCTCGTCCCAGGGCCAGCAGGCGCAGGCCAAGCAGCAGCCCGCCAAGGGCCAGGCCAAGAAGTCCGACGAGGAGGACGAGGACTGGTGGCAGGAGTGACCGCCCGTCCCTGACCTGTGACACGGGCCCGAGCCCGCGACCCGCGAAAAGCCTGGAGGCGCCGGACTGCCTCTAGGCTTTTCGTCGTGTGAGCGGATGTTCGCGCAGGCCCGCCCCGCGCGAGCGCCCACGTCCCGCGCGTATCGGTTGGACTGAGCAGAAGGAGAGCGGCGTGCCCGACCAGACGCCACACGACGACCGGCCGGCGCCCCCCGCGGATCCGGGCGACCCGAGCGCGCAACCGCCGCTCCCCTCGCCCCGCCCCACCGCGCCCGGCCGCACCCCTTCCGGCGCGGGGCCCGGAGCGGCGTCCAACGGCCCGGCCGGCGCGGCCGACGCCACGTCCACCAAGACCGACGCGCCCACACAGACGGCGTCCAGCGCCTCGAACGGCGGCACCGCGACCAAGACGTCGTCCGGCGGCGGCGCGGGCGGCGACGTGGCGCTGCCGGATCCGGTGACGGACGTGGACGTGCGCAAGCAGGAGGCCGGGGTGGACGAGACGGCGCCGTTCGGGCGGCCCGGGCGGCCGCTGGGGCAGGCGCATCCGTTCGTGTTCGGCTTCACCGGGGCGCTCGGGGTGCTGACGGCGTGGCTGCTGGTCCAGGCCGTCATGAACGTGCGCCAGGTGCTGGTGCTGATCATCGTGTCGATGTTCCTGGCCGTCGGGCTGAACCCGGCCGTGGAGTCGCTGCAGCGGGGCCGGATGCCGCGCGGCGCGGCGGTCGGCCTGGTGTTCCTGGGCGTGGTGCTGGTGTTCGTCGGGGTCGGCTTCGCGATCGTCCCGCCGGTCACCAACGAGGTCAGCAAGTTCATCGACCACCTGCCCACCTACATCAGCCAGCTCCAGGGCAACCGGCAGATCCAGGAGTGGGACCGGCGCTACCAGCTGCTGGAGAAGGTGCAGGAGGCCGTGACCAACCCCAGCTTCGGGCAGGGCGCGGCGGGCGGCCTGGTCGGGGCCGGGCGGGTCGTGGTCAGCGGGGCGTTCAGCACGCTGACGGTGCTGATCCTCACGCTGTACTTCCTGGGCTCGCTGCCGACGATCAAGTCGTTCTTCTACCGGCTGGCGCCGCGCTCGCGCCGCGCCCGGGTGGCGCTGCTGGGCGACGAGATCCTGGGCCGGATCGGCGGCTACGTGGCGGGCACCGTCATGGTGGCGCTGATCGCCGGCACCGCGGCGTACATCTTCCTCAGCATCGTCGGGGTGCCGTTCGCGCTGCCGCTGGCCATCACGGTGGCGTTCACCGCGCTGATCCCGCTGGTGGGGGCGACGATCGGCGCGGTGCTGGTGAGCGTGGTGGCGTTCTTCGACGGCCTCGGCACCGGCATCGCCTGCGTGGTGTTCTTCGTGATCTACCAGCAGGTCGAGAACTACCTGATCCATCCGCGGATCATGAAGCGGGCGGTGGACGTGCCGCCCGCGGTGACCATCATCGCCGCGCTGATCGGCGGCGCGCTGCTGGGGTTCGTCGGCGCCCTGCTCGCCATCCCGACGGCCGCGGCGGTCGCGCTGATCATCCGGGAGGTCATCCTCCCGCGCCAGGAGAGCCTCTGACGGGTCTTTGACGGGGCCTCGACGGGTCCTCGGCGGGCTCCGGCGGCGCCTCAGCGGGCGGTGCGGGCCAGGGCGGCGGTGAACTCGGCGACGGCCTGGTTGAACGGCTCGGGCTGCTCGACGGCGCACAGGTGCCCGGCCTTCGGGACGACCAGCAGCTCGGCGTCGGGCAGGGCGTCCGCCATGGCGCGCGCCTCGTCCTCGGTGGTCAGGGCGTCCTCGGCGCCGACCATGACCAGCGCCGGGACGCCCAGCTCCCGCAGCGTGCCGAAGGCGGGCCCGCGGGCGGCCATGGCGCGCTGGGCCCAGGCGGCGGCGTGCGGCGGCGCCGACTGCACCAGGCCGCGCACCCGCCCGTAGACCAGCGGCCGCTGCCGCAGGGTGGTGGGGCCGACCAGGTGCGGCAGCACCTCGTCCAGCAGGACCTGGACGGTGCCGTCGCGGTCGAGCCGCTCGGCCTGCCGCAGCCGCCGCTCGCGGGCGGCGTCGGAGTCGGCGGAGGCGCGGGTGCCCGCCAGCACCAGTCCCCGCACCAGGTCGGGACGGCGGCGGCACAGCGCCATCGCCACGTACCCGCCCATGGACGCCCCGCCGACGACGGCCCGCGTGACGCCGAGGCCGCGCAGCGTGGCCGCCACGTCGTCGGCCATCGCGTCGACGGACGGCTCGCCGGCGCCGAGCGGCGAGCCGCCGAAGCCGCGCAGGTCGGGGGTGATCACCCGGCACCGGGCGGCCAGTCCCGCGCGCTGGTCCAGCCACATCGCCGAGGACAGCGGGAACGCGTGCAGCAGCACCAGCGGTGTCCCGATGCCGACGTCCCGGGCGTAGAGCTGCACGGACATGGCGACGCCCCTCCCCGTCCTCGACTCCGCGGCCGCGCGCCGTCAACACGGCGGCCAGGCAATCGTCACCCCGGGACGGCGGGGAGTGGGTGGATGTGGCCGCCACCGGCCGCCCGTGTGTGAACTAATGCCGCTTCGGGCGGCTCGGCGGCGTCAGTACCGGGGGGCGCCCCGGCCGCGGTGCAGGCGGGGGCCGCGCCGATCCCGGGCCTGCCAGCACGGCCGGTGCCAGTGCCGCCGGTCGTCGGCGCCGCCGCGTTCGTCGGCGGGCCAGGCGACCAGGTGCGGCACGCCGGGCTGGATGAGCTGGTCGCAGCCGGGGCAGCGGTACGCCTTGACGGCGTTGGCCCCGGCGACGGCCTGCACGATCCACTCGCCGTCGCCGGACTCCTCGACGTGGCGGCCGAGGCCCAGGAAGGGACCGTCGCCGCCGCCCCTGCCCTGGGGGCGTCCGGGGGTGGCACGGCGGTTCTTCCGGGGGCTCATGGCGTCCAGGATATGGGCGGGTTCGGCCGGTGAGGGGGGATCACCGCAGGGTCCGTCGTCCCGCCCTGACGTGCTCCTCCAGCAGCGGGGACGGCGCCAGCGCGGCCTCGCGGGTCTCGGCGTACAGGGCGCGCAGCACCGTCACGGCGCGGTCGAGGCCGAGCCGGTCGAGGTCGGCGATCGGGCCCGCGGGGTAGCCGCAGCCGAGGGTCATCGCGGCGTCGATGGAGTCGGCGTCGGCGTAGCCCGCCGCGAGCATGGCGGCGGCGTCGTTGAGGTAGGGGAAGCGCAGGGCGTCCACGATGAACCCGGCCCGGTCGCGGCACCGCACCGCGGTCAGGCCGAGCGCGGCGACCAGGGCGGCGGCGCGGTCGGCCGCGCCGGGCGCGGTCAGCACGGTCGTGGCGATCTCCACCAGCGTGCCGCCGGGCTCGGGCAGGTGCAGGCCGACCGTGTCGCCGGGGCGTCCGGTGGCGGTGGCGTGCTCGACGACGGGCCCGGTGGCGGACGCGACGGCCAGCACGGCGTCCGGTCCGGCGGCCTCGCCGAGGGCGGCGAGCGGCGCGGAGGCGTCGGCGACGATCAGGTCGCAGTCGGCGAACGACGCCGGGGCGCCGGTCTCGACCCGCGCGAGCGCGTCGGCGCCGTCCAGCAGCGCGCGCACGCCGCTCTCACCGTCGGCCGTCACGCGCACCCGGCCGCCCGCACGCGCGCACGCGGCGGCGACGGCGAGGGCGGACGGATCGGTGCCCGCGACGCCCACCACCGGCGGCGTCGCCTCGGACGGCTCCCCACCGGAGGCGGGCGCGGCGCCGTGGTCGTAGAAGCCGCGACCGGTCTTGCGGCCCAGCAGCCCGGCGGTGACCAGCTCGCGCAGCAGCGGTGAGGGGGCGTGCCGCCGGTCGCGGGACTCGGCGTGGACGGCCTCCAGCACCTCCAGGCAGGTGTCGAGGCCGATGAGGTCCATGAGAGTGAACGGGCCCATCGGCAGCCCGGCGCCCTCGGTCATCGCGGTGTCGATGTCGTCGCGTGTGGCGTGCCCGTTCTCCAGCATGGACGTGGCCTGGTTGAGGTAGCCGAACAGCAGCCGGTTGGCGACGAACCCGGCGCGGTCGCCGATCGTCACCGGCGTCTTGCCGAGCCCGGACACCAGCTCGGCCACGCGCGTCACCGCCGCCGGGTCGGTGAGCACGGTGCGGATGACCTCCACGAGCTTCATCACCGGCGCCGGGTTGAAGAAGTGCACCCCGACGACCTGGGCGGGACGCGCGGTGGCCGCCGCGATCTCGGTGACCGACAGCGAGGAGGTGTTGGTGGCCAGCACCGCGTCGTCCCGGCACACCCGGTCCAGCTCGGCGAACACGCGGCGCTTGAGGTCCAGCCGTTCCGGCACGGCCTCGATGACCAGGTCGCAGTCGCCCAGGTCGGCGAACTCGGTGGACAGCGCGACGCGCCCGAGGATCTCGCGCCGCGCCTCCTCGGTGAGGCGGCCCCGCTTGACGGCGCGCCCGGTGGAGGACTCAAGATGTCCGCGTCCCCGTTCCAGGGCCTCCGGGCCCACCTCGATCCCGACGACCGCCAGACCGCCACGGGCCAGGACCTCCGCGATGCCCGCGCCCATGGTGCCCAGCCCCACGACCCCGACCTTGCCGAACGAACCACCAGTCATGGCCCGAAGTCTCCCAGAACCGTCCCGCCGCGCCACGCCGGGGTGCGACCCGCGCGTGCGCTTCGGCGTGTTCCTGCTCGCCGCCCGCTATCCCGGCCAGGACGACGCGGCGGCCCTCGCCCGTACGGTCGAGGCCGCCGTCGCCGCCGAACGCGCCGGTTTCGACGACGTGTGGCTGGCCGAGCACCACTTCATGTCCTACGGCGTCGTGCCGTCGGCGGTGACCCTGGCGGGGCATCTGCTGGGGCTGACGTCGCGCGTGCACGTGGGCACGGCCGTGAGCGTGCTGTCCACCCAGCATCCGGTGGCGTTGGCCGAGCAGGCGGCGCTGCTGTCGCTGGTGTCGGGAGGACGGTTCCGTCTGGGCGTGGGACGCGGCGGCCCCTGGCGCGACCTGGAGGTGTTCGGCACGGGCCTGCCGCGTTACGAGGAGGGGTTCGCCGAGGCGCTCGACCTGCTGCTGGCCTGGCTGCGTTCCGAGCGTGTGGCGTGGGAGGGCGAGCACTTCCGGTTCCGTGAGGTGCCGGTGGTGCCGCGCGCGCCTGAGCCGCCCCCGGTGGCGGTGGCCTGCACGTCACCGGCCACCGAGTCCATGGCCGCCGCCCGCGGGCTGCCCATGCTGCTGGGGATGCACGTCGGTGACGAGGAGAAGGCCGCCGCCGTGGCCCGTCATGGCGACGCCGACGCCCCGCACGTCTCCACGCACCTCGCCCAGGTGGCCGACACCCGCGCGGACGCGGTGGACACGCTGCTGCGGGAGATGCCGCGCTGGCTCGGCCCCGGGTTGGAGGGGTACGTGCCCGTGGACGACCGGCCCCGCCCCGAGCGTGACGCGCCGGCCTACACGCGTCACCTGTGCGATCTGCATCCGGTCGGCTCCCCCGACGACTGCGTGGAGGCGCTCGTCACGACGGTGGAACGCACCGGTATCCGGCATCTCATCCTGCTGGTGGAGGCGGCCGGTTCCCGGGAGGCCACCCTGGCGAACATCGCGCGGCTGGGAACCGACGTCCTCCCCAAGGCCCGCGCCGCCCTGTCGGTGTGAGCCCGCCCCGCCCACGTGACAGCCGCCCACCCGTGCGCGAGGCGACCGCCCGCATGACGAGGGCCCGGCCCGTCCGTGGGACGGGCCGGGCCCTGTGGCGCGCCGGTCAGCAGTCGCGCAGTTCCGGGGACTGGTTGAGGATCTGCTCACGGGCCGTGACGAAACGGCGGTAGGCCACCGACTCGTCCGTGGGGAAGACCGCGACCCGGTGGCAGTTCTGGAAGGCCAGCTTGACGCCGAAGTACCGTTCGAGCGCCCCGCGCATGGCGTCGCTGGCCAGCACGCGCAGCAGCTGGCCGCGGGCCTTCTCGTCGGGCGGCGGGGTCTGGTTGTCGGCGAAGTCCCCGCCGTCCACCTGCAACCGGGCCACCAGCCCGCTGATCATTTCCCAGGCGTAGGGGAGGGACGTGCGCACGCAGTCGACGAACGCCTTGTCGTCGACCTCGCCGCGCCGCGCGGTCTCGAGAAGCTCGGGGGACACGTCAAGAGACATGGACGGGGTTCCTTTCACCGCGTGTGATGAGCACCCACACCCCGTGACGCTAAACAGGCCCGTCCGAGAATTCCAGGCTTGACAGGACGCCCGCTTCGGTCAAGAGCACCGGTAAGCCCGTCCCCTGCCTGCGGGTTCGGGCCGCCACGTCCGGGGAGTGGCGCGCGTCACCCTGCCCGGGCCTCACGGCAGCGACCGGCCCATCAGGACGTCGTCGACGTAGCGGCCGTCCAGGAAGAACTCGCCCGGCAGCACGCCTTCGACGGCGAAACCCGCCGCCTCGTACAGCCGCCGCGCCGCGCCGTTGCCGGCCAGCACGCGCAACGTGACGCGCCTCGCGCCCTCCTGTGCCGCCCGGGCGCAGGCGGCGTCGACCAGTGCCCTGGCCACGCCACGGCGCCGTTCGTCCGGGTCCACGGCCAGGCCCTGGATCTGCCGCACGTGTTCGGCCGAGGCCAGATCCCTGTAGGCGCGCACCAGGCGGACATAGCCGACGACCCTGCCCGCGCGTTCGGCCACGAGCACGTCGTCCGCGGGATGGGCCGCGTCGAAGAACGGCGTGCCGGGAGCGGGTTGGGGCATCACCGCGTGCGCCGGGGACCAGGTGCGGCGGTCCAGTTCGGCCAGGGCGCGGTCGTCGGACGCCACGGCCCCGCGAATCTCGATGTCGCTCATAGGACGCAACCCTGTCATCGGAGTCACTAAGGTTAGGCCGCGTGCGTCTGGTCATCGCTCGTTGCAGTGTCGATTACGTCGGCAAGCTCACCGCCCATCTGCCGATGGCGCCCCGGCTGGTGCTCATCAAGGCCGACGGGAGCGTGAGCATCCACGCCGACGATCGCGCCTACAAGCCCCTCAACTGGATGAATCCGCCCTGTACGCTCCGCGAGGAGCCGTACGAGGACAACGGCGCGATCGCCCGGTGGACCGTCACCCACGGCAAGTCCGGCGAGCGGCTCATCCTCACCATCGAGGAGATCCTGCACGACTCCAGCCACGAGCTGGGGCTCGACCCGGGGCTGCAGAAGGACGGCGTCGAGGCCCACCTGCAGGAGCTGCTGGCCGAGCACATCACCACGCTCGGCGACGGGTGGACGCTGATCCGCCGCGAGTACCCGACCGCGATCGGGCCGGTGGACATCCTGTGCCGGGACGACGGCGGCGCCACCGTGGCCGTGGAGATCAAGCGGCGCGGCGAGATCGACGGGGTGGAACAGCTCACCCGCTACCTGGAGCTGCTCAACCGCGACCCGCACCTGGCCCCGGTGCGCGGCATCTTCGCGGCACAGGAGATCAGGCCGCAGGCGCGGGTGCTGGCCGCCGACCGCGGCATCGACTGCGTGACGCTCGACTACGACGCGCTGCGCGGCATCGAGCACGAGGGCACCCTGTTCTGACCCGTGTCGCGTCCGGTGTCCGGCCCCCGCCGCGGCCGTCCACGGGCATGATGACGTGCATGACCTCACATGCCAGCGGCACGTTCGACATCGACGCCTGGGAGGCCGGCGAGCCGTACGCCAAGCACGACGGCACCACGCTGACGCGGGTGCGGGTGCGCAAGACCTTCCACGGCGACCTGGTGGGCACCAGCACCGCCGACCTGATCACCGTGGAGACGGCCGCGGGCCCCGCCGCGTACGTGGGGATCGAGACGGTCACGGGCATCCTCCACGGCCGGGAGGGCACGTTCGTCCTGCAGCACAGCGCGGGCAGCGAGGACGGCACGCCCGCCACGCAGTGGCTGCGCTGGCTGATCGTGCCGACCTCGGGCACCGGCGAGCTGTCCGGGATCCGCGGCCACGGGCAGATCAGCGTCGAGTCGGGCGGCGGCCACAGCTGGTCGCTGGAATACACCCTGGACTGACGCCGCCACGCGCCGAACCGCCGGGCTCCGGCCCGCCCCACCGGAGCCGCACGCCGCACCGCCGCGAGCGCTCAGCGCGGCCGCCGGGCGTGGTGCGGACGGCCGGTAACCTTCAAGTCATGCCCCCGCCCACCGCCGACGCCACGCGCGAGCGCATCATCGACGCGGCCGAGGAGTGCTTCGCCCGTCTCGGCGTCGCCAAGACGACGGTGGAGCACATCGCGACCGCGGCGGGGCTGAGCAGGGCGACGGTGTACCGCAGCGTCACCGGCGGGCGGGACGAGCTGATCCTGGCCGTGCTGCTGCGCAACCTGCGGCGCTTCCTGGACGGGCTGGCCGAGCGGCTGCGGCGGCAGCGGTCGGTGCCCGAGGCGGTCGTGGCGGGCACCATGGACGCGGTGGCGTTCGTGCGCGCCGAGCCGACGATCGGCCGGTTCCTGGCCCCGGAGGCGGCCGGGCACATGCAGGCCGCGGTGGCCGGGGCCGTCGAACAGGTGCTGGCCCTGTGCTGCGACTACGTGCGCCCCTACTTCGAGCGGGCGCAGCGCGGCGGCATGCTGCGGGCCGACATCGAGGTGGAGGGCACGGTGGAGTTCCTCTTCCGCGTCATCACCTCGCTGATCGTCATGGACCGCGACCGCGACGACGAGGACACCCGCCGGTTCCTGCGCACGTACGTGGTTCCGGTCATCGCCGGGCCCTGAGGACGGGGCCGGGCACAGTCGACAGGCAGGATCGGGGCGCGGGGGCGCCCGCCGAACGGGAGGGACCCGGAGGATGGGGACGGTGTACCAGCGCGGACGCTCGGCGGTTCAGCCGAGTCCGGTGTTCCTCGTGATCGTGGCGGTCACCGTCGCGTGCGGCCTGGTCGCCTGGCGGTACGGCACGTCCATGGAGACGGCCGCGCGGTTCGCCGTGTTCGGGTTCGTGCTGGCGGGCTGGGTGGTGTCGCTGTGCCTGCACGAGTTCGGGCACGCCTACCTGGCGCACCGGTCCGGCGACCACGGCGTGGCCACCCGCGGTTACCTGACCCTCAACCCGTTCAGGTACGCCGACGTGACGCTGAGCTTCGCGATCCCGCTGCTGTTCATCCTGCTCGGCGGGATCGGCCTGCCCGGCGGCGCGGTGTGGATCGACCGCGGCGCGATCCGGGGGCGGCTGCGGCACAGCCTGATCTCGGCGGCGGGCCCGCTGGCCAACGTGCTGTTCGCGGCGCTGCTGGCGGTGGCGTTCGTCAGCCTGGCCGACCGGGGGCACGCGGTGTTCTGGTCGGCGCTGGCGTTCCTGGCGTTCCTCCAGGTGACCGCGGCGCTGCTCAACCTGCTGCCGATCCCCGGGCTGGACGGCTTCGGGATCGTCGAGCCGTACCTGCCGCGGGCGTGGGTGGAGCGCGTCGGCGCGTACGGCGGGTACGTGTTCCTGGCGCTGATCGCGCTGCTGTGGATTCCGGCGGTCAACCGGGAGTTCTTCGGCCTGATCTACCACATCACCGACGCGATGGGGCTGGGCGAGTTCCCGTTCGAGGTGGCGATCCCGGTGGACAACTTCCCGATCAAGCTGGGCCACGACCTGTTCCAGGTCTGGCGCGGCTGAGCCGTGCGGCCCCGCCGGGCGGCGATCGACGCCCCCGCGGTGATTGTGTCAGTGACTGCCGACATACTGGACGCATGAGCGACGGCGCCCAGGCGGCGATGCCCGCCGTCACGCCCCCCGCTGCCGTGGATGCCGCCATGGACGCCGCCATGGACGCCGACGGGCCGCACGCCTGGCAGCGCCTGCCCGTGTGGGACGCCTACACGCTGGTCGTGCTGGCGGGCACGATCACCCTCACGTTCGTGATGCCGGCGGCGTCCGACCACCCGTTCGCCGCGTCGGTGCTGCTGTCGGCGATCGTGCCGCTCTACCTGACGCTGGGGCACCGCGCCGTCCGCGCCGGCGTCGACGACACCCGCCACGCCTACGGCTACCTGGGCGGCGCGCTGGCGCTGTTCGGCACGGCGTCGTTCGTGGCCGGGACGAGCTGGTACGCGGCGTTCGCGCTCGTCCCGCACTGCTTCCAGATGCTGTCGCTGCGGCGGGCGTGCACGGCCGCGATGGTGGCGAACATGGTGCCGCTGGCCGCGCTGCTGCGCTACCGGCACGAGTCGTCGGTCATCGTGATCATGGCGGCGATCGGCGTGCTCGGCACGATCTCCGCGGTGTTCTTCGGCTCCTGGATCGACCGGATCATCACCGAGAGCCGCGAGCGGGCCCGGCTGATCGAGCGGCTGCGCTCCAGCCAGGCCGAGGTGGCGCGGCTGTCGCACGCCGCCGGGGCCGCCGCCGAGCGCGAGCGGCTGACCACCGAGATCCACGACACGCTCGCGCAGGGCTTCCTGACCATCCTGACGCTGCTGCAGGCGGCCGAGCGGCGGCTGCCGCCGGACGATCCGATGCGCGCCGCCGTCGAGCCGGCGATCCGCACCGCGCGCGACAACCTGGCCGAGGCCCGGGCGCTGATCGCGGCGCGCCCGCCGGTGGCGCTGGACGCCGCCCCGGTCGCCGAGGCGCTGCGCCGCCTGACCGCCACGTTCGGCGAGGAGACCCGCGTCGACGCGACGTACCGGATCGAGGGGGAGCCGCGTCCGCTGTCCCCCGCCGCCGACGTGGTGCTGCTGCGCGCCGCGCAGGAGGCTCTGGCGAACGTCCGCAGGCACGCCTGCGCCCGCGCGGTGACGGTGCGGCTGGCCTTCGACGAGGCCGCGGCCCGGCTCACGGTGACCGACGACGGCGTGGGCTTCGACCCCGACCACGTCGTCCAGCCCGATTTGGGCACCGGCGAGCACTTCGGCCTTGCCGGCCTGCACCGACGCGCCGAGACCCTGGGCGGCACGGTCTCCATCCGCAGCGCCCCCGGCGAGGGCACGACGCTGACGGTGCTCCTGCCCGACGAGCCCGTCGATCCCGCCCATCTCAGGGAACCCGCGGCCGGAACCCGCGGGTGAGCGGTGCCCCGCGGACGCGGAAAGGGCCCCACGGGAGGTCGTCCCGTGGGGCCCTCCCCACGTTGGTACCGGTGTGCGGGTCGCCTCTCGGCGAAAGGCACAACGCGGCTCCAAGCGATCGATGCCGCCCCGCCGGAGCGGGGAACACCGACCCGGTATTCCGCGAAGGCGATAGGTGAGGCCCGGGGACACCAGGCACACCGGCCACGAAGAGTGTAACTGCCGGCCGTCCGGGATTGTTCCCGCCGCGCCCCGGGTTCTCAGGCGCCGGTGGACTGCCTGGTGGAGGCGAAGTGCGCCTGGACGTTGCGGCGCCACAGCTCGTAGGCCGGGACGGGGCCGCCCCCGTCGGAGTCGACGGCGGAGCGGTCGGCCAGGTCGACGGCGCCCTGCACGGGCATGCCCGCCATGGCCTCGATCGCGGCCCCGGTGTGCCACGGCACGAAACCGGCGTACGAGCGCGCCTTGGCCGCGAACACCGCGCCCTGGGCCAGCTCGGGACGGTGGTCGCCCGCCTCCCGCGCCAGCGCGTCGAACTCCTCGCGTCCGCAGCCGCCGGCGAAGGCGGCGGCCAGGCCCACCCCGCTCCACAGGTCCGCCCGGCGGGACGCGGCGAAGCTCCGCACCGCGGCTGCCACGTCGGGCACCCGCGCGGCGTGGATGAACCACAGGGCGCGCCCGACGCCCTGGTCCAAGGCGCGGGGGAAGTAGTCGGGGAAGCCCTGCCAGGGGTAGGCGGCGGGGATCTCCTGGCGGTCCACCCAGCGCGCGGTGTCGAAGTAGGCGCGGTCGAACCCGTAGCCGTCGACGGCCAGCCAGGTCATCGCCGGGTAGTACGCCGATCCGGGCAGGTCGGGGATCACCTTGCCCCACAGCGCCCTCGGCAGCCGCGCCATCGCGAACCCGATGCCGATGTAGGCCAGGAAGATGTGCCGCTCCCCCGGCCCGGTGAGCAGGCGCCTGGTGCGGTCGCGGCGCCGGCCGGGCATGACGTCCAGGACGGTGCAGGCCATGGTGGCGCCCTCGTAGGCGAAGCCCCGCAGCTCCGGGTCGGTCAGGCTGAGCAGCCGTTCCAGCTCCCATTCGCCGCGTCCCTCGATGCCCCATTCGAACCCGCAGACCACCGACTGGGGGATGGCCTCCAGGTGCGGCGCGGCCTCGGCCCCCGCGCCGGGGAATCCTCGTTTGGCGAAGGTGACGTCGGCCATCGACGGGGCCAGCACGGTCCTGCGAAAGGAACCGAGAACGGTCGGCATCGCCCCTCCTGAAGGCTGCACGGGCCGGACAGACTCATGGTCACACCGGGTCCCGGCCGCGGCATCTTCACCGATGCGAACCCCAGGGGACGGTCACGAGGGCAGGCGGACCTTACTCATGAAGGCGGGCAGCAGCCAGGGACGGCGGCCGCCCCGGACGGTGAGGCCTCCGGTCAGAGCCGCGCGGACCCGGCTGAGCCGGCCGAACAGCATGAGGTTGAGCACGACCGGGTCGAAGAACAGCCGGACGTCGATGTCGCGGCCGGGAGGCCGTTCGGCCGTCACGAACCCGTCGGTCAGGATCATCGCGGCGGGCGCGGTGTGGCGGGAGCGGAACTCCACGGCGATGCGTCCGGCGCGTTCGGGGCCGTCGCGGTCGAGCAGGCGGCCGTAGCCGTAGGTCGTCACGCCCAGCAGGAACAGCTCGAAGAACAGCGCGGCGTCCGCCCGCGACACCGGCCAGGAGGCGCCGGTGGCGCGGGCGATGTCGCGTCCGTGGATCTGCAGTTCGTTGACCAGGTGGGCCAGCAGGCCCGCGGCGGGGACGCGGGAGGCGCCGAGCCAGTCGATCGGCTCGCCCGGGTCCATGGCGGCGCTGACGCGCAGCATCTCGGCGATGTCGTCGCGCAGCCGCCCGGCCAGGGCGCGGGGGTCGCGTTCGCCGACGTGGGTCAGCAGGACCTCGTTGAAGTCGACCACGGTGTCGACCGTCGTGGCGTTGAGCACGGCGGTGAACTCGGGGTCGAAGCCGGGGCCGGCGGGCGAACGCAGCATCGCCGCGTACTTGCCGGAGATCCCGACGACGTGCGCGGCGGTGTCGGCGACGGTCCAGTCGGCGGTGGCCATCGCCCCGGGCGGTACGGACAGCAGCAGGTCGGCGAACTGGTCGCCGACGTTCTCGACCGCCGCCCGGACGGCGGGCCACTTGCCGGTCAGCACAGGCGCAAGCACGGGGCGCCCCCTTCCGAGGAGTTGCGGGGAGTTGCGGCACGAGGCGCCCTGGAGGTGGGCGGGGGGCGCCCGGCTGGTAGTCGTATACCCGTCCGGCGGTGCGCGCGTTTCTCGCCACGTGCGATCCCGCCGGAGCCGTATCGTCGGTCCAGTGGTTGACTAGTCGGTAACGAAAGCGACCGCTTACTACCGCGGCCGAGCCCCCGGGAGGTTCCGATGTCCGTGGACACGCAGAGCAGCGCGACGTTCGCCTCGCTGAACCCGGCGACCGGCGAGGTCGTCGCCGAGCATCCCGTCCACGACCGCGCCGCGGTCGAGGAGGCGGTGCGCCGGGCCCGGGAGGCGGCCGAGTGGTGGGCGGCGCTGGGCCGCCGCGAGCGCCGGGTGCGGCTGCTGAACGTCAAGGGCTCGCTCACCCGCAACCTGAACCGGATGGCCGAGCTGATCCACAACGAGACCGGCAAGCCGCTGCAGGACGCCCAGCTCGAGACGATCATGGCGATCACGCATCTGGACTGGGCCGCCCGCAACGCCGACAAGGTGCTCGGGCCGCGCACCGTGTTCCCCGGCATGATCGCGCTGAACCACAAGTGCGTCCTGGAGTACCAGCCGCTGGGCGTGGTCGGCGTGATCGGCCCGTGGAACTACCCGATCTTCACCCCGATGGGCTCGATCGCCTACGCCCTGGCCGCGGGCAACGCCGTGGTGTTCAAGCCGTCGGAGTTCACCCCGGGCGTGGGCGTGCTGCTGGCCGAGCTGGTCGCCGCGGTGATCCCCGAGCAGCCGGTGCTGCAGGTCGTCACCGGGCTGGGCGAGACGGGCGCCGCGCTGGCCTCCTCCCCCGGCGTCGACAAGATCGCCTTCACCGGGTCCGCCCGCACCGCCAAGAAGGTGATGGCGGCCTGCGCAGAGAACCTCACGCCCATCGTGGCCGAGTGCGGCGGCAAGGACGCCTGCATCGTCGACGCCGACGCCGACCTGGACGCCGCCGCCGACGCCGCGCTGTGGGGCGCGATGTCCAACGCGGGCCAGACCTGCATCGGCGTCGAGCGCATCTACGTCGTGGACGGCGCCTACGACGCGTTCCTGGCCAAGCTCACCGAGAAGGCCCGCGATCTGCGCCCCGGGTTCGACCGCGAGGCCGCCTACGGCCCGATCACCATGCCCGCCCAGCTCGACATCATCGAACGCCACATCAAGGACGCCCTCGACAAGGGCGGCCGGGCCGTCGTCGGCGGGCCCGAGTCGGTGCGCAAGCCGTACGTGGAGCCGGTCGTCCTCACCGACGTGCCGGACGACTCGGCCGCCGTCTGCGAGGAGACGTTCGGCCCGACGATCACCGTGCACCGGGTCGCGGACCTGGAGGAGGCCCTGGACAAGGCCAACCGCACCGGCTACGGCCTGGCCGGGACGATCTTCTCCCGGAACCGGGGCCGCGCCATGGAGCTGGCCCGCCGCATGCGCTCGGGCATGACCTCCATCAACGCCTTCGCCGCGTTCGCCACCGTGGCGGCGCTGCCGTTCGGCGGCGTCGGCGAGTCCGGGTTCGGGCGCATCCACGGCGCCGACGGGCTGCGCGAGTTCGCCCGTCCCAAGGCCATCACCCGCCAGCGCTTCGCCCTGCCGACGAACCTGACCTCCTTCACCCGGACCGACAAGGACATGGCCCGCGTCCTGCAGCTGGTCACGCTCCTCCACGGCCGCAACTACCGGCGCTGATTCCCCACCTTCCCGACAGGGTGTGGCATAGGGCGCATTTCCCCGGACACCCCACCAGGTGGTGAGCGGGCCGCTAGCGTCGCTGACGGCGCCGCTGGTACCCGCTCACCACAGGGAGGCTCCGTGGACATCATCAGCCGCGCGGAATGGGGCGCCCGCGCCCCGCGCTCCCGTACCACCACCACGTGGTCGCGGCGGACCGAGTTCATCGTGCACTACTCC
Organism: Actinomadura miaoliensis; assembly: GCF_039536785.1. NCBI lineage: Bacteria > Bacillati > Actinomycetota > Actinomycetes > Streptosporangiales > Thermomonosporaceae > Actinomadura > Actinomadura miaoliensis. The sequence continues at coordinate 40,636 of NZ_BAAAZG010000061.1, forward strand.
GAAGGCCCCACCACCCAGACCCCCCGCCAGATCCAGGACTTCCACATGGACTCCAACGGGTGGGCCGACATCGGCTACAACTTCCTGGTCGACGTCCAGGGGCGGATCTACGAGGGACGCGGCTGGCTTGTCGTGGGCGCGCACGCCCCCGACCACAACACCTCGGGCATCGGCGTGTGCATGATCGGCCGCAACGGGGACGCCACCCCCGCCGCCAAGAACGCGATCCGGTGGCTGTACGACGAGGCGGGCCGACGCGCGGACCGGTCGCTGAAGAAGCTGGGGCACCGCGACGTGTACGCGACCACGTGCCCGGGGGACCAGCTGTACGCGTGGGTGCGGGCCGGGATGCCCGCCGGATCCATCCAGGAGGACGACATGCCCGAGTACGTGTCCGTCGGCGTGACCGACGCCCAGGACCTGCCGCCCAACACCTGGACGACGGTCGACTGGCCGAAGGAGTTCGCCGACTCCGCGCACCACCACTGGAACCAGGGCGGCCCCAGCCTCGTGCACGGCCCGGCCCGTTACTCCCTGACCGCCAACGTCCGCATCGAGGGCCTGCCCGCGGGAACGGAGCTGCAGGCCCGCGCCATCGAGCGGCGCGAGTCGGACGGCAAGGTCGAGGCCGGCCCCATCGCCGAGTACATCGCCACGAACGGGGACACGTTCCTGCACTACTCGCTGCCGGCCGACACGGTCAACGACGGTTTCCGGGTGCGGTTCCAGGTCATCCACTACGGCACCCAGACCGCCCAGATCACCGCCGGGTCCGCCAAGGCCCTCATCTGGGAGCAGTAGGCCGCCCATGGGCGTCGCCTAGGCCGTCTCATAAGGCGCCGCCGCACGCGTAAGACGTCCTAGGCGCGGCTAAGGCGGTGGCAGGCCACGCAGATAAGGCGTCGTCCCGATGTGGGGCGTACGGCCTTAGCGCGAACCTTGAACATGTCGGGCCGGGAAGGCCGGCCCGCGAAACCGAGGAGAGCGCGAATGCTGCACCACGACGTGGCCAGGGCCATCGCCGCCGAGCGCGTACGGCGTCTGCAGGCCGAGGCGAAGGCCGCCCGCCGGGCCGCCAAGGCCCGCAAGCGGTGAGCCGTAGGCAGGCGCGGCCGTCACTCCCTGACGGCTGCCGCTCCGGCCGACGCCCCCGCCCGGTCCCCCGAGGACCACGGCGGGGGCGTTCTCGCGTCTCAGGGCGTGACGGGGTCCAGGGGGGCGCGGCCCCGGATGAGGTCGGCGGCGCGTTCGGCGATGGCGATGGTGGGGGCGTTGGTGTTGCCGCGCGGCACCGACGGCATGACGGAGGCGTCCACGACGCGCAGGCCCTCCACGCCGCGCACCCGCAGTTCGGTGTCGCAGACGGTGCCGTCGCCGCCCATGGCGCACGTGCTCGTCGGATGGAACAGCGTGGCGACCTGGCGCCGCGCGAACTCGGCCAGCGCCGCGTCGCCGGACGCCTGCTCGCCCGGGGCGAACTCGCCGCCGACCAGCGCGGCCAGCGGCCCGGTCGCGGCGATCTCCCGGGCCTGGCGGATCCCCGCCACCAGCACGTCCAGATCGGCCTTGTCGGCCAGGTAGGCCGGGTCGATGAGCGGCTTGGCGTACGGGCTGGCCGACCGCAGCCGCAGCGCGCCCCGGCTGCCCACCGCGATCGCGGTGACCAGCACCGACATCACCCGCTGCCGGGCCTCCGTCAGCCCCTGGTCGACCAGGGGCGTGGGCAGCACGTGGTACTGCAGGTCGGGGGCGGGCAACCCCTCGACCGTACGGACGAATCCGCCCGCCTCGGCGACGTTGGAGGCGTACGGGCCGCGTCCCAACGCCTGCCATAGCGCGAGGCTGCCGGCCCCTGCCAGCTCCCACAGCGCCTTCTTGCGGGGCGCGGCGAACATGACGTTCACGTACGGGTGGTCCTGGAGCCCCTGCCCGACCGGGGAGTCGGCCACCACGTCGATGCCGTGGTCACGCAGATGGTCCGCCGGGCCCACGCCGGACAGCATCAGCAGCTGCGGGCTGTTGACCGAGCCGCCCGACAGCACCACCTCCGCCTCGGCCCGGACGTCGACGCTCTCCCCGCGCCGTTCGTACCGCACCCCCACGGCGCGTCCGTTCTCGATGAGGATCCGGTGTGCCAGTGCGTCCGTCACCACGGTGAGGTTGGGACGCGCCATGGCGGGACGCAGGTACGCGTCGGCGGTGGACCAACGCCGTCCCCGCTTGTGGGTGACCTGGTAGAAGCCGACGCCGTCCTGCTCGGGCCCGTTGAAGTCGCTGTTGGCGGCCAGCCCGTACGCCTTGGCCGACTGCACCCACGCCGTGGTGAGCGGATGCTTGTACCGCAGGTCCTCCACGCGCAGGGGCCCGCCCACCCCGTGGTAGGGGGACTGCCCGCGCTGCTGGTCCTCGGCCCGCAGGAAGTACGGCAGCAGGTCGGCGTACCCCCAGCCCGCGCAGCCGTAGGAGTCGCGCCAGGTGTCGTAGTCGTACCGGTGGCCGCGAATGTAGATCATCGCGTTGGTGGACGAGCTGCCGCCCAGGGTGCGTCCACGCGGCCAGTACACGCTGCGTCCGGCGGCGTGCTCCTGGGGGACGGTCCCGTAGTCCCAGTCGTAGGGCCCCCGGGCCATGGTCGCCACCGCCGCCGGGATGTGGATCTCCGGGGCGTCGTCGGGCGGCCCCGCCTCCAGCAGCAGCACCCGGGTGCCGGGGTCCTCGGTGAGCCGGGCGGCGAGCACGCATCCCGCGCTGCCCGCGCCCACGATGATGTAGTCGTACACCACTGGCGCCTCCGGTACTGCGGGGGTCTCGGCGGGGGCGTCCCCCTGAGACACCTCGCACCCTACCGAGCGTTCATCGACGGCTTAGTGTGAGGGTCATGGCGAAGAACAGGGAGACCCCCGTCGTGCTGTCCCGGATCTACACCCGGACGGGGGACGACGGCACCACCGGGCTCGGCGACGGGTCGCGCACCGGCAAGACCGACCCGCGGCTGGCGGCCTACGCCGACGTGGAGGAGGCCAACGCGGCCATCGGCGTGGCGCTGGCGATGGGCGACCTCCCCGAGCCGATCAAGGCGCTGCTGACCCGGGTGCAGAACGACCTGTTCGACGTCGGCGCCGACCTGTGCGCCCCTGTGACGCCGAATCCGCCGTACCCGCCGCTGCGGGTGGACTCCACCTACATCGACCGCCTGGAGGCCGCCTGCGACGAGCACAACGCCGAACTGCCGCCACTGCGCAGCTTCATCCTCCCGGGAGGGACGCCCGGCGGGGCGCTGCTGCACGTCGCCCGCACGGTGACGCGGCGCGCCGAGCGTTCGGCGTGGGCGGCGATCGAGGTGCACGGCGCCGCCCCCGTCGACACCGACACCGCCGCCCCCGCCGACACCGCCTCCGACGCGGACACCGCCGGCGCCGACGCGGTGGAAGGCGGCGTCAACCCGTTGACGGCGCGCTACCTCAACCGCCTGTCGGACCTGCTGTTCATCCTCTGCCGCGTCGCCAACGCCGAGCACGGCGACGTCCTGTGGAAGCCCGGCGGCGAACGCTAGCCTCCCGCCGAGCACGCCGGGGGTGGGGTTAGCCCCACCATGGGAACGCCGGGCCGCCTCCTGGTACCGGCCCCCTCCCCCGGGCGAAGCTGGGCCGACGGGGATTCGACCACCGACGGGCGGGAGACGACGAGTGAACACCCTCACGACCGTGGCGCTGGCGACAGGGGCCGCCGCGGCCGCCGCGCTCGCACTGACCGGGTGCTCGGTGGACTTCGGCACCCACCGGGAGACCCGGGCCTACGACGTCCGCGACGCCGTCACCACCGTCAAGCTGTCCTCCAGCAACGGCCGCGTCGAGATCGTCGGCTCCGACTCCCCCGGCGTCCACGTGCAGGAACGGCTGCGCTGGTCGAACTCGCGGAACAAGCCCGCCCCCCGGCACTCGGTCGCGGGCGGCACGCTGACGCTCGGCGCCTCCTGCGGCCACACGGTGCTCGGCCCCAGCTCCTGCCAGATCACCTACCGGCTGCGGGTGCCGCGCGGCCTCGCCGTGCAGGTGACCACCGACAACGGGGCCATCGAGACGACCGGCCTCGGCGGACGCCTGACCCTGCGCACCGACACCGGCTCGATCACCGCCCGCGACCTGCGCGCCCCCGCCCTGTCGGCGCGCACCGAGGACGGCTCCATCCGGATCAGCGGCCGGGCCGACACGGCCGACCTCACCACCGACACCGGCGGGATCAGCGCCACCGCACTGCGCTCCGGACGCCTCACCGCGCGCACGGCCGACGGCTCCATCCGGCTCACCGGTCACGCCGACACCGCCGACCTCACCACCGACACCGGCAGGATCGACGCCGCCGAGCTGCGATCGCGGCGGCTGGACGCGCGCACCGCCGACGGCGGCATGCGGATCACCCTGACCGCACCGCCCGACAGCGTGCGGGCCCGCACCGACACCGGCCCGATCAGGCTCATCCTGCCCGCCGAGCAGTCCTACGCGATCACGATGGACAGCGACAACGGCGCGCGCCGGATCGAACCCGGCGTGCACAACGACAACCGCTCGTCCCGCCGGGTGAACCTGAGGACCAACGACGGCTCCATCACCGTCGCCGCCGCGTAAGGCACCGGACGCACAGCTCGTCAGCGCGGGACGGGCGTCAGCGCGTCCACCGCACGTCGCCGTCCGGCCCCCACGTCACGGACGCGGCGGTACGCCCGGAGACCAGCCGCCGGCCGGGCCCCTTCGCCGGCAGCGGCCCGGCCGCCAGCCGCCGTGTGACGTACGCGGCGCCGTCGACGTTGGTGTCCAGCAGCCGGAGGTCGACGTTCTCGCCGGTGTCGCAGGCGGCGTGGTAGCAGGGGTCGTACGGCTTGCCCGCGGTGCCGCCGAACGTCGCGGCCTCCGCGGCCGTCTTGACCTCACCGGCGCCGGTGGCCATGCCGCCCGCCGGGATGCCGCGCACGACGAACGACCCGTAGTCGGAACGCCCGTCGAACGCCTGCTCGGCCGTCGGCAGCCGCCGCGCCGCGAAGTACCCGCGGAACAGCTTCTCGATCTCCGCCGACCCCGGCGGCGGCGCGAACTCCCTGACCGGCGTGCCGCCGGAGGCGTCCCCGTCGTACACCCCGCGCACGCCGTTGGTCGAGCCGAGCATGTCGAAGTTCAGGGCGGCGGCGATCCGGTCGCGTTCGGCGGCGGCCAGCGTCCGGACGTAGTGGTCGGAACCGCGCAGCCCGTCCTCCTCGGCGCCCCACCACGCGAACCGCACCCGGTTCCGCAACGCCTTGCCGGACAGCGCGCCGAAGCGTTCGGCCACCGCGAGCACCGCGGCCGCCCCCGTGGCGTTGTCGTTGATCCCCGGCCCCGTGCGGACGCTGTCCAGATGCGCCCCGACCACCACGACCCGGCGGGCGTCACCCCCCGGCGTGTCGGCGACGATGTTGGCCGACCGCCGCTCGGTGTTGACGGCGTGGGCGGCGATCCGCAGCCGCAGCCGCCCGCCCGCCGCCGCCTTGACCAGCCGCGCCCCGACCGCGTGGGACGCCCCCAGCACCGGCAGCGTGAACGGCCGTCCCAGCGACCCCGCCAGAGCCTCCTTGCTCCCGGGTACGTCGAAGATGACCACGGCCGACGCACCCGCCGCCTGCGCGTTGGCCGCCTTCTCCGTGAACCGGCACGTGCCGCGCTGCAGCAACGCGATCGCGCCCCTGGGGAAGCGCTGGAAGTCGCCCCGTTCGCACCCGCTCGTGGCGGTCGTGCCCTCGGGCGGCACGTCGACGGCGACGGCCCGCGCCGTGACGTCCCCCGCCCCCGAGTACAGCATCGTCTGGAAGTCGGCGTTCGCCGTGAACGCCGCCCGCTGCGGCTCGACCTGCGCGAACTCGGCCGGTTTCGTCTCCTCGAACCGGACGTAGGCGAAGCGCTGCACCCGGGGCGCGTACCCGGCCCGCCGCAGCCTGCCGGCCACGTACGCCACCGAACGCTCCTCCCCGGGGGTCTGCGCCGCCCGGTTGCCGCCGCTGCGCTCGGCGATCCGCTGGAACTCGGCCAGGTGACGGCGCACGTCCCCGATCGCCACCGGATCCGCCGGACCGGCCGGATCCGCGGGGACGGCCGCGGCCGTCCCCGTGAGTCCCGTCGCGGCCACTGCCAGCGCCACCGTCCCCCCGACGGCCCCCGACGCGGCGAGCTTGCGCATGTGTCCCCCCGAACACGTGTCACTCGATGCGGCCCGAACGCCCGCCCCCGCGGGTCACTCGGACTGGTGGATGTCCACCGGAAAACCCGGCGGCGCGGCCTCGAGCCAGGCCAGGAACCCCGTCAGCGCCGAAGCGCTCATCGCCAGCTCCACGGTGAGGTCCCCGTCGCGCACCTCGATGATGCTGGCGTCCGGCAGCAGCCCGTCGGCCTCCCCCGCCTCGGGCTCGCGCCGGTTGGACACGACAAGGCCCCGGCGGTGAATCACCTGCCGGGGCCTGGTCCTGAATCCGAAGACGCGGTGCCAGTGCAGCACGTCCCCGCGGTAACGGCCGATGCCCAGCCGCCACGGGCCGGGAGCGCCCTCCCCGGGAATCACCCGCAGGCTGCACTCCACCGTGCCGCCGCCGCGCACGAACAGCCAGCGGCGCACGGACACCACGACGAACACCAGCGCGACCAGCAGCACGACCGCGGCGAGCGCCACGCCCGCATCCACTGCCAGCTGCCCGCCCAACTACCCCCGCCGTTTCCGTGTCCGTCCCGGTCGTCCGTGCGCCGCCCGGCTCTCGTCCCGTCGCTAGGCGTCCTGCCCCGCGGCGCGCAGCCGCGCCCGGGCCCGCCGCTCGGCCGTGGCGTCGGAGCCGCCCTCGGCGGCCAGCGCCTCCTCCAGCGCCTGCCGGGCGGCCGCCACGTTCACCTCGGCGCCCAGCTCGGCCTGCTCGGCGAGGATCGAGACCTCGTCGTTCGCGATGGAGAAGAAGCCGCTGCCCACCATGGCGGTGATCCACTCGCCGTCGTCGGCGGGCTGGACCTTCACCACGCTGCCGTCGAGCAGCACGCCGAGCACCGGGGCGTGCCCGGGCAGGATGCCGAGCTGGCCCTCGATGGTCTGCGCGACCACCATCTTGGCCTCGCCGGCCCACACCTCGCGCTCCGGCGAGACGAGCCCGACCTTCAATGTCGCCACGTGTTCATCCTCCGCGTCGAGCGGCCCCGCGCCGGGGACCGGCTACTTGGCCAGCTCCTTGGCGTTGCGCTCGGCGTCCTCGATCCCGCCGCACATGAAGAACGCCTGCTCGGGCAGGTGGTCGTACTTGCCCTCGGCGATCCCCTTGAACGACTCGATCGTCTCCGACAGCGGCACCGTCACACCCGGCTGGCCGGTGAACTGCTCGGCCACGTACATCGGGTGCGACAGGAAACGCTCGATGCGCCGCGCCCGGTTGACGGTGACCTTGTCCTCCTCCGACAGCTCGTCGATGCCGAGGATGGCGATGATGTCCTGCAGCTCCTTGTACTTCTGCAGGATCCGCTTGACCTCCTGGGCCACCTCGTAGTGCTGCTGCCCCAGGATCTGCGGGTCCATGATCCGCGAGTTGGAGTCCAGCGGGTCCACCGCGGGGTAGATCCCCTTCTCGGTGATGGCCCGCGACAGCACCGTCTGGGCGTCCAGGTGGGCGAACGTGGTGTGCGGCGCCGGGTCGGTGATGTCGTCCGCGGGCACGTAGATCGCCTGCATCGAGGTGATCGAGTGACCCCGGGTCGAGGTGATCCGCTCCTGCAGCACGCCCATCTCGTCGGCCAGCGTCGGCTGGTAGCCCACCGCCGACGGCATGCGGCCGAGCAGGGTCGACACCTCCGAGCCGGCCTGGGTGAACCGGAAGATGTTGTCGATGAACAGCAGCACGTCCTGCTTCTGGACGTCACGGAAGTACTCGGCCATGGTCAGGCCGGACAGGGCGACCCGGAGCCGGGTGCCCGGCGGCTCGTCCATCTGGCCGAACACCAGCGCGGTGTCCTTCAGGACGCCCGCCTCGTCCATCTCGACCCACAGGTCGTTGCCCTCGCGGGTGCGCTCGCCCACGCCCGCGAACACCGAGGTGCCGCCGAAGTTCCGCGCGACACGGGTGATCATCTCCTGGATCAGCACGGTCTTGCCCACGCCCGCGCCGCCGAACAGACCGATCTTCCCGCCGCGCACGTACGGGGTGAGCAGGTCGATGACCTTGATGCCGGTCTCCAGCATCTCGGTCTTGGACTCCAGCTGGTCGAACGCCGGAGGCTTGCGGTGGATCCCCCACCGCTCGGTGACCTGCAGCGACGCGGTCGGCACGTCCAGGGACTCGCCGAGCGCGTTCCACACGTGGCCCTTGGTGACGTCGCCCACCGGCACGCTGATCGAGTCGCCGGTGTCGGTCACCGCCACCCCGCGCACCAGGCCGTCGGTCGGCTGCATGGAGATCGCGCGGACCATGTTGTCGCCCAGGTGCTGAGCGACCTCGAGGGTCAGCGTCTTGGTCTCGTCGCCCATCGTGACGTCCACGTGCAGGGCGTTGTAGATCTCCGGGAGGGCGTCGGCGGGAAACTCCACGTCGACGACCGGACCGATGACGCGGGCGACGCGCCCGGTCGCGGTCGCCGTCTCTACCTGTGCAGTCATTCTCACTCCCCGCCAGAATCGGCCAGCGCGTCAGCGCCACCGACGATCTCGCTGATTTCCTGGGTGATCGCGGCCTGCCGCGCCTGGTTCATCTGGCGCGTGTAGACCCCGAGCAGTTCGTTGGCGTTGTCGGTGGCCGACTTCATCGCCCGGCGCACCGCCGCCCAGTAGGACGCCGCCGACTGGAGCTGCATGTGGTAGATGCGGCTCTCGATGTAGTTCGGCAGCAGCAGGTCCAGCGCGGCCTCGGCGGACGGCTCGAAGTCGTAGGCCGGCGGCACCGCGGTGCTCTCCCTGCTCTCGGTGACCTCCACCGGGAGCAGGCGGCGCACCTGGACCCGCTGGGTGAGCATCGAGAGGAACTCGGTGTAGACCACGTGGATCTCCCCGACCCCGCCCTCGGCGTCGGTCTTGAGGAAGTCCTCGGTCAGCCGCCGTCCGATCCGCTCGGCGTTGGCGAACTCGGGGCGGTCGCTGACGCCCTGCCACTCGGCCGCCATCTCCCGGTCGCGGAAGCGGTACCAGGTGATCCCCTTGCTGCCGACCACGTAGGGCACGGGCTCACGGCCCTGCTCGCGCAGGGCCGTGATCAGCTCCTCCGCCCCACGCAGCGCGTTGGCGTTGTAACCGCCGGCGAACCCGCGGTCGCTGGTGATCACCAGCACCGCCGAACGCTTGTCCTCCGGCTGCTCGACCAGCAGCGGGTGGCTGATCCCCACGTTGTGGCTGATCAGCGCGGACAGCGCCCGGGTGATCTGGTCGGCGTACGGCTTGGACGCCTCCACCGCCTGCTGGGCCTTGACGATCCGCGAGGTCGCGATCATCTCCTGGGCACGCGTGATCTTGCCGATCGACTTGACCGACCTGATCTGCTGCCGCAGTTGGCGAAGCTGTACAGCCATCGGTGCGTCAGTCCTTCTTGGCGGTGCTGACGCGCTCGATGGTCTCCTGCTCCACGCTCTCCTCGTCGATCGCCTCCACCGGCTCCTCCTCGCCCAGCAGCGCGCCCGCACTGGTCTGGAAGCCCTTCTTGAACTCGGTGATGGCGTCCTTGAGGGCGGTCAGCGCGTCGTCGGACAGCTCCCCGGTCTCACGGATACCGGTCAGCAGCCCGCCGTGCTCGCGCGCGACGTACTCCAGGAACTCGGCCTCGAAGCGGCGGACGTCCTCCACCGGCACGTCGTCCAGCTCGCCGGAGGTACCCGCCCACACCGACACGACCTGCTTCTCCACCGGCAGCGGGGCGCCCTGCGGCTGCTTGAGCAGCTCCATCAGGCGGGCGCCGCGGGCCAGCTGGGCGCGGGAGGCCGCGTCCAGGTCGGAGGCGAACGCGGCGAACGCCTCCAGGTCGCGGTACTGCGACAGCGCCAGCCGCAGCGTACCGGCGACCTTGCGCATCGCCTTGATCTGCGCCGAGCCGCCGACTCGCGACACCGAGATACCGGGGTTCATGGCCGGGCGGACGCCCTGGTTGAACAGGTCGGTCTCCAGGAAGCACTGCCCGTCGGTGATGGAGATGACGTTCGTCGGGATGTAGGCCGACACGTCGTTGCCCTTGGTCTCGATGACCGGGAACCCGGTCATCGAGCCGCCGCCGAGGTCGTCCGACAGCTTGGCGCACCGCTCCAGCAGCCGCGAGTGCAGGTAGAACACGTCGCCCGGGTAGGCCTCACGGCCCGGCGGACGGCGCAGCAGCAGGGAGATGGCGCGGTACGCCTCGGCCTGCTTGGACAGGTCGTCGAAGATGATCAGGACGTGCTTGCCCTGGTACATCCAGTGCTGCCCGATCGCCGACCCGGTGTAGGGGGCGATGTACTTGTAGCCGGACGGCTCGGACGCCGGGGCGGCCACGATCGTGGTGTACTCCATGGCGCCGGCCTCTTCGAGGGTGCGGCGCACGTTGGCGATCGTGGAGCCCTTCTGGCCGACGGCGACGTAGATGCAGCGCACCTGCTTCTTCTCGTCGCCGGACGCCCAGTTGGCCTTCTGGTTCAGGATGGTGTCGATGCCGATCGTGGTCTTGCCGGTCTGCCGGTCACCAATGATCAGCTGCCGCTGGCCCCGGCCGATCGGCGTCATCGCGTCGATCGTCTTGATGCCGGTCTGCAGCGGCTCCTTCACCGACTGCCGCTGCACCACCGAGGGGGCCTGCAGCTCCAGGGCGCGACGCTCGGACGTCTCGATCGGGCCCTTGCCGTCGATCGGGTTGCCCAGCGCGTCCACCACGCGGCCCAGGAACGCGTCGCCCACCGGCACCGACAGCACCTCGCCGGTGCGCCGGACCTTCTGGCCTTCCTCGATCTTGGAGAAGTCGCCCAGGACGACCGCTCCGATCTCGCGCACGTCCAGGTTCAGCGCCAGCCCGCGCGTCCCGTCCTCGAACTCCAGGAGCTCGTTCGCCATGGTCGAAGGCAGCCCCTCGACGTGGGCGATACCGTCGCCGGAATCGACCACGGTGCCGACCTCTTCGCGCGCGGCTGCCTCGGGCTCGTACGACTGGACGAAGCGCTCCAGCGCGTCCCGGATCTCGTCCGGACGGATCGTCAGCTCCGCCATGATTCCTCTCTTGCTCCCTTTGGTGGGGTGGTCAGCTCAGCTCGCGAGCCGCCGGCGCACGTCGTCCAGACGCCCGGCGATCGTGCCGTCGATGATCTCGTCCCCGATCTGGATCGACAGGCCGCCGATCGTGTCCGGGTCGATCACGATGTTCAGATGTACCTCGTGCCCGTACGCCGCGGCCAGAACCGCGGCGAGCCGGGTCCGCTGGTCCTCCGACAGCTCCACCGGAGTGCGCACCAGCGCCACCAGGCGTTGCCGCCGCTGGGCGACGAGCCGGCCGTACTCGGCCAGCCCGCCTTCCAGGCTACGGCCTCGCGGGCGCAGCACCAGCTCGGTGACCAGCGCCAGCGTGGCCGCCGTCACCTTGCCTTCCAGCAGCGAGGCGACCAGCCCCTGCTTGCGGTCGTCGGGCAGCGCGGGACCGGAGAGCGCGGCGCGCAGCTCTGGCTCGCCCTCGAGGACCCGGGAGAACCGGAACAGCTCGTCCTCCAGGTCGTCCAGGCTCCCCTCGGCCTCGGCGCGCGCGGCCTCGGCGGTGACCGCCAGGACCTCGATGGCGTCCGACAGCTCCGAGGGGGTGGACCAGCGCAGCCGCACGGTGTCGGCCACCAGGTCCAGCGCGGCCGGCGAGACCTTGCCCTCCAGCAGCACGTGCATGAGCTGGGCCTTGTCGGCCCCGTCGCGCGCCGGGTCGGAGAGCGCCCGGCGCAGCCCGTGCTCGCGGTCGATCAGCTGCAGCACGGCGAACAGGTCGCCGCCCAGCGCCGTGAGGTCCGCGGAGGGGATGGTCGCCTCCAGCCGCTCGCGCACCTCGGCCAGCGAGGCCCTGCTCACCGCTCCCGTGATGGTCATGACGAGATCCGCTCCTGGGTGCGGGCGCGCTCCTCCAGCTCCTCGAGGAACCGGTCGACCACGCGGCTCTGCCGGGCGCTGTCCTCAAGGGACTCGCCCACCACACGGCCGGCCAGCTCGACCGACAGCGCCCCGATCTCGGCCCGCAGCTGCTGAAGCGCCTGCTGCCGGTCGGCCTCGATCTGGGCGTGCGCCGCCTCGACGATCCGGCGCGCCTCGGCCTGGGCCTCCTCGCGCATCTCGGCGATGATCTGCGCGCCCTGCTCCTTGGCCTCCTCGCGGAGCCGCGACGCGTCGTGCCGCGCCTCGGCGAGCTGGCGCTTGTAGGCCTCCAGCGTCTCCTTGGCCTCCTGCTGCACCTCCTCGGCGCGCTTGAGGCCGCCCTCGATCGCGTCGGTGCGCTCCTCGAGGGTCTTCTGGATCTGCGGGACCAGCTTCCAGCCGACGAGGATCAGCACGATCGCGAAGGAGATCGAGCCGAACACCAGCTCGGAGGCGTGCGGCAGCAGCGGGTTGCCGTGCCCGCCCTCCTCGGCCGCCACGGCGGCGGCCGCCAGCAGGTTGCTCATGAGGGTTCCGCCTTCCTGTCAGTACGGGTCAGGAGGCTTCAGCGGTGCACGAACGGCACGACGAAACCGATGAGGGCCAGCGCCTCGGTGAGGGCGAAGCCCAGCAGCATGTTCTGGCGGATGGTGTTGTACAGCTCCGGCTGGCGGGCGATGGCCTGCACACCCTGGCCGAAGATGATGCCCACGCCGATACCCGGGCCGATGGCGGCCAGACCGTACGCGACGGAGCCAACGTTGCCGGACACTTCGGCGAGAACGCCCATTCTTTTTCCCTTTTCAGTCGGCCGGTGGGGCTCCCCACCGGAGCTCTTGCCGGTTGCGGTTGCGAAGTCTGTGCGGTGTTGTCGGGGGTCGTCGGTGCCCGCCGCGGCGGGCCGCGTCAGTGGTCGGGGTGCAGCGCGCCACCGATGTAGGAGGCGGCCAGCAGCGTGAAGATGAACGCCTGCAGCGCCTGCACGAAGATCTCGAAGCCGGTCATGACGAGGCTCATCACGAACCCGAGCACGCCGAGGCCGGCGCCGAGCGGGGTGAGCTTCTCGATCAGGAACCAGTAGGCGACCGAGGCGAAGAACGCGATCAGCAGGTGGCCGGCGAACATGTTGGCGAAGAGCCGGACCGCGTGCGTGAAGGGCCGCAGGATCACGGTCGACAGCAGCTCGATCGGCGACAGGATGATGTACAGCCACTTGGGCAGGCCGGGCGGGAACATCATGTTCTTGAACCAGCCGCCGAGGCCCTGGTGCCGGATGCTCAGGAAGACCATCAGCACGTACACCACCGCGGCCGGCACGATCGCGAAGGCGATGTGCGACGGGGCGGGCAGCTGCATCACCGGGATGACGCCCATCAGGTTCATCACCAGGATGAAGAAGAACGTCGACAGCAGGAACGGCATCCACTTGTCGCCGTCCTTGCCGATCATCGGCCGGGCGACCTGGTCGCGCACGAACAGGTAGCCGACCTCGCCGATGTTCTGCACGCCGCGGGGCACGAGCTTGGGCTTGTTGAACGCCGCCCAGAAGAAAGCGCAGACGATGACCACGGACAGGGCCACGATCAGCGTCGGCTTGGTCAGCCACGACGGGGCACCGTGCCAGAGGGGACCCCAGTCGAAGATCTCGGTGCCCGGGGCCTGGAATTCGTTTCCGCCCTCGGCGGCGAGGAGTTGTCGCGCGATCACGCGGCAGTCCCTTCGTCAGTGACTCGCAGGTCGGTCAGTACTACACGTGCGTGCCCGAGGACGGTGCCATGCCCGTGGTGGACGTGGCCGCGGTCGGCCGGTCCACGGTCGGCAGGTCCACAGTCGGCGGCGGTCGACTCCGCCGTGGGCGCCGTCAGCGACCGTAGCGGTGGTAGACCAGGTAGAGCGCTAGAGCAAGGCCCACCAGGACGCCGATGGGGAGCAGCGCCGAGGTGCCCAGCCAGCGATCCAGCAGCCAGCCCAGTCCGCCGTAGACCGCCATCCCGCTCAGCAGGTAGCTGGGGATGGACCAGGCGGCGTTGGTGAAGGCTCGGTGGTCCATTTCGGACTCCGGATCGGGCCGTCGCCCCTCCTTGCTCATCGCAGCACGGACCATAGCAGGCGACCCCCCGGATGGTCATATTGGAGTAGTCCCGTACCGCCAAGATCGCCCGCATGCGCATCATGGGCTCCGGTCACGGGCGACGCCGGGGGCCCCGGCGGGGTCCAGGGACAGCGTCTTGTTCTTCATGGTGGCGCGCGCCTCGGCGACGACCCACACGAGGGTCAGCACGATCACCGACCAGGCGAACGCCTTGGTGTTCCACAGCGTGACGCCGTCCAGCACGGCCACCAGGGCCAGCATCGCCAGCACCTTGCCCAGGTAGCTGAAGATGGCGGCGGCGAACATCATCTGCGGCGAGATGCGGGCGGCGTACCCGACCGCGATCACGCTGATGGTGAAGAAGGCGAGCACGACGACGGTGCCGAGCGCGGCGCCCAGCGCCCCCTTGGTCCCGGCCAGCGGCACGGCCGCCGCGATGACGGCGAGGCCGGCGAGGCCGGACGGGATCGCGGCGCCGCGGAGGATCCGGGCGTCGGAAGACTGCATGAGGGCTCCGGCTGGTCACGTAATGTGTTCGTCCCTTGTTCGTGAAAGGTATCACAAGCGTCCGGAACGTCCACAATTACCCTTAACGTAACGACACGACGTCGCGTGCGATCACACACTGAGGTCGCGACGCACCACGGACTGTAGCCCACGTCTCGCACTGGAACGTCCAGAAACGACCGCGCGCCCCCCGATGTTCAACACGCCGACGGGGTCCGACCTGCTCGATGCGCGCCGCGCGGCCGCTCCGGGCCAGTCGATGGGACCGCTCCAGGTCAGACGGGACGCGGGGGCGGCGGGGACGCCAGGTCAGGCGGGACGCGGGTCAGGCGGGACGCGGGTCAGACGGGACGCGGCGTCAGGCGGGCTGACGGGGGCGGGCCGGGGCGGCGTCGCCGGGCGCGTGCCGCGCCTGCTTGCGCTGCACCATCCGCGGCACCCCGATCATCACCACCACGCCGGCGACCGCAACGACTCCGGTCACCGACACCACCAGCGGCACGGAGTTGGTGAACGACAGCGTCACCAGGCTGGAGGCCAGCAGCCCCACCCAGAAGTACATGATCAGCACGGCCCGGCGGTGCGAGTGGCCCAGCTCCAGCAGCCGGTGGTGCAGGTGCTGCTTGTCCGGGGCGAAGGGCGACTTGCCCTGGTTGGTACGCCGCCACACCGCCAGCAGCATGTCGATGAACGGCACCGCCGCCACCGCCGGGATCAGCAGGATCGGCACGTAGAAGGGGAACAGCCGGTAGGTGCCGATGACCGCCGGGTCGAAGTTGCCGGTCAGCATGATCGTGGACGCGCTGAGCAGCAGCCCGATCAGCATCGACCCGGTGTCGCCCATGAAGATCCGGGCCGGGTTGAAGTTGTGCGGAAGGAAGCCCGCGCACATGCCCACCAGCACCGCCGCGGTCAGCGTGGCGGCGCTCAGCGTGATCAGCTTGAAGTCGATCGCCACCAGGTAGGCGTAGGAGAACAGCGCCAGCGCGGCGATCCCCACCACCCCGGCGGCCAGTCCGTCCAGGCCGTCGATGAAGTTCACCGCGTTGATCGTCGCGACGACCAGGAACACCGTCAGCGGCACCCCGTAGGCCGGGGGCAGCGACAGCGACGTGCCGTTGGGCAGCGGGATCACGTACAGCTGGATGCCCTGCATGATGAAGATCCCGGCGGCCGCGACCTGCCCGGCGAACTTGGTCAGCGCGTCCACGCCCCACCGGTCGTCGAAGATCCCGACCAGCACGATCAGCCCGCCCGACAGCAGCAGCGCCCGGTGCACGCTGACGTCGCCGTCCTCCAGCACCCGGCGCATCGCGGGCAGCCCCCCGGCCGCCACCAGCGCGGCGACCATCCCGCCGAACATCGCCAGCCCGCCCAGCCGGGGCGTCGGGATGACGTGCACGTCCCGGTCCCGGGGGGCCGCCTGCGCCCCGAACCACACCGCGAACCGGCGGACGACGGGGGTGAGCAGGTAGGTCGCGAGTGCGGCGATCAGGATCGTCAGCAGGTATTCCCGCACGCCGCACGCCTCCCCTCACCGGCCCCCTGGCCACCGCTCCGCGGTACGTCGCGCACGCCGCCTGGGTTCGGTTCCACGCGTGACGTCGTCGGCGGCGATGCGGCCGGACCTGACCAACAAAACAGACGGCCGCCGGACGCGATCGGTTCGCACCGGCGGTTCATCGCCAACTCTATTCCCCTTGCCCGGCCCCCGTTGCGTGATCCGTATCGGGAACCGGTGAAGGGAGACGATAGCGGTTCCGACCACGGTCAACGCGACACCGCCCATGCTCGCGTCCCCCACCGAGACCGCCCACACGCCGTGCCGGGCGACCTCGTGCGACACGTCGGCGGCCACCAGCAGGCCGCCGAGGGCGACCAGCAAACGGCCCCTGCCCGCCGGCACAAGGCCCCTGTCCCCCGGCACCGTCCGCCCGCCCCGGGCGACCCCCGCCACACCGGCGAGCGCCAGCAGGAGCAGCCCCGACCCGGCCCAGGTGACCGCCCAGTGCGGCCGTGCGCGGCGGGGCGGCGGCACCGAGATCGCGTCCTTGGGCAGCAGCACCGTGACGTGCATGCTCTCGTGCGGGCGCAGCCCGCTCTGGGTGAAGTCGATGGCGTACGGGCCGTCGCGGTCCCGCAGGCAGCCGGTGGCGGACTCGCTCGTCCCGGACCGGCACCGAACCTTCCGCAGCACCACCGGCGCCTCCACGCGCACGGCGGCCTCCCGGATCGGCACATCCCAGGACGTGCCGAGGGCGTCCCAGTTCAGCTCATCGTGAACGGCCCCCGGAGTGAACGCCCCCGAGACCGTGTACTCGATCACGTACGCCTGCCGCCCCCGGACGGTGCGGTCGTCGTCCCCGACGCTGATCAGCAGGTCGTGCCACAGCCTGCGGGTGCGCGCCCGCGCCGGGGCCCCGGTGGACGAACTGGTCCGCACGTCGCGGATCTCGAACAGCCGGTCGCCCCGCCGGTACGGCAGCCGCCGGACGATCCCGTGCTCGCCGCCCCGGGCGAAGTCGTAGGTGATGGTCTCCCGCACGTGCAGATCACCGTTGGCGGCGATCGCCAGGACGACGTCATAGGCCGGAATGCTCTCGAACTCCTCGGGCCCCACGTCCCCGGCGCCACCGCCCTCCTCCGCCCGCGCGGCGGCCGGGGCGGGCGTGATCGGCACGAGCGCGAGCAGCACGAGGACGACGATCGCCGGAAGGGCACCGAGGGCGACCGTCCGCGCCCGGACCCGGCCACGCACGTCAGGCATGATTTCACCACTCGGCCGACATCATCGTCGTAACGAGGCTATTACTCTCCGAAGTCTCCAGTTCCGTCCCGTTCAGGTTACGTGTCATGGGCGATGCGGTGACCATCACGAGCACGACACGGTCGCATGGCCGGCGGGCGCCTTGTGACGAACCAGAAGGTTTCAACGCGCCAATTCGGGGAATGGCGGGCGGCCATTCCTGGCGCACGCCCACGGCCTGCGCTAGCGTTGAATTCCCCCGCCGAGCCAGGAGGTGCCGTGCACCCGTCCGGACCGCGACGCGCCGCCACGATCACCGTCTGCACCGGGCTGCTGCTGAGCGGCCTCGGCTCCGCCGCCGCGGGGGCGCAGGCCGCCGCTAACGGTTCGTGGACGACCAGAGGCGGCTACGCGGCCGTGGACGCCGGCGGAACGTACACCAGAAACGCCGGGCGCGTCACCGTGAACGGCTGGCTGCGGGACCGCAAGACCAACGGCCGGGCCGCCGCGGTGCAGTTCCGCACCACCGAGGGCGACTGGCGGCACACCAGCGCCGTGTACTTCTTCCTGACCGGCGACAGACCCGCCGACCTGCCTTACCGCCAGCGTTACGGCCGGTTCTTCAGCTCCGACTTCACCGATCACCTGTACGCGCGGGAATGCGGCGTCACACCCGACCGCAAGCGCGCCGCGAAGTGCGGGAACTGGCAGAAGATCTTCTGACCGGACGTTTCCCCGGCCCGATTCCCCGCCCCTTTCCCGGGGCGCCGGAATTACTTGGCGCCGTCCTTTTTGAGGGACGGTCCGGCCGAGTCGTCCGCCTCTTCCGCGGGCTTCTTGGCGGCGGATTCCGCGGATTCCGCGGCGTCGGCGGAGGCGGATTCGGCGGGCTTTTCCCCGGCCGTCGCCGGCTTGTCCAGCGAGACGGGAGCGTCGGCGGACTCCTCCGGAACGTCCTCCTGCTCGTCCTCGTCGGTCAGCAGGACGCCCACCACGGAGCGGATCTTGTCCTCGGAGATCGCCCCGGCGCGCAGCAGCCGCGGTATCGAACCGGTGAGGTCGATGATCGTGGACGCCTCGCCCAGGCCCGCCGGGCCGCCGTCCAGGTACACCGACACCGCGTCGCCGAGCATCTTCTCGGCCTCGTCGGCCGAGCGGGCCGCCGGACGGCCGCTGAGGTTGGCGCTGCTGACGGCCAGCGGGCCGGTCTCCTTGAGCAGCTCAACCGCCAGGTCGTGCATCGGCATCCGCACCGCGACGGTGCCCTTGGTGTCGCCCAGGTCCCACACCAGGTTCCGGTTGGCGCGGCAGACGATCGTCAGGGCGCCCGGCCAGAACTCGTCGATGAGGTCCTGCCCGTAGGTCCCGAGGTCCTCCACGAGGGCCGTGGCGGCCCGTACGGAGCCCACCAGCACCGGCGGGGGCATGTCCCTGCCGCGGCCCTTGGCGTCCAGCAGGGCGGTCACCGCGGCCGGGGTGAAGGCGTCGGCGCCGATGCCGTACACGGTGTCGGTGGGCAGCACGATCAGCTCTCCGCGCCGTACCGCCGAGACCGCCTCGGCGATCCCCCGGGTGCGCTCCATGGGGTCGGCGGCGCAGTCATAACGTCGGCTCACGGTGCCATCCTTCCATGTCCGCGCCGTGTCCCGGCCCCGCCCCGGCGGGCGCCGGCACGGCCTCAGTCCGTTCCCAGGCGGGCGGTCACGAAGCGGTCGCGGTTGGTCAGGTCGCGGCGGTTGCGCACGTCCCGCCAGCCGTTCTCCTCGGCGAAGACCCAGTAGACCGCGTTGCCCTGCAGGTCGCTGTGCTCGACCGCCACGTACCCGCCGGGCCGCAGCAGCCGCCGCGCCGTACGCTCCACCACGCGGATCGCGTTCAGGCCGTCGTCGCCGCCGCCCCACAGCGCCGCCGCCGGGTCGTGGTCGCGCACGTCCTTGGGCACGTACTCCCACTCGGTCATCGGGATGTACGGGGGGTTGCTGACCACCAGGTCGACGGTGCCGTTCAGCTCGGCCAGCGCGGTGCCGAAGTCGTCCAGGTGCAGCCGCACCCGGCCCCGCTCGTCCAGCTCCTCGACGTTGCGGGTGGCGTGGACGAACGCGGTGGGGTCCTTCTCCACGGCGTGCACGCGCGCCCGCGGCGCCTCCCGGGCGATGGACAGCGCGATCGCGCCCGATCCGGTGCCCAGGTCGACCACCAGGGGGTCCCGCACGTCCATGTCGCGCAGCGTCTCCAGCGCCCAGCCGACCATCACCTCGGTCTCCGGACGCGGGATGAACACCCCCGGCCCGACCTTCAGCTCCAGGTAACGGAAGAACGCCCGTCCGGTGATGTGCTGCAGCGGCTCGCCCGCCTCGCGCCGCGCCACGTACTCCCAGAAGCGGGCGTCGAACGCGGCGTCGGGCACGGTGTGCAGCTCGCCGCGCGGCACCCCGTGCACGGCGGCGGCCAGCTCCTCGGCGTCGGCGCGGGGCGAGGCGGCCCCGGCGTCGGCCAGCCGCGCGGTCGCCCGTGCGACCTCGTCGAGCAGCAGGTTCATGACGTCGGTTGCGCCTCTTGCGCCTGTCCGGCCTCGGCCAGCCTGCGTGCGGTGTCGGCGTCCACCAGCGCCTGCGTGACGTTGTGCAGGTCGCCGTCCAGCACCTGGTCGAGGTTGTACGCCTTGTATCCGACCCGGTGGTCGGAGATCCGGTTCTCCGGATAGTTGTAGGTGCGGACCCGTTCGGACCGGTCGACGGTGCGGACCTGGCTCTTGCGCTCGGCCGCCGCCGCCGCGTCCGCCTCCTCCTGCGCCATCGCCAGCAGCCGCGAGCGCAGGATCCGCATCGCCTGCTCCTTGTTCTGCAGCTGGCTCTTCTCGTTCTGGCAGGAGACCACCACGCCGGTCGGCAGGTGGGTGATGCGCACGGCCGAGTCGGTGGTGTTGACGCTCTGCCCGCCCGGCCCGGACGAGCGGTACACGTCGATCCGCAGGTCGTTGGGGTCGATGTCGACCTCGACCTCCTCGGCCTCCGGCGTGACGAGCACGCCGACGGCGCTGGTGTGGATGCGGCCCTGCGACTCGGTGACCGGCACCCGCTGCACGCGGTGCACGCCGCCCTCGTACTTCAGGCGCGTCCACACGCCCTCCTCCTGGCCGGGACGCGACTTCACCGCGACGGTCACGTCCTTGTAGCCGCCCAGATCGGAGGGGTGGGCGTCGATGATCTCGGTCTTCCAGCCGACCCGCTCGGCGTAGCGCAGGTACATCCGCAGCAGGTCCCCGGCGAACAGGGCCGACTCCTCGCCGCCCTCGCCCGCCTTGATCTCCAGGATGACGTCCTTGCCGTCGTTGGGGTCGCGCGGCAGCAGCAGGCGGCGCAGCCGCTCGGCCAGCTCGTCCCGCCGCTGCTCCAGCTCCTCGGCCTCGGCGGCGAACGCGGGGTCCTCGCCGGCCAGCTCGCGGGCGGCGCTCAGGTCGTCCTCGATCGCGGTGATCTCCCGCTGGGTCTCGACGACCGGCCGGAGCTCGGCGTAGCGGCGGCCCAGCCGGCGTGCCAGCGCCTGGTCGGCGTGCACGCCCGGGTCGGCGAGCCTGCCCTCGATGTCGGCGTATTCGCGGATGAGATCGTCGATCTTCACGGTGTCGTCGTCTCCGGCCTGGTGGCGGCCTTCGGGCCGGCGGACCGGCGGGGCCCGCGGTACGGCCGGGGCCGGAACGTCGATCGGGGCCGGGAGGTCGGCCGGGATGGATGGGTCGGTTCCGGCCGCAGGTCCGGCCGGGGTCGGTCTTGTGGCGCGGCGGGGCGCCGGCGGCGGACTCCGAACGGCCCGAGGACGCGCGTCGTCCCCGGGCCGATCTGGGTCGCTCCGCTCACCCCTACTTGCGGCCCGCCTTCTTGCCGAACCGCTGCTCGAAGCGCGCGACGCGGCCGCCGGTGTCCAGGATCTTCTGCTTGCCCGTGTAGAACGGGTGGCAGTTGGAGCACACGTCGGCGTGGATCACGCCGTTCTCGGCGGTGCTGCGGGTCTCGAACGTGTTGCCGCACGTGCACGTCACGGTCGTGACGACGTAGTTCGGGTGAATGTCGGGCTTCATGGTTCTCCTCGCCTAAGGGCGGTCGCCGGGCGCTTCCCATCTCCTGCCTGCGTTCCCACCAGGGTGAGGAGCGCGCGGGGGAGGCGTGAACCGGTACCGCAGCGGTCGCACTCCAAGTGTGCCAGATACCCGAACGTGCCGAGGTCACCCGGCATTCCCCGCGGAGGCCGGGCGCCCGCAACGGAGCGCTAGCGGAGTGAGGATCGCCCGGCCGACTGACGGGGGGTGTAGGGGGGTCGCCCCCCACAGGATCAACTATTGCGGCCGAGGTAGGTGAGGACGGCCATGACGCGGCGGTGGCCGCCCTGGGCGGGCTGCAGGCCCAGCTTCATGAAGATGTTGGAGATGTGCTTCTCCACGGCGCCCTCGGTGACGACGAGGTCCCTGGCGATCGCCCCGTTGGAGCGGCCCTGGGCCATCAGCGCCAGCACCTCGTGTTCGCGCGGGGTGAGGGCGGCCAGCGGGTCGCCGGTGCGGCGGCGGCCGAGCAGCTGGCCGATCACCTCGGGGTCGATGACGGTGCCGCCGACGGCGATGCGGCGCACCGCGTCGATGAAGTCGGCCACGTCGGACACCCGCTCCTTGAGCAGGTAGCCCACGCCCTCGGCGCCGCCGCCGATCAGTTCGGTGGCGTAGCGCTCCTCCACGTACTGCGACAGCACCAGGATGGGCGTGCCGGGCCGGCGTTCGCGGACCGCCAGCGCGGCGCGCAGGCCCTCGTCGGTGAAGGACGGCGGCATCCGCACGTCCACGATGGCCAGGTCGGGTTCGTGCTCGTCCACCGCGTCGAGCAGGCCCGGCCCGTCCCCCACCGTGGCCGCCGTCTCGATTCCGGCGTCGTCCAGCAGCCGGACGAGCCCCTCCCGCAGCAGCACCGAATCCTCGGCGATCACCACCCGCATGCCCTCGATTATCGCGGCCCGGTCCTCGTCCTCGTCCACGCGCCGGATCTCTACCAGGTGCAGGGCAGGTCCGCGCGGACGACGGTGGGGCCGCCGGGCGGGCTGTCGACGATCAGCATTCCGTCGATGGTGGCGGCGCGGTCGGCCAAGCCGGCCAGGCCGCCGCCCGGGTGCGCCGCCGCCCCGCCGACACCGTTGTCGGTGACCTCCACGACCACCCAGGCGTCCTCGCGGGCCACCCGGACCGTGGCGCGGGTCGCCCGGGCGTACTTGGCGATGTTGGCCAGGCACTCGGCGACGATGAAGTAGGCGATGCTCTCCACCGCGGCGGGCGGACGTTCGGGCAGGTCGACGGTCACCTCGACGGGCACGGACGCGCGTCCGGCCAGCCCGGAGATCGCCGCGTCCAGGCCACGGTCGGTGAGGATCGCCGGGTAGATGCCGCGGGCCAGGTCGCGCAGCTCGGTGATGGCCTCCTTGGTGCCCGCGTGCGCCTGCTCGATCAGCGCCCGCGCCCCCTCGGGGTCGGCGTCGAGCTTGGCGCGGGCCCGGCCGATGTCCATGGCGACCGCCAGCAGCCGCTGCTGCGCGCCGTCGTGCAGGTCGCGCTCGATGCGGCGGCGTTCGAACTCGGCGGCGTCCACCCCGCGGGCCCGGCTGGCCTGCAGCCGTTCGGTGCGGGCCCGCAGTTCGCGGTTCTCGGCCTGCGAGGCGCTGGGGCCGAGCAGCACCTGGGCCAGCAGCGCGTGCCCGGTCGCGATGGCGCGCGTCACGTAGAGGCTGAGGACGAGCAGCGCCAGGCCCACCGGCACGGCGGGCAGCGCGCCGAGCGGGTTGTCCACCCAGAACGACACCAGTCCCAGGCTGATCTCCGCCCCCTCGCGCGTGAACCCCACGATCAGCGGCAGGAACAGGAACGTGCCGGTCGCCGCCCACATCGCGATGGCGGCGGCGGACTCCACCAGCGACAGGGGGAAGCGCAAGTACAGGTAGAGCAGGTCCTTCCAGGTCGCCGGGTCGGCGGCCATGACCTTGAGCTTGGTCAGGGGGTTGCGGCCCGGGGGCAGGGGCCGGTAGGGGGTGGGGACGTCCACGCCGAACGCCAGTCGCGCCAGCGTCCGCTCCAGCACCGCCGCCAGCCGCCACAGCACCACCATCGTGGCCAGCATCGGGATGCCCACCCAGAGGATCACCAGTGCGGACGACAGCGCCAGCCCGACCGTCAGCCCGATCAGCCAGACGAGCCCGAACCCGAGGCTGACCGCCTGGTAGGCCGCCGACCGCCAGACCAGCCAGGACCGCGCCATGGCCACCGGCCGCCATGGCAGCTCAACGATCGAGGCCCCGCCGCCCCTCAACTCGCCCACATCGACCTCCGTGCCGGGTACGCCGTACGAGCCCAGCCTGCCGGTGCCGCCTCCACGGGACCATGGAGCCCACCGCCGCGTCCAGGGTGGGGCTATCCCCACCCCTGCCGGGATGGGGGCTTGGCCGTCATGCCGATGGGCGGGCGTCCGGAACCCGCCGGCGGACGATCAACGGGCGGGCGGTCGTCGCGCGCGCGTCGCGACGACCCCCGTCACGCACGGGTCGGTGGTTCCGCGCCGGACGCCCCGGGAAGGTCAGCGGTCGTCGGCGACCGTGGTCTTCTGGACCTGGAGCAGGAACTCGGCGTTGGACTTGGTCTCCTTCATCTTCTCGATGAGGAGCTCCAGCGCCTGCTGGGTGTCCAGGGCGTGCAGCACGCGGCGCAGCTGCCAGACCACGCGCAGCTCCTCCGGCGCCATGAGGATCTCCTCCTTGCGGGTGCCGGACGCGTCCACGTCCACCGCGGGGAAGATCCGCTTGTCGGCGAGCTGCCGGTTGAGCTTGAGCTCCATGTTGCCGGTGCCCTTGAACTCCTCGAAGATGACCTCGTCCATGCGGGACCCGGTCTCCACCAGCGCGGTGGCGAGGATGGTCAGCGAGCCGCCGTTCTCGATGTTGCGGGCCGCGCCGAAGAACCGCTTGGGCGGGTACAGCGCGGTGGAGTCCACACCACCGGACAGGATGCGGCCCGAGGCGGGCGCGGCCAGGTTGTACGCGCGGCCCAGGCGGGTGATCGAGTCGAGCAGCACGACCACGTCGTGGCCCAGCTCCACCAGCCGCTTGGCACGTTCGATGGCCAGCTCGGCGACCGTGGTGTGGTCCTCGGCGGGACGGTCGAAGGTCGAGTGGATGACCTCGCCCTTCACCGACCGCTGCATGTCGGTGACCTCTTCCGGCCGCTCGTCCACCAGCACCACCATCAGGTGGCACTCGGGGTTGTTCTTGGTGATCGCGTTGGCGATCGCCTGCAGCACCATCGTCTTACCGGCCTTGGGCGGCGAGACGATCAGGCCGCGCTGGCCCTTGCCGATCGGCGACACCAGGTCGATGATCCGCGTGGTCAGCACCCCGGGCTCGGTCTCCAGGCGCAGCCGGTCCTGCGGGTACAGCGGCGTCAGCTTGGAGAACTCGACGCGGTTCTTGGCCTGCTCGGGCTCCATCCCGTTGATGGTGTCGACCCGGACCAGCGCGTTGAACTTCTCGCGCCGCTCGCCCTCGCGCGGCTGGCGCACGGCGCCGGTGATGACGTCGCCCTTGCGCATGCCGTTCTTGCGGACCTGGGCCAGGGAGACGTACACGTCGTTGGGCCCGGCCAGGTAGCCGGTGGTGCGGATGAAGGCGTAGTTGTCGAGGATGTCCAGGATCCCGGCGACGGGGATGAGGACGTCGTCCTCGTTGATCACCGGCTCCTCGTAGCGGTCGCCGCGGCCACGGCCGCGGTTGCGCTCGCGGAACCGGCGGCCCCGCCGGCCGCGGCCGCCGCCGTCGCCGTCGTCGTCGGAGGACTGCCCCGAGCCCTGGCCGCCGCGCTGGCGTCCCTGCTGGTCGCGCCCGTCGCGGTCGCGCCCGTCGCGGTCACGTCCGTCGCGGTCACGTCCGTCACGGTCGCGTCCGTTGCGGCCGCGCTGACGGCCGCCGTCGCGGGCGCCGTCCCGGCCCCCTTCGCGTCCGCCCTGGGCCTCGCCGTCCTCGGCGCGGGCGTCGCCCTCGGCCTTGACGCCGTCGGACTTGCCGCCCTGCGCCGCGGCGGGCCGCTCGGCGTCGCGCTCGCCGCGGTCGGCCTTGCCGTCGCCCTTGGCCGGGCGCTCGGCCTTCTCTGCGGCCTTGTCGGCCTTGTCGGTGGTCTTGCCGTCGTCGGCGGCCGGGACGGCCTCGATGGTCACCTGGCCCTCGGCGGCGTCGCGCTTGGCCGCCGAACGGGTGCGGCGCGGACGCTCGGTCTTGGTGGCAGCGGCTCCCTGCTCGCCCCCGGCCGAGCCCTCCGCCTGGGCGCCGCCCTGCTTCTCCTGGATGGCGGCGATGAGCTGGCTCTTGCGCATCCCGGTGGTGCCGGTGATGCCGAGGCTGGACGCGAGCGCCTTCAGCTCGGGCAGCACCATGGCCGAGAGGCCGGTGCCGGACCGGCGACGCCGGGGGGTGGCACGCTGCTCGGGGGCCTCGGCGGCCTCGGCGGCAGGTGCCTTGCTCGTTGCGTCCGTAAGGAGTTCGCTGGATTCGCTCACTAAGGGTCCTTCCCAGGGAGCGGGTGTAGGCCGGCGGTCGGCCAGGCAACCCGGTGGTGCGGCCCGGCGGGGGCGCCGAGTCGGGCTCCGCGGATCACGATGGGGCCGCGATCTGCGTTTTCTGGGCACAGCCAGATGATGGTCGGGGCGGTTCGCGCGTCGTCCCCGGTACCGCCACGTCCGTAGTATCGCTGGAACGGCTGACAACGGGATGTCACGGTGTCGGGAAGCCTAGTACGCGGGACCGACACGACCGAAGGGCCGAACAGGTGACGCGTGGCTGACAAGCACACGGCCCCGAACGGGGCATCTGGTGCGGCAATCAGCCTAACATCACCAGGGCACACTGCTATTCCCCAGAGGTCGATGTCTTCGCATTTTACCTAGGCGGATCGTTGCACCCGGCTGGAGCGCCGCGCCATCCCCCTTCCCCCTGCGCGCGGCGTCACGGCCGTCCGGACGTCGGGATCCGGGTTCACCCAGGCCCTGCGCTCAGGACCGGATACCGGGACCGTCGGAACCATCAGGCTGAACGCAGGCGCCATGGGGGGCAACGTCCAGCGGGTGTATGTGCCACCCATTACCCACTTCCGGGCCCATCGAATCAACTTGTGATGCGGTTGTGAAGGCCAGGACAGTAGGTCCTGCCCCGGAAATCACCGCGGGCACGCCCTTGGCGCGCAGCCTTTCCACCAACGCGGCCGATTCCGGCATGGCGGGGGCCCGGTACCGCTGGTGCAGACGGTCCTCGGTCGCGTCCAGCAGCACCTCGGGGCCGAGCCCGCGGGTGAGCGCGGCGACGAGCAGGGCGGCACGGGCCGCGTTGGCGGCGGCGTCGGCGTGCGGGACGGTCTCCGGCAGCAGCCCCCGCGCGCGCTCGGTGGCCAGCCGCGTCTCCGGGACGAACGCCACGACCTGCCGGACCTTCGGGTCGAGCCGTACCAGGCGAGGCCCCTGCGGGGTCGTCCACGCGACCGTCAGGCCGCCCGCCAGGCACGGCGCGACGTTGTCGGGGTGCCCCTCGATCTCGGTGGCCAGCCGCAGCGCCGCGTCGTCGTCCAGCACCTCTCCGTGCGGGTGCAGGTGACGCGCCGCGACGATGCCCGCGACGATCGCGGCGGACGACGAGCCCAGGCCGCGGCTGTGCGGGATGCGGTTGACGCAGCGCAGCCGTAGCCCGGCCCAGCCGGTCCCGACGGCGGCGGGCGCGAGGGCGTCGATGGCCTCGAACGCCCGGCGCAGCGTGGTGACGATCAGGTGCCGGTCGCCCCGTTCGGCGACCTCGGCGCCCTCGCCGTCCACCTCGATGGACAGGCCGGTGAAGCGGGTACCGTCGACGTCGAGGTCCACCTCGACGTCGTCGTACAACGTCAGGGCCAGACCGAGCGAGTCGAACCCCGGGCCGAGGTTGGCGCTGGTGGCGGGCACCCGTACCCGTACCGGGCCCGGCAGGTTCGCGCCGCCCCCGGGGCGGCTCACGCCAGGCCCAGCGCGGACGCGGCGGCGTGGGCGTCCACCTTGACCGTGGTGGGGGCGGGCGCCCCGGAGATGGCCCAGTCGGGGTCCTTGAGGCCGTTACCGGTCACCGTGCACACCACCCGGGACCCGCGCGGCACGACCCCCTGCTCGGCGGCCTGCAGCACACCGGCCACGCTCGCCGCCGACGCGGGCTCGACGAACACGCCCTCCTCGCGGGCCAGCAGCCGGTAGGCGGCCAGGATCTGGCGGTCGGTGACGGCGTCGATCGCGCCGCCCGACTCGTCGCGCGCCGCGATCGCCAGGTCCCACGACGCGGGGTTGCCGATGCGGATCGCGGTGGCGATCGTCGACGGCTTGGGCACCGGCTCGCCCCGCACGAACGGCGCGGCGCCGCTGGCCTGGAAGCCCAGCATGCGCGGGGTCCGCGACGCGACGCCGTCGGCCGCGTACTCCTTGTAGCCCATCCAGTAGGCGGAGATGTTGCCGGCGTTGCCGACCGGCAGGCAGTGCACGTCGGGCGCGTCGCCGAGCGCGTCCACGATCTCGAACGCGGCGGTCTTCTGGCCCTGCAGGCGGTAGGGGTTGACCGAGTTGACCAGCGCCACCGGGTAGTCCACGGCGAGCTTGCGGGCCAGTTCCAGGCAGTCGTCGAAGTTGCCGTCCACCTGCAGCAGCCGCGCGCCGTGCACCAGCGCCTGCGCCAGCTTGCCCATGGCGATCTTGCCCTGCGGGACGAGCACCGCGCACGTCATCCCCGCGCGCACCGCGTAGGCGGCCGCGGACGCGGAGGTGTTGCCGGTGGACGCGCAGATCACCGCCTTGGCGCCCTCCTCGGCGGCCTTGCTGATCGCCACCGTCATGCCGCGGTCCTTGAACGACCCGGTCGGGTTGGCGCCCTCCACCTTCAGGTGGACCTCGCAGCCGGTCAGCTGGGAGATCCGCGGGGCGGGCAGCAGCGGCGTGCCCCCCTCCCGCAGGGTGATCACCGGGGTCCGGTCCGACACCGGGAGCCGGTCGCGGTACTCCTCGATCAAGCCGCGCCACGCGCGGGCGGTCGCGTTCACTGTCGCTCCTTGGATGACCTGCGGTGTTGCGCAGATTCTAGAGCCCCGGGCGGGCCGGGGCGGCGGGCCGGGCCGGGTCTACTCGTCGGCCTCGACGCGCATGACGCTGGAGACCTCGCGGACGATGTCGAGGCCGCGCAGCCCCCGCACCGTCGCCGACAGCGCGGCGTCCGGCGCGCGGTGCGTCACCACGACGAGCTGGGCGTCGTCGCCGAACCCGACCTGCCGCACCGCCTGGATCGACACTCCGTGCCGGGCGAACTCCTCGGCGACCGTGGCGAGTACCCCCGCCTGGTCGGCCACGTCCAGCTGGATGTAGTAGCGGGTGACGGTCTCGCCCATCGGCAGCACCGGCAGCCTGGCGTAGGTCACCTCGACCGGGCCGGACGCGCCGCCCACCAGGTTGCGGGCCACCGCCACCAGGTCGCCGAGCACCGCCGAGGCGGTGGGCGCGCCGCCCGCGCCGGCCCCGTAGAACATCAGCGAGCCGGCCGACTCGGCCTCGACGAACACCGCGTTGTAGGCCTCGCGGACGCTGGCCAGCGGATGCGACCGGGGGATCATCGCCGGGTACACCCGCACCGACACGCCGCGTCCGTTGCGCCCGTCGTCCGAGGGGACCCGCTCGCAGATGGCCAGCAGCTTGACCACGCTGTCCATCGCCTTGGCCCCGGCCACGTCGGCGCTGGTGACCTCCGTGATGCCCTCGCGGTGCACGTCGGCGGCGGTCACCGGGGTGTGGAAGGCCAGCTGCGCCAGGATCGCCGCCTTGGCGGCCGCGTCGAACCCCTCGACGTCGGCGGTCGGGTCGGCCTCGGCGTACCCGAGCGCCTGCGCCTCCTGCAGCGCCTCGTTGAATCCGGCGCCGTGCGTGTCCATCTGGTCGAGGATGTAGTTGGTGGTGCCGTTGACGATGCCCAGCACCCGGTGCACGTGGTCGCCCACCAGCGACTCGCGCAGCGGACGCAGCAGCGGGATCGCCCCGGCCACCGACGCCTCGTAGTACAGGTCGGCCCCGTACTCGCGGGCGGCGGCGAACAGCGTCGCGCCGTCCTCGGCCAGCAGCGCCTTGTTCGCGGTGATCACCGACTTGCCGGACTTCATCGCCTCCAGCAGCAGCGTGCGGGCGGGCTCGATGCCGCCGATCACCTCGATGACGATGTCCACGTCGTCCCGGGTGACCAGGGCGTGGGCGTCGGTGGTGAGCAGCGCGGGGTCCACGCCCTGGCGGACCCGGTCCGGCCGCCGCACCGCGATCCCGGCCAGCTCCAACGGTGCGCCCACCCGCGCGGCCAGGTCGTCGGCCTGGTCGCGCAGCAGCCGCACCACCTCGGTGCCGACGACGCCGCAGCCGAGCAGCGCCACCCTCAGCCGCCGAGGCGTCCCCCGCCCAGGTTTCACACTCCTACCTCCGCATCCAGCCGCAGCAGGTCCTCGTCGGTCTCCCGGCGGACGATGACCCGCGCCTCCCCGTCGCGCACCGCCACCACGGCGGGCCGGGGAACGTGGTTGTAGTTACTGGCCATTGATCGACAGTACGCACCGGTGGCCGCGACCGCCACCAGGTCGCCCGCCGAAAGATCTTCGGGCAGCCACAGGTCTCGCACGACGATGTCGCCGCTCTCGCAGTGCTTGCCGACAAGTCTGCTGAGCATCGGGGCCGCATCGGACGAGCGGCTGGCCAGCGTACATGTGTACTCGGCGCCGTACAGGGCGGTGCGGAGGTTGTCGCTCATCCCCCCGTCCACCGAGACGTAGGTGCGCAGGCCCTCCACGTCCTTGACGGTGCCGACCTGGTACAGGGTAACCCCGCCCGGACCCACGATCGCCCGGCCGGGCTCCACGGTGAGGCGCGGCATGGCCAGGCCATACGCCCGGCACTCGCGTCCCACGATGGTCCTGAGCGAATCGGCGATCGCCTTGGGGTCGTGCGGCTCGTCCCCCGTGACGTAGGCGATCCCGTAGCCGCCCCCCAGGTCCAGCTCGGGCAGCTCCAGGTCGTGCTCGTCACGGATCTGCACAAGCAGCTCGGCCAGCCGGTGCGCGGCCACCTCAAAGCCGTCCGTGTCAAAGATTTGCGACCCGATATGGGAGTGCAGCCCCACCAGTTCGAGCTGGCTCAGCGCCAGGACCCTGCGGACGGCCTCCAGCGCGGCCCCCGTGCTACGGGAGAACCCGAACTTCTGGTCGTCATGGGCCGTGGCGATGAACTCATGGGTGTGCGCCTCGACGCCTGTGGTGACCCTCACCATCACCTTGGGCCGTACGCCGCGTTCCTTGGCGAGGTACCCGAGCCTTGCGATCTCCTCGAACGAGTCGACGACGATGCGCCCGACCCCCGCGTCCAGGGCCTTCTCAAGCTCCGCCAGGGACTTGTTGCTGCCGTGGAAGGTGATGCGTTCCACAGGGAAGTCCGCCGCCAGCGCAACGGCCAGCTCGCCCCCGGTGCACACGTCCAGCCCGAGGCCCTCCTCGTTGAGCCAGCGCGCGACGGCCGTGCACAGGAACGCCTTGCCCGCGTAGTGCACGTCCCCGTCATGGAAGGCGGCCGCGTACTCCCGCGCGCGCGCCCGCACGTCCTCCTCGTCGTAGACGAACAGGGGCGTCCCGAACCTTTCGGCCAGCTCCCGTACGTCCACACCGCCCACGTGCAGCACGCCGTCCTCACGCTTGGCGCTGCGCGGCCAGATCTGGGGCTCCAGCGCGTTCAGGTCCTCTGCCGGGGGCAGCGGGTTCTCTTCGGGCAGGACGTCGGCGTGCCTCGGTCCCGCGGGGTGCACTCTGCTCATATCCGCTCTCTAGGGGTTTCACCGATCGTGTTCAGGCAACTGCCGAGGGCGATGCGCGTGGCCTCCGCCAACGTGACCCGGGCCGCGTGCACCGCCCCGGGTTTCTCCTCGCCCTTCGGCAGCGCCGGACACCGCTCGTGGACGTCGTGGTACGCCCCGGCCAGCCGTTCCAGATAACGCCTCAGGGGCCGAGATCCTTGCCGCACACGCGCGGGAAACTCGCCCAGCACCCCGATCAGCCGGAGCTCCTCCTCAGCGTCCAACCCCACGGGTTCCCCCGCGTCCACCCCCAGATCCCTGGCCTGCCTCCGCACACCCGCCGCACGCGCGTAGGCGTACCGCACACAGAACCCAGGATTCTCAAACGTCCGAGGCCACTCCGGCCACACAGGCGCGTCGGAGGCCTTCTCCAGGGGGGCCGGCTCAGGGCCCGCCTCCACAAGCCAGGTCAGCAGGTCCCCGGGCCGCTCGACCCGGACCGTGAGAAATCCCCCGTCAACCCGAACCTCGGCGACCCCGGCGGACGCCGCGACCCTCTCAGCGACGACCTGCGCCGACATGCCCCTGCGCAGGGCCACCGGGCTGGCGTACAGCCCCGGCCCCACGCACCTGAGCGCCACCTCACCGGGGTCGGCCCCGGCGGCGGCCGCGAGGGCACCGCAGACATCGGCTGGAGTCACCCTCGTGAGACTATCCGACCACTATTTGGACACGGCCGCCAGCTTCCGCACGGTCTGGATCAGCTGGTTGGGGTCGAACGGCTTGGTCACGTAGGCGTCCACGCCGATCTCCTCCCCCCGCCGCACGTCGTGCTCCTGCGCCCGCGCCGTGATCATCACGACCTTGATGTGGCTCGTCGCCGGATCCTGCCGCAGCCGCACCGCGGTCACCCATCCGTCCAGCCGCGGCATCATCACGTCCAGCGTGATCACATCCGGCCCGACCTCGCGCACCTTGTCCAGGCAGTCCTGCCCGTCCACGGCCGTCGCGACCTCGAACCCCTCCAACTGCAGGTTCACGGCGATGAGCTGGCGGATCACCTCATCGTCGTCCACGACCAGCACGCGTCCCAGTGGCTCGGTCACGGCCACGAAGGTAGTCGACCCCGCCCGTCCACGCACGGCGAACGCCGAGGTGCGCGTCAGCCCGCCAACCCTGGTAGCCTTTTCTCGCACCGAACGCCCGCCCCCTTAGCTCAGGGGATAGAGCAACGGCCTCCGGAGCCGTGTGCGCAGGTTCGAATCCTGCAGGGGGCACCCAGAAGATGGGAACAAGCGGCCGTGCTGCCGATCTTGTTCCCTCTTCATGTCAGATCCTCGTTCGGTGATGCTCTCTGTGCTGTTGGTGAGCAACTTCACCGTATCCTCTCGCACCGTCACACGAAACGTGGCCTCGTGGCGAGGTCGGTTGTAGCGGATCTCCAGGTGGAACGCGTCGTAGAGTCGGCGCTCCAGATCTTCTGGCAAATCCGACAGCTCCAGGGGAAGCTGGGGGATGAGGTCGAGGAGATCTGCGTCGTCCCCGGCGGGTGGTGTGTCGGTGTTGAGCTGGTCGAGTTCGGCCTGCTTGGTGCGCCGCGCGGCGGTGAGCTCGGCGAAGCGTCGCTGGATGGACTGCCGGTAGTCGCGGTCGGCCTCGGGATCCCCGGTGGACTCGAAGGTCTCCAGCTGGCCAATGAGGTTGTCCTGGCGGCGCTGCAGGTCGGTCAGCTCACGTGTGATCTGCTTGCGACGTTT
This sequence comes from Actinomadura miaoliensis, assembly GCF_039536785.1. Taxonomy (NCBI): domain Bacteria; kingdom Bacillati; phylum Actinomycetota; class Actinomycetes; order Streptosporangiales; family Thermomonosporaceae; genus Actinomadura; species Actinomadura miaoliensis. Next base: position 73,718 of record NZ_BAAAZG010000061.1, read on the forward strand.
GGTGTTCGTAGAGTCTGCGCGCTTGGCCCCTGAGCGGCGGAGCTGGTCGCTGAGGTGTTCACGGCGACGAGGGCCGAAGATCCGCTCGGCGAAGAAGTGACGGACGCCGTCCAGGAGGACGTCTTCGCGCACCCACAGGCTCTTGGGGTGGTCGTTGAACCAGTCGGCACGGCCCTTGTGGTGCTGCCGTTCGGGCTGGCAGGCGAAGTAGGCGATGGCGTGGCGGGTCTTGCCGAACATCCGCCGTCCGCACAGATCACAGGAGACATAGGACCGCAGCCGGTAGGAACGCTTGGTCTGCGGGTGCGTGCTGACGGCGTTGGTGGGACGCGATCCCTGCCGGTGCTGCGCCACAGGTGAGGCCGCTTCGAACAGTTCCTTGGTGACCAGCGGCTCATGGGTCGGCTGTCGCGACCAGACCCACTCGGTCACCGGGTTGTGGCGGCCGCCCTTCTTGGTGGCGCGACGATTCCAGACCATGTAGCCGGTGTACTTGGGGTTGGTGAGGATGCCGCGGACCGCTGAGCCGGTCCACCGGCCGACGGCGCGGCGCGGATCCACCGGCTCTGGGGCTGGATGGCTGGCGAGGTCGGTGTTGAGCCGGTCGGCGATTTCGTCGTAGCCCAGGCGTTGCAGCGCCCGCAGCTGGAAGATCGTCGTTACGGTGGGCCCCTTGGCCGGATCAGGGACCAGGCGCGTTTTGGTCTTGCCTTCCGCGCGTTTGGCCGGCACGGGGTGCGGACGTTTTTCGGCCATGTAGCCATAGGGTGGACGGCCAATGTTCCAGCCTTGTTCGGTGTGCTCGCAGAAGCCGTCCCAGGACAGTTCGAGCATCTGCACGACGTACCATTCGGCGATGGCCTGGTTGATCCGCCGCGTGAGAATTGGTCCTGCTCGCTTGCGGGAGCGGCCTCTGTTCCCGATGTCGGGCAGGATGGGTTCGTTGGCGGCCAGCAACGGCACGCCGTGCTGTTCCAGCTCATGCTCGATCTTGGTGCCGTAGTAGGTGCGGCGCGCGACACGTCCGATTTCTTCGCAGATCACCGCTACGAATCGCCGGTCAGGTCGTGCGGCCTCGACCAGCAGGTCCTGGATTCCGCCGTCGCGGGGGATCGCGATGTCGAACTGCTCGTGCGCACGGCTGTAGCCGCGTTCATCGAGTTCTTTGCGGCCCGACTCGACGTCGTAGAAGTGCGCGACAATCACGTACCCGCTGGGCAGGGCCTCGCGGGACTTGCGTAGCTGACGAGGAAGCGACAGGGATGGATCCTGCTGGTCGTCAGTCGATGTTCGCCCTAGCCATGCGACCGGTACGGGCAGTCCCGCCTGCGATGCCTCAGCGAGCGGATCGGACTTGTCACCAGGCTGAAGCCAGGGCAACACCACGTCGCCCTGGCCTGATTGCGGGGGTTGGCCGTCTACTCCTGGGAATCGGCGCGCCGATGTAGCCATTGAAGAATCTCTCGGATCACTGCGAGTTGCGATGCTTCCAGCGCCTCCCCCTCGCTGCCGCCCACGGCGACGAACTCGAAGCGGGTCGAGAGTGGCCGCTGATCATCTCGGTCAGCGCTGGGAGGTTCCTGTGAGTCGGCAGCATATTGGCTGCTCAGGCCAGTGCACCTTACCGAATGGTTCGGATCGCGTGTTCGGCGGTTCATTGGAGGTCGCCGTCGCTGTGGCCGCCGTTGTCACGGAGGTTCTGCTCGGCCACGCGGCACAGCACCCAACTCTGCTCCACGCCGATGTAGGAACGACCGAGTTTCCGGGCGGCAATGCCGGTGGTGGCGCTTCCGGTGAACATGTCCAGCACCGTGCCGCCGGGGCGGCACCCGACGGCAACACACGTGAGCGGCACCTCGATCGGCAGCGCGGGTCGCTGCGTTGGCGCCGGCAGCGTCCAGACGTCTTCGGCAGGCCCGAGCGGCAACGCTGCTGGATTGTGCCGTGAGCTCGGCTGCGTTGCCTCCGTGCCGGGTGGGATGCGGCAATCGCTGATCCTTTTGCCGCTTTTGCCGATGCCGTGATGGCTGCTCTGCCGCCTCATGTGGTGCCAGCCGCACCGACGTTCCTGGCGGCCCGGCTCGACGACCGGGTTGTTATGGCGGCGGAGCTCGGAGATCAGGCGGTTCGGCGGGTGTCGGGTGGCGTCGTGGTTGAAGTAGTACTGGTCCGTTTTGACCAGCAGGAAGATGAGCTCATAGGAGAGCGCGAGTCTGTCTGCTTCGGGCTGTTCCTCGGTGGAGGGATGGTGCCAGACGATGGCGTTGCGGATGATCCATCCATCGTCTTGTAGCGCGAACGCCAGTTGCCAGGGCAGGCCGATCAGCGAGGTGGCGGGCACGCCGGTCATGGTCTTGTCGCGGATCGTGCGGCGGTGCCTGCCGGTGGGTGGACCGTCCCATCCGGTCTGTCCCGCGTAGCGATCGCCGGTGATCAGCCATGCCGTTCCCGCGTCGGCCAGAACACGGTGCGCCTGGGCAAAGACGCGGCGCAGAGCGGCTATGTAGAGGGCGGGGGTGGGTTCGAGCCCGTAGCGTTTCGGGGCGTCTCCGGCCACGTCGGGGTGTGGTGGCGTCCATGCCGGTGGGCTGGTGACGATGCAGTCGGCGGATCCGGGGGGCAACTCGGCCAGTACCTGGCGAGGGTCTCCGGCGTACAGGGCATGGGTCTTGTCGTGCCAGTAGGGGTCGCGCACCAGTTCGGTCCCTCCTGCGTTCAGGTGGTTGCCGGTATGGGCGCGATTGTCGGCACGGGCCTCATAGGAACCTCTGAGAAGCGGCATCTACCTGGGCTTTTGCCGTGCCATCGGGCGTATGTCCGGCAGGCCCTTGCCGCCGCTACGTTCACAGCGGGGTTGCCGCCCGGCGTTGCCGGACGGCCAGTCCGCTCATTGCCGCCGCGGCAATCCGGAACCGGTGCCCTGGCGGATCGACGGCATGCCACGCCGGTGCGTGGCATCGGCATCGGCATCGGCATCGGCATCGGGGAACCTTGCCGGGTCCTGGTAGCGGGCGAAACCAGCACGGCGGTTCCAGTCCTGCGGCAACTGCTGCGGCGTCGTCCATGGAGCCGCGACGTATGAGGCGCTGAGGTGTCAATCCCCTGAAAGCGTGGAGACGGTCCTATGCCACTTCGGCCCTGAGCTGGGCCGTTGATGTTCTCCGTGCTTCTGCCACCTGCTGCTCGTAGGTGATCGGGGCGAGCCCGTCGTTGGCGCTGTGTCTCCTGCTGGTGTTGTAGAAGTCGGCGGTCCAGGTCGCGACCTTGAGGCGCGCTTCGGCACGGGTGGCCAGGCGGTGACGGTGGACGAACTCGACTTTCAGCGTGCTGTTGAACGCCTCGGCGGCGGCGTTGTCAAGCGCGCACCCGACCCGGCCCATCGACTGCACCACCCCCAGCGCCCCGCAGGCCGCCGCCGTCCGCGCCGCCGTGTACTCCGACCCGCGGTCCGAGTGGAAGATCACCCCGTCCACATCTCCGCCCCTGGTGGCGGCCGCCATCTGCAACGACGCCACCACCAGCGCCGCGTCATGGTGCTCACTCATGGCGTGGCCGAGAATCCGGCGGGAGAACAGGTCCTCCACCGTGGCCAGATACAGCGGCCCCTCATCGGTCTCGATCTGCGTGACGTCCCCGCACCACAGCACATCCGGCGCCACCGCGGTGAACTTGCGGCGCACCAGGTCGGGAGCGGCCGGCCGCCGCCCCTGCCGGGTCAGCGACCGCCGCCGCTTGGGTGGACGTCCGGCCAGCCCGTGCTCGGCCATCCGTGCCGCGACGGTGTTGACCGACACCTTCCAGCCCGCCGCCCGCAGGTCATCGGTGATCCGCGGCGAGCCGTAGGTGCCGCCCGAGGCGGTGAACAGGCGTCTAATCTCCTCATCCAGCCGGTCCCGCCGCTGCTGACGGGCGGTAGGCATGCGGTTGATCCACTTGTAGAACCAGGACTGCGAGACCCCCAGGGCCCGGCAGGCGATCGCATGCGGGATACCGAAGGTGGTCCTCTGGGACGCGATGAACTCCGCCACGATCACTGGTTCATCGAGTCCTTCACCCACAGGACCACTGATCGCTTGAGCACGTCACGCTCCATCTCAAGCTCGGCGCGGTCCTTGTCCCACTGCACCCGCTCGGCCCGCAGCCGGGCCAGCTCTGCGCGTTCGGACTCGTCCAGCTCGCCGCCCGGGGCCTGGTCCTGCGCGCGGTCGTTCTTCACCCAGTTATGCAGCGTGTAGGGACTGATCCCCAGATCCCGCGCGACCTGCGCCACGGGTTTGCCGGTCTCCTTGACGATGCGCACCGCACCCGCCCGGAACTCCGGATCGAACCGACGTTTCTTGTCTCCCACGACCCAACCATCTCTCTGGTTCAGGTCTCCACGCTACGAGGGGAAGCACAGAGGTTCCGCATAGATCACTCTGACCGGTTGGTAAGCCCGGTGCCTGTTGTGAGGTTCCTCGGTGGCCATGTGGCGTGCTGGGTGCGCCGGGGCCCCGTAGGCGGCCGATTGCCCGCCCCATGCGGGCCGGGTTCGTCCCTCGGGTCGCGCCGCCGTTACCGGAAGGAGGTGATGGCGTCCCTGACCCGGCCCGCCTTCTCGGGCCGCAGCGGGGCCCCGGCCACGTCCGTGAGGGAGGTGGCCGATGCGTTCGAAGACATCGTTGCGGGCGGCTTCGACCGTTGCCGCACTTGTAACGGCACTGCTGGTGGTGGTGTTCGCGGCGCCGGACGCGCTGGCGCGCACGCTGGCGGCGCCGCCCCAGGATCTGACCACGGTGATCAACAACATCACCAAGTGGCTTGTGGGGTTGCTGGTGTCGCTGGCGACCCTGTTCTTGACCGTGGGCGGGATCCGCTACCTGCTGGCCGGCGGCGACCCGGGCGAGGTCAACAAGGCCAAGGACACGCTGAAGTACAGCGCGATCGGCTATGGCGTGGCGGTGCTCGCTCCGGTGCTAGTGAGCATCCTCAAGGGATTCGTCGGCGGGTGATCCGCGATGCGAACTCGTCCACGCACCGGGCTCGCCGCCATCGGCTGCTGCGCCCTCGCGTTGATCACTGTGGTACTGGTCACGGTGCCCGCGTACGCCGTCACGCGCGGGACGTCCGCTGGCGCTGTGGCCGCGGAGCCGCCGCCGACACCTGTCTCCTCGCCCTCTTCCGCGACGTCCTCTCCCCCGCCGACGCCGTCGGCGTCCCCCTCCAACTCCACCCCCGGCACATCGACCCCCAGCACGCCTAGCCCAACGACCTCGGTCCCTGGCAGCCCAGGTTCTTCGCCGGGGCTGCCGACCAGTCCGGGGCAGGACTCGGGTGGTTGCAGCTGGTTCGACGTCGCGTGCAAAGCCAAGCAGGCGATCAACAACTGGTTCAAAGACCTAGTCGAGTCCGCGATCAATCCTGTGCTCGGGTTCCTGGGGAGATCACTGCTGGCCACCCCGCGATTGGATCAGACCAGCCGGGTGCAGGGTCTGTGGACGGGGTCGCTGGTGGTGGCCAACTCCTGCTTCGTACTGCTGGTGCTGGTCGGCGGACTGACCTTGATGGGCCGCCAGACGCTGCAGACCTCCTACACGGTCAAGGACATCGCACCCCGCCTGGTGGTCGGCATGGTGGCATCCAACACCAGCCTGCTGCTGATCGGGCAGTCGATCGAGTTCGCCAACGCCCTGTCAGCCGCCCTGCTGGGCCAGGGCGTCGACCCGCAGCAGGCCGCCGATCAGCTCCAGAAGATCGTCCTGCACGCCCTCAACCCCTCCGACGTGGGGATCTTCATCGTGCTGGTGACGATCTGGGCGGTGCTGCTCGGCGTGATCCTGATGCTGATCTACGTCGTGCGGGTCATGCTCACCATCCTGCTGATCGCCGCCGCCCCGCTGGCGCTGGCCTGCCATGCGCTGCCACAGACCGAGGGACTGGCCAAGCTGTGGTGGCGCTGCTTCTTCGGGGTGTTGGCAATCCAGGTCGCGCAGGCACTGGTGTTCATCACGGCGATGCGGGTGGTGTTCACCACCGACATGGTCACCATCCTGGGCTGGCGGACGCCCGGCGACCACGTGGATCTGTGGATCGCGATCTGCCTGTTGTATGTGCTGGTGCGGATCCCGTCCTGGATCTCTCGGATGGTCTGGCAGGGCGGCGTGATCAGCCGCAGCCCGATCAGCCGCGCGGCCAGAACGATCGTGTCTCTGGTGCTGTTCCGGGGCATGCTCAAGCGGTTTGCCGCAGGGCAAGCCGCAAAGGTTCCGTCCCACCCACAACTGCCGGGAGGACGCTCAGCGCCCCCCGTCCTTGTGAGCAAGCCAACGCCTGGCAACCCCCCGTCACCCCCACCCTCCAACTCTGGAGATGGAGCGCAGCCGCGGTGGGCTGACCCGCACAAGCGATGGATGCCACCGGATCCGGCCTGGCACGAGCGGGTGCATCGCGGGCGCCCTGCCCCCGACAGTGCGGGCGAGCAACAGCGCTGGGGCAAGCCGGAGACCACCTGGACACCGCCGCACGCCGGGGACTGGCGCCGGCCGCCGCCCCCGCCCCGGCGATCCCCGCCGTCGCCGCCGTATCGGCCCGATCCGAACCGCCCGTGGAAGCGGCCCAGCTAAAGGAGGTGATGCGCCGTGCCGCAGGACGACCACGTCGTCTACAGCGTCCGGATTCCCGCCGATGTGGAGACGCCGGACAAGATCCTGGCCGGTCTGACCGCCCGCCAGGTCGCGATCCTGGTCACAGCGGGCGCGGTGGTGTGGCTGGCCTACGCGGCCACCCGAACCCTGGTGCCCCTGCCGATGTTCGCCGTGTTGGCGATACCGTTCGGCGCGGCCGCCGCCGTGCTCGCGCTGGGACGCCGCGACGGCATGGGCCTGGATCGGCTGCTACTGGCCGCGATCCGGCACGCGCGCGCTCCGCGCCGGTTGGTGCTGGCTCCCGAAGGGGTCGCAGCACCGCCCGCATGGGCGCAGGACGGGCACCTGGCGCTGCCCGCACCACTGCGTCTGCCCGCCGGCGCGATCTCCGCCGAGGGTGTGATCGATCTTGGCGCCGACGGGTCTGCGGTGGTGTGCGAGGCGTCGACGGTGAGTTTCGCTTTGCGCACCCCGCAGGAGCAGGCCGCGTTGGTGGGGGTGTTCGGCCGCTGGCTGAACTCGCTCTCAGGTCCGGCGCAGATCGTGGTGCGCGCTGAGGACGTCGACCTCGCCCCGTTGATCTGCGGGCTACGCGACCATGCCCCTTCCTTGCCTCACCGGGAGCTGGAGCAGGCCGCGATCGACCACGCCGACTTCCTGTCCAGCCTGGCTGGGCGCCGGGACTTGTTGCGCCGCCAGGTGCTGATCGTGCTGCGCGAACCACGTAACGGCAGAGCCGGTGACGGAGCTGCCGCTCAGCGAGCACTGCGCCGCGCTGACGAAGCGGCGCGGGCACTGGCCGCCGCCGGCATCACCGTAAAGGTCCTGCCCGGCGGCCAGGCCGCCGCGGTGCTGACCGCCTGCTGCAACCCCTGGCGCACCGCGCCCGTCACCACGACGGCCTCCCCATCGGCCCGGCGAGCGGCGCCTTCCGAAGTGATCACATCCGCCGGAGAATCCGAATGACTCTGCTCAAAACCGCACGCTCGCGCATTCGAAACGCCGCCGGAGCCAAGAACCACACGGGCACGGCCATGGGCCCAGACGCCATCGAGGTCGGTGCCCGCACCCTCACCCTGGCCGACGGCGTCTGCGCCTCCTTCGCCATCACTGGCTACCCCGCCGAGGTCGGTCCCGGCTGGCTGGATCCCTTGCTGACATACCCGGGCCGAGTCGAGGTCGCCGTGCACATCGAGCCGACCCCGCCCACCGTGGCGGCCGACCGGCTGCGCCGCCAGTTGGCCAGGCTGGAATCGTCCGCACGCTCCGACGCCGAGCATGGCCGCCTGGAAGACTTCCACGCCACCGCTGCGGCCGAGGACGCCCGAGAACTGGCCGCGGCGCTCGCCCGCGGACAGACCAAGCTGTTCCGCGTCGGCCTGTACTTCACCGTCCACGCCCCGGACGAGGAGACGCTGGAGGCCGAATGCTCGCAGGTGCGGGCGCTAGCGTCCTCGCTGCTGCTGGACGCCGCTCCCGCGACCTTCCGCCCGCTGCAGGGCCTGATCACCACCCTGCCGGTCGGGGTGGACAGCCTGCGCATGCGGCGCACCTTCGACAACCAGGCGCTGGCGGCCTGTTTCCCGTTCTCCAGCCCGGACCTAGACGTCCCGATCACCGACACCACCGTGCTGTACGGGATCAACACCGCATCCTCCTCCCTGGTGCTGTGGGACCGGTGGGGCCTGGACAACCACAACTCGGTCATCCTCGCCCGCTCCGGCGCCGGCAAGTCCTACCTGACCAAGCTCGACGTTCTGCGGTCGCTGTATTCGGGGGTGGAGGTCGCCATCATCGACCCCGAAGACGAATACGCCCGTCTGTCCGCCGCAGTCGGCGGCTCTTATATCTCTCTGGGCTCGCCGGGCGTCCGCTTCAATCCCTTCGACCTGCCCACCGCCCACGCCGGCACGGACGCGTTCACTCGGCGTGCGCTGTTCCTGCACACCCTCATCGGCGTACTGCTGGACGAACCGCTGGACCCGGCCAGCAGGGCAGCCTTGGACCGGGCGATCGTGGAAACCTACGCCGACAAGGGGATCACCAGCGACCCGCGTACCTGGAGCCGCCCCGCCCCGCTGCTGGCCGACCTGACCGCCGCCCTGCGGGAGGACACCGAGGACCCCAAGGCGAGCGAGGTCGCCGCACGGCTCGCTCCCTACGTCACCGGCACCCACCGCGACCTGTTCGACGGGCCCACCACCACCCGGCCCGACGGGCACCTGGTCGTCTTCTCCCTGCGGGACCTGCCCGACGAGCTACGGGCAGCGGGCACCCTACTGGCGTTGGACGCGGTCTGGCGGCGCGTCTCCAACCCGCACGACCGCAAACGCCGCTTGGTCGTGGTGGACGAGGCATGGCTGCTGATGCGCCAGCCCGACGGCGCCAAGTTCCTGTTCCGCCTGGCCAAGAGCGCCCGCAAGTACTGGTGCGGCCTGGCCGTGGTCACCCAGGACGCCGCCGACCTGCTCAGCACGCAACTCGGCCAGGCTGTGGTGGCCAACGCCACCACCCAGGTCCTCCTGCGCCAAGCCCCTCAAGCGATCGACACCGTCGGCGACGCCTTCAACCTGTCGGCCGGTGAACGCCAGTTCCTGCTGGCCTGCTCCCGCGGAGAGGGACTGCTGGCAGCCGGAGCCCACCGGGTCGCCTTCCAAGCCATCGCCTCCCCCGCCGAACACCACGTCATCACCAGCGACCCCGCGGAACTGGCCGCGCTCGACTCCAGCCACCGCGTGGAATTGGCCGGCATCGAAGACGAACTGGACATCGAACCATGACCCTTCGATCACTGATCCTGATGCGGCCGCAGCTGCATGACAGTCCGTCTCCGACTCCCTCGCCGACGGAGCCGCCAATGGGCCCATTCCTTCGGGACCCGGACGCGGTCATCCACACCCTTATCCACAAGGCTGAACATCTACTGGACAGCTACGGCTGGGTGGGCGGTGTCCTTCTGGCCAGCGTGCTGGCGGCGTTCTTGATGCTCCGGCACATGTGGTGGCGGCGGCGTCATGATCGTCTCGCCGACGGCGCCCGCCTGATCACCGTGCTGCCGCCGCCCGACGTCGACCCGCAGGCCGCGCATGAACTGTGGGCCAACCTCATCGGGCTCCTGCGCCCTGCCTACAAGCGGCTGGTGACCGGTCAACCGCACCTGGCCTGGGAGTACGTCTGGGACACCTCCACAGTCCAGATCCGACTGTGGGTGCCAGGAACGGTGCCGCCCGGGCTGATCGAGCGGGCGATCGAGGCCGCCTGGCCCGCCGCCCGCACCCACACCACCCCCGCGACCACTCCGCCCCTCCCCGTCGGCGGGGTCGCTGTGGGAGGCCGGTTGCGGATGGCCCGCCCGGACTGGCTGCCGCTGCGCGCCGACCACCCGGCCGACCCGCTCCGCGCCCTGATCGGCGCCGCCTCCGGGCTGTCCCCCGACCAGCGCGTGGTGGTGCAGATCTGCGCCCGGCCGGCCACCGGCCGACGGCTCGTCAAAGCGCACCGGGCAGCCGCCGCACTCCGCGGCAGCACCGAATCCGGACGCCCCTGGGGACGCCTCTTCGACCTCATCACCCCGGTCCCGGCCCGCCGCTCCTCCTCAACCAGCGCCTATGCGGCCCACCCCGAACGCGCCGCCGAGGTCCGCGCCATCCTCGACAAGGCCCGAGAGCCGCAGTGGGAAGTGGCCGTCAGCTACGGGCTGGCCGTCGCCCCCGACACCGTGCCCGAAGCGTCCTCCCCCAAAGACCACCACGGTGAAGCGGTCAACCCGCGCCAGGTGCACCGCGCGTTGCGGCGCGGGCTCCGCGGACGGGCGCACGCGATCGCCTCCGCCTACGCGCTGTACGCCGGGCACAACTACCTGCGCCGACACCGCCTCCGCCGACCCGAGACGGCTCTAGCACGGCGGTGGATGCGGCGCGGCGACCTGTGCTCGGTCACAGAGCTGGCAGCACTGGCCCACCTTCCTTGGGACGCCGCCGTCCCGGGACTCTCGCGGGCGGGCGCCAAAGCCGTCCCACCGCCGCCAGCCATTCGGCTGCCCGGCCCGGACGCCAAACAGCTAGGCGTCAGCGACACCGGGATCGTGCGACCGGTGGCGTTGGGGGTGGCCGACGGCCGCCACCACATGCACGTTCTCGGCGCCACCGGATCCGGCAAGTCGACGCTCATGGCCCACATGATCTTGGCCGACGCCGAAGCCGGCCGCGGCGCAGTCGTCATCGATCCCAAGGGCGACCTGATCGTCGACCTGCTGGCCCGGCTCCCCGAGCAGGTCGCCGACAAGGTCGTCTTGTTCGACCCCGACCAGAGGCGTCGGCCAGCCCTGAACGTCCTGCAAGGCCCCGACCCCCATCTGGCCACCGACAACCTGGTGGGGATCTTCCACCGCATCTACAAGGAATTCTGGGGACCACGCACCGACGACATCCTGCGCTCGGCCTGTCTGACGCTGTGGCACGCCCCCGACGCGACACTGGCCGACATCCCACGGCTGCTGGCCGACCCCGCCTACCGGGCTCCGCACACCGCCCGGGTCCGCGATCCAATCCTGGCCGACTTTTGGGCCTGGTACGACAACCTGTCCCCCGAAGCCCGCGCACACGCCACCGGCCCCGTGCTCAACAAACTCAGGGCCTTCCTCCTGCGCGACTTCATCCGCTCCACCCTTGGCTCCGGCGCGTCCACCTTCGACCCCACCACCGTGCTCGACGGCGGACTCATGCTGATCCGCGCCCCCAAAGGCATCCTCGGCGCCGACGCCACCGCGGTGTTCGGGTCACTCATGCTGGCCAAAATCTGGGAGACCGTCTCCAGCCGAACCCGCCACGGCCAAAGCGCCCGCGCCGACAGCGCCCTCTACGTGGACGAGTGCCACAACTTCCTCACCCTGCCCCACGGCTTGGCCGACCTGCTGGCCGAGGCCCGCGCCTACCGGCTCTCGGTCGTCCTCGCCCACCAAGACCTGGCGCAACTGTCCCGCGAACTGCGCGAGGCGATCTCCGCCAACGCCCGCAACAAGGTCTTCTTCGCTGTCTCCCCCGAGGACGCCCGCACGCTGGAACGCCATATGGCCCCCAATCTGTCCCAGCACGACCTGGCCCACCTGGACGCCTTCCAGGCCAGCGCCCGGCTGATCGTGGACGCGGCAGAAATCCCCGCCTTCACCCTGCGCACCCTGCCCCTGCCACCCGCCGTCCCCGGGCGGGCCAAGCTGATCCGCCGCGTCTCGGCCGACACCTACGGCGCCCGCTCCGACCGACGCCACAGCCGCCCCCGCGCCGACGATCCCCGCGTCGACCCGCGCACTGATTCGCATCACGCACCGGACCAGACATCCACCTGACCACGGCATCCCCCGAACAGGAAAGGCCCTCTCAATGACCCGATACGTTCCGCCAATTCCCCAGCCCGTTCCCGACGCATCCGCAGCGCGCCGCGATCCCAAGAAGCTCGTGCCGATGCTGCTGGCGTCCCGGCTGACCCAACGCGACCGGCTGGTACTGCGCGCGCTGTGGGATCACCACGTGCTCACCACCGGGCAGATCGCCCAGCTCGCCTTCCCCAACGCCGACCGCGCGCGCCGCGGCATGCTCCGCCTTACCGGCCTCGGCGCGGTCGAGCGGTTCCGGCCACTGCTGCCTCCGGGCAAGGGGACCGCACCTCTGCACTACACCATCGGAGAAGCAGGCGCTCATGTGATCGCCGCCGAACAAGGCATCCCGTTCGCTGATCTCGGCTACCGGCGCGACCGAATCGTGGCCTGGTCCCTGTCGCCCCAGCTGGGCCACCTGGTGGGCGTCAACGGGATCTTCACCGCACTGGCCGCCGCCGCCCGCCACCGCACGGCCGCCGAACTCGCCCAGTGGTGGCCCGAACGCCGCTGCGCCACCACCTGGGCCCCCTACATCCGCCCTGACGGGTTCGGCCGCTGGCGAGAACACGGAGTCAGCGTCGACTTCTTCCTCGAATACGACACCGGCACCCAACGACCGCTCAGAAGGGTCGCCGACAAGCTGCGCGGCTACGCCAATCTCGCCACCGCCGACGGCTTCACCACCCCCGTACTGATCTGGACCAGCAGCCCCCGCCGCGAAGCCAACCTGCACGCCGCCATCGGTACTCCTCCCGTCCCGGTGTTCACCGCCACCGCCGACGCGATCAGCGAGCCGCCCCTTGGACCAGCAGGACCGATCTGGCTTCCCGTCGGAGCGCCACACGAAGGCGCTGCGCGGCTGCGACTAATAGAACTCGCCCGCTACGCCCGCCCTCTCCCCTCAGGCAGGGGCGACGATGACGAGGCCTGACCTCCCCATCCCCAACTTCGCGATCTCCGCCTGCCTGACCGCCGGGCTCCTCGCCGCCTGCGCCCTACGACCACCGGTGACGGACGACCACACCGCATCTCCTCCACCAGCGAGCCCCACCCCGACCACGGCAAGTTCCGATGTGACGGCGTTGCTTCCCCTGACCACGGCCGACTTGACCGCCGCGATCCGCCTCACGACCAGCTTCGCCACCGCCTACGGCACATACAGCTACGACCAGCCGCCCCAGGCGTACCTGGCGCGGCTGCGCCCCATGGCCACACCAGAGCTGTACGGATCACTCGCCCGCGCGGCAAGCACCCGCTCCATCCAGGCACAACGAGCGCGTGACCGCGAGGCCGCCACCGCACACGCCACGGCGAACAAGATCCGTACCATCGGCCCTCACTCGCTGATCCTCATCATCAACCTGCGTCAGGACATCACCACCACCGCAGGCCGCCACCAGCGCACCCAACGACTGGCCATCACCGCCACCAAGACCAGCGATGACAGTTGGGCGATCCACGACTTCCAGCCCGCCGACGCCGGTAACGCCGGAGACACCAGTGCAGGCGCCTCGTAACCACCACCGAGCCCGGTGTCATGCCGTGGGCAACGATTGCGGCGCGGCCCAATTGTGGCTGGCCGCCGCTGTCGGAGCGCTGCTACTACTGATCGCGGTGTTCCTCGGCGCCAGCAGCGGCATCGACGACAGCACGGCCGCCTGCCAGGCCCAGCCCGGCACCTCAGATGAAGCCGAAAACACCATCCCCGCCGACTACCTGGAGCTGTATCGCGAGGTCGGCCAGGAGTCCGGCATCGCCTGGACCATCCTCGCCGCCGTCGGCAAAGTCGAATCCGACCACGGACGCGACCCCGCCCCCAACTCCGGTGTCCATTCCGGTGCCAACTGGGCTGGAGCCGCCGGCCCCATGCAGATCGGCATCGGCGGCAAGGCCACCAACAACTGGGGCGGCCCACCCCGCCACCGGGCCGGCCAGCACACCGGCGGCTACGCCACCGATGGCAACGGCGACGGCTGGGCGAACGTGTACGACCCCGCCGACGCCATCCCCGCGGCGGCGGACATGCTCAAGGACTACGGCGCTCCAAGCGACATCCCCCAGGCCCTGCTGCGCTACAACGGATCCACCGAGTACATCGGCAAAGTGCTCGACTGGGCACGCCGCTACGCCGACGGCGGCGCCCACGTGGTCGCCACCGCAGGCAGCTCCATCTGCCAGCCGGGCACGCTTGCACTGGCGCCCGCTGGAGACGTAGCCGCCAAGGTCATCGCCTACGCCCGCGCCCAGCTCGGCAAACCCTACATATGGGGCGCCGAAGGCCCCGACGCCTTCGACTGCTCCGGGCTGACCATGATGGCCTACCGCGCCGCAGGCATCAGCATCCCCCGCACCACCTTCGACCAATGGCGCCACGGCACACGCATCCCCAAAGGCCAGCAGCGACCCGGCGACCTGGTCTTCTTCAACTCCGGCCCCGGCAGCAGCCCTGACAACCCTGGACACGTCGGCATCGTCATCGACGCCGACCAGATGATCAACGCCCGGTGCACCAGATGCCGACCCGGCATCGCCATGGACTCCTACGCGCGGCGCAGCGACCTCGTCGGCTTCGTCCGCCCCAGGTAGCAGTGAAGCGTTGCTTCTGGCGACTACCATCGCCTCCCATGGCCACGACCGACTCAGGAACGCCACAGCGAGTCAGCGCTGTACCGCTGCCACTCGCCTGCCCTCTCTGCGGCGGTCAAATGCAGGCTACAGACGACAAGGGGAACGGACTGGCCACGATCCAGCCCTGCGGGTGCGTGGTGGAATTCTCTCAGCCGGCAGGCCCAGTTTCGGCCCCTTGGGATGACACCACCGGGATCTCCTCATAAAGGGACGCCGAGACGTGTTCCATTTCGAACGCGTTGATCTCGCCCGTCCAGATGCAGCGTGCTGAGCCCAGTCTCAGCGCAGGATGCGCGCAAGCGACAGGTTCAGTCGCCAGCGGACGGCTCGTCATCCATGAGCGTGCGCAGCAGCGTGTTCCCCGGCATGAGGTCGCCAGGTGTGAGCGGCACAGTGAAGACCTCTGGCTCGCCGAAAACTGGCTCCCCGTCGGGACGGCGTGTGTAGGGCACTCGACCGTAGTCGATGCCGCCTTCCTGGTCGAAGCCCATCCAGGTGATGGCCTCTTGCTCCCCTGGCCGAAGTGGATGGGAGGAAGGGGCTCGCGTGGCCACATCCCGTTCGCCGATCACCCAGACCTGCGGCACGGCCAGAACCCATCGGATCGCTCCGATGCGGCGGGCATGGGCGGCCGCTTGTTGCTCGAAGGCGACGGCGGCGTCTTGATCCCGAAGGTAGTCGTAGTCGCTGAGAAGGAGCGTGCGCTCCCCTTCGAGCGCAGCGATCGCCACGTACTCGCCAGTCTGGATGTGCTGCTCCAGGCGCTCCACGACATCGAAGAGCAGCGCCACGAGGTCATCGTTCATCTGGCACCACCCTCCCACTTCATCGGCACCGGGAGCAACGACACGCCAGGCAGCAGTCTCTCGCGTGGGTGAACCCGAGCGACATACGGCTGTGTAGCCAACCGCCGGACTGGGCCATCTTCAATGCCCACAGGTGCATCTTCCCAAGATGCGCGCCGTGGCCACCGGGCTGTTCGCTGCTCGCAAAGCAGGTCCCCAGGATGTCGCTCGCTGGGTGGGGTGACAGTCGAAGGCTGGATGGTGTCCTGCCCTGTGAAGGGCACCGTCCCAGCTTTAAAGGCGTATCATAGACAACGATCAGTCTCCTGCTTGGCCTACTCATCTAAGTAAGGGATTTGATCAAAGGGGTCGGCTCCCGCCAAGGGGGCCGACCCTCTTGCGACATGTGACGTGCTCAGCGACGAGGCTGACAAGAGTACAGCGCAATCGACCTCCGCTTCGGATGCTTGGCTGCTAATCCTCTCAGATCATCGCCGCGACGAATGCGTCGAGTTGTCCGAGAAGTGAGTCTATGATCTGTGCAGCCTCACAATGATCCCGATCGCCACATCGAGCCCGCACACCGAATCATCCCTCGTTAGCCGGAGATGCAAGGGTCACCAAAACAGGTCCTGAGAGTCAACAGAAATCAGTAACACCAATCATCTCCATCATCGACGAACTCTATGTTCGCTTTGGCGTGACTGGAATGGGCGAGTACATCCTCCTTGCAATGGGGCTACTGAATCAGAAAGGAGACGATGTCTTCCTGGCCAGGATCGCACGGCTGTCAGCCAAGGTTGAGCCGCAAATTCGCCCCTCCTTCTCGGGTGTCGGTCTTGTCGGCAAGGTCGGCCAGCTCGTGCACCACGATTAGATCTGTCACCCACTCCTGCGCGGCCTCTTCGTTGAAAGTGAACGACTTCATCGATATTCCCATTCCCAATTTCAGGAAAGGAGGCTGAGGACTTGATCGTTGTCTCGGATTTGTTCAGTACCTCTAGTCCAGCGACTGATCTGGAGTCCTGGAACCTCGCCGAGCCAGCCGTTGGCAGTGACTCGTCGATTCAAGCGGCGAGGTTGTCGATAATCTCGGAGCATTGGGCAGCGGATGCAGGCGTGCTCGTAGTTACAGGGCCCCGTAGGGGCGGCCACAGGTTCCGAATTCAAGCTTACGTAGCTGGAAATTTCTCTGCACTAAGCAAGGCGACACGCCGAAGCGGGCTAGAGGCTGCCGCTGCCGTCAGACTGTGCCTGTTTCTGCCTTGCCTCTGCTCACCAGCGGTGGCGCTCCGGAACGTCCGGTCATGCCGATGAGCGGACGTTGGGTTAAACGGCTCTTCAGCTCTGGCTGATCTTCCCTCCCTTGATCGGCATGCCCCATCACATCGCGCCTGTCCGTCTAGGTGGTGGAAACTGCTGAGGGCTTCATACGCCCCGAACGTTTCGGGCGAAAGAGCCGAGAGACCGGGCCTGTTTGAGGCCAGCTGGAACGATTGTGTTCTGGCAATGGTTTGCTGCAGCCGTGGGTGGACGAGGTAGTGGATCGCGGTGGGAAGGGCAACTCGCTACGGCGAGCGGCCGTCTTCGTCGAGCACGCGGATGTTGCGCCAGACGTGTTGGTAACTCTGATGCAGCTCACGGAGCCAGGTGGGGACGGCTCTCCAGTCGACGGTCGCCTCGCGCTCACCCCAAGCGACCTGCATGATCCGCCGTTGGTCAGCAAAGCCAACGACCAGGTCACGGCGTAGGAATAGCAGATGTCCGCGCCAAGGCGCCTCTGCGCGGAAGGTCGCCGAGGCGCGGGTGCCCTCGATGCTGACCAGGTCTAGCGTGCTGGGCCGTTGACGGAGCCCGAACTCCGCGGCGAAACCGAACGATGGCACATCGTAGGAGTGCTGAAGGGACGTTGGCGCTTCTCCGTCCTTGGTCGAGAGTTCGACGGCGACCTGCCCGATGCTGATGCCTTCCTCAGACCAGGCACGACGCAGCACGGGACGCATGTAGGCGTCATCGTCGAAATGCACCTGGAACCGGGGGCTCCAAGGTGCTTCCCCGGCGAAAACCCCGTGAACCACCGGGAGTCGGGGAAGGAAGTCGTTTCCTAGATAATCCGTCGCGATGATCAGCTCAAGCGCCGGATCCACATCGGGTGGTTCGAGCAGGAGAGTACGGAAGAACCCCCACACCTTCCGTCCATCGCGGCGGTGTTCCAGAAAGCCCTCGACCAGCAGCCATCCACCGAGAACGCCGTAGAGCTCCTCAGGAGCCCACAGTTGTTCGGGTACAGTGACGGCCCCCGCTCGCACCCATTCCCGATCGTCTATCGGGCCTTCGGGTGCCCACTCCGGAAGCGGTACCGCCGCTGCAGGGGGCTCGCCGGGAAAGGAGGGGTCGATATCGGGAGTCAGGTTTCGGCCGCCACCGACCCACCGGTCGGGGGTTTCTCCGGCGTCGGCGAGGCGGCCGACCAGTTCGTGGTAGGCGATCCACCCGTACTTCTTGCCGTAGCGTTCCACGCGTACACGTTCACGGCCGAGGCGGTATACGTCCTCGGCGATGTCGCGATCGATGCCGCCGAACATCGCGGTGCGCCATCCGAGATTCCATACGCGGGCCATGACCTCGCCGCGGGCGCGTCGGAAATCCGGGTGGGTGGAATCGTAGTTCGCTCTGCCCTCGATAGCTGGACCGATGATGTAGTTTTCGAAGTCCATGCCGAAGGTGCTGCTGCACTCTTCAGCGTTGGGGGCGTCGTCGGCCATCACCGGTGCCGGCGGCGGGGAGACAAATGTCAGTGTGAACGGGTCGACGTCGTCAGGTACCGCACTGGGGTGGAGGGTTCCGGCGAACTCGAAGATGGCCCGTACGTAGCTGCGCAACAGCTCGTGGGATGTGGGAGAGGAACCGTCGCGGAGAAAGTGGTCGCGGAGTTCGATGAGCCACCCGGCGAGTGCGCGCTCGAACGTGCCGCCGGGATCGGGCATCTGATGAGCGCTGGCAGCACCGAACGCGGCACCGATGATTCTCTCGACCACATATGGGTCGTCGACGTCGAGCATCCGGGTGGCGAGATCGAACAGGCGCTTGGGTTCGGGGCGGCCGTAGCGTTGCAAGGCCATGGTCGCAAGGTCCCGCACTGTCTGGTTCGTGGAGGTCAGCAGCCAGGAGGTCGCCAGCGCGTGCAGGTCGTCGGCTTCGGTACGCTCAAGGTTGCGGGACCAGTCCCAGATAGCTCGTTTGCGGCCGCTCGCGAGTTCCTTGCCGCGGTAGCGGACCCATTCGGTCCATCGACGGTCTCGTTCGGGTAGCGGCATCTGGCGAAGGACCCGGTCGAGGAAGGCGGCGTTCAGCCGGTGGGCGGGAGCCGAACGGACCTCCCACAACCGATCGAAGGGATGCTGGTTCCCCTGTCTGAAAGGCCCCGGGGTCTTCCAGTCTGAAGAGACGATCCATGCCGCAAGCGCGTCGACGGTCTCATCGTCGAGGAACACCGACTCCGAGTCGAGTTCTTGCGCCAGTACCCACGGTCGGTGCTTATCCGGACTGAGACGCCACAGGTGGTGGCCGCCGAACCGGCGGGGCAGCAGCCCGATCAGGCCAATGACGATGTCTTCCCCGAAGGGGTGGCCATCCTTGCCGCCGAGGAGGTTCCACAGGGACGGTTCTGCGAGCCGCTCATCGACTTCGGCGTAAGGCATGCGGACGAGGAGCGCATCGGCGATGAGGTATCCGGCGAGGCGGTCGAACAGGAATCCGACCTCGGTGTCGTCGCTGCCGTCGACCTCGTCCCGGAAGAGGATCCCTTCGTCGACGAGGCGCCGAAGCAGGCTTTCGTCCCAGTTCGTCTCGCCTTCGTCGAGTATCGCTCTGGCATCCTCGGAAGGCAGCCGCCGGGCTTTGAGGTCCCACATTCTCCGGGCGAGTGCAGCCAGGCGCCGCTTGATCTGCGCTGGGGGTACGGGTGTGCGAGCAGGGTCTGCCGCCAAACGGTCGGCGACGCTGTCGCGGTACCGTTCGAATACGCCGACTAGAGAGGTCGGGAGCGCTTCCGCCCCAACCCGCTTCTTGCGGTCAGGGTTGGCGGCTTCGCAGTACATGCGGACGAAGAGCGGGTTGCCGAACATCTTGGCCGGCAGCCATGCGCCACGGGCGTCGATCAGGTAGTCGGCGAAGTAGGTGGCGACGATCTTCTCCACCTCGGGCCGGCGCCAGGCGAGGTCCAGTCGTACGGCTGTTCCTGGGACGGTGCGCTCGGCGAGGGCCTCGCGGAGGGTGACGATGACCAGGACGTTCGGATAACTGCCAAGGGCTGGCGTCAGCTCGTCGAGCAGCGCTCGCCATTGCGAGGGCCGCTCGGCCTCGTTCAGGCCGTCGATCACTAGGGGAATCCTGGTCCCGGCGCGGGCCCCAGCAGAGTCCAGTGCTAGCAGGAGGTCCTCGAACCGGTCGACCTTCAGCCCGGGGATGCGCCGCACCACGTCATCAAGGTTCTCCCCGATACGCAGGCGCCCGCCCTGGATGAACACTCCCGCGGTTGGCTGCCCCTCTGGAGCTGTCAGTTGAGCGGCCAGGTGGGTCTTGCCCATTCCGGCAGCGGCGACGATAGCGGTCAGTGGGGCTTGTAGGTCTGCGCGCACGTCTTGCAGCCATCCGACGACGTCGCGGATCTCCGCACTGAGGCCCGTGACGGCAAGGGCCGCAGGCAAGCGGCGCTTGCGGAGGTCCAGCAAGAGCGTGCGGAGGCTGCGCGGCGACGTTGCAGGGGGCTCCTGGTCGGCAACGCGCTCACGGACCTCCATCGGTCGGCGGTTCCTGCTGGCGTCGGCGATGGCTCGCAGGTCGGCGGTGAACCGTTCGAGGTCGTCGGCGATGGTCTCAGCGTCCGCACGCGCATCATCGTCGATGTCCGGCAAGGCGATGCGGAGCCGTTCGGTGCGGGAGGCGATGGCAGCGATGCGTTCATCGAGCCAGTCGAAGGAGGTCGGGCGCAGCAGGATACGTTCGATCCGGTGTTCTACGTGGGTCGTGGTGTGCAAGAGCGCTAGCCAACGGGCTCGGATCGGGGCGACGCACCGCTCATGGACTTGGGCGAGAGAGCCCGGAGACAGGACAAGCTCTCCGAAGAAGGTAGAACGAAGATCGTCGAGCCCGGCCATCTGCGCGTCGAAGTCTTCCGCTGCCCACAGCTTCGTCGAGATGCCTTTGGCAGGCCCGAGCCCGTCGATCCACTCCTCGTCCTTCTTCGCCGGCCGCTCGGGAAGACCCAGCACGAAGTCGGTCAGTCCGTCGACGTATTTGACGGCCCTGTCGACGGACTCCTCGATCTGCTTGCGCTGGCCGGATGTGAGCTCGTGTTTGGGGCCGAGAATGAACCATTTGCACGACCAGCCCCAGACGCGGCCTGGGTCTCCGAGCTCGCCGGGGTGTTCGACACGCAGATAGAATTCGACGCCGGGCTGTTGGCGACGTTCCCGGAGCGTGCCTAGCGCTCCGTAGCGGCGGATGACGATCGCGCGCGCGAGGGCTTCGAAGTTCTGATCGGCGGCACCTGGCAAGTGCGCCAGCGTGGTCAGGTCCACCGCCATCTCAGCCGTCCGTGGTCCGGCGTGTCGTCCCGTCCTCGTTCCAGGTATGGAGCGAGAACACTTCGACGCGTGCGCCCAGGTCCAGGAACAGCTTCACGAACCCTTGGATATCGGACTCCTCGGTGGCGATGCGGACCACGGATCCGGTGCGCTCAGCCGAGTGGTCGAAGGCGTAGGCGTCGACGTCGAAACGTCCGAAATCATAGAGCTTCAGCTTCGTGAGTCCGTCGACGAGCGTGCTGGGCATGCCCTTGTCTTGGCGTCGCCAATCGTCTTCGGACCACGCGCTCTCCGCGAGGCCCTTCAATGTCTCCATCCGCTCGATCGCAGTCTCCGCATCGGCGACGGTCTCGAAGGTGCCGATCAGCACCAGATTCATCGAGTGCTCGGAGCCGTAGCTGTGCCAGATCCTCACACTGCCCCCTTCAGCGCGTGCACGGCCTCCAGGATGGAGCCCTCGATCGGCATTCCCGTGGTCGCGTAGGCGTGGGGACGCAGGATAGCGGTCGCGTCGACGTGCAGGTGGGCATCCAGCGGGCGTTCGCCGGGGATGGCCTCAACAGCCGGTACCGATCCTTCGAGCCCCGACTGCGCGATGGCGAGCCGCACCGGCGTCGCGGTGCCTCGGATCCAGCGCACGAGATGCTGTGCATCAGCATCGCTGATCCCAGGAGTGGCCGCGGTCGGCTGCTCGGGCAAGAGTAATAGCTCACAGGCGCCCACGTCGGTGGCGAACGCGGCCAGGTCGTCGAGTTCGCCGACCGTGTCGCCGTTCACGACGACGTTGATTCCGAACGGGGCCACCGAAGCCAGCAACGCGGCTGCCGCACGGACCGCAGTGAAGGGCCTGTTACGAAGCCGCTCGTACGTAGCGGCGACCCCGTCGACAGATAGGCGCGCGAAATGCACGGACCCTCGCAAGGCATCGGCGAGACGGGGAGTCAGCCGGTGCCCGTGCGTCGTGAACGTCACCGCCATCGACGTCGACGCGGCGATCCGCCCGCACAACTGGGCGAAACGAGGGTGAGCCGTCGGCTCTCCACCTCCAAAGCCAACCCCCAGGCACCCGGCCTCATCGAGCTCGACGGCCCAGGCGACCACGCGATCGATGTCAAGCATGGCGGCATGTTTGGGCGCGTAACAGTAGCTGCACTGCAGCTCACAGGCGTTAGACAGTGCAATCGAAACATACCGGGGAGCAGGCGAGACCTGCCCAGGCAGCACCTCGACCTCGTCGAGCAAAACGTTCAGCCCGGAATCACGGTCGAACAGGTGTACACCGGCGTCGGACAGGCGGACCTTGTATTCCACTCGCCTTACAATGCCACGCAGTACGCGATCACGCAGGTTGTAGGCGTGAAGCGGTCCGGGTTGTATCGGGCCCTTGGTGCGCCATCGTCGATGTAGACGACGGCCCCTGTTACTAGCTCACCACACCGCCTACAGCGAGGCCGTTCTCGCCTCCACCACCGGCGCCTTCCCCCTCACCGAGGTCACCACGTTCCTCCACCAGACCCGCCAGAAGCTGAGATCCCCTTCTGACCAGCCCGGCGAGGACCATCGAGCCTGCAACTCGAAGTGCACAAAGATGATCTCGTGATGGTCTGGTTTTCTTTACTGGATGCGGCCTGGGTATGCGGCGGCGAGTTCGTTGAGGGCTTCGGCCCAGCCGCAGGTCTTGGTGCCCTCGATGAGCCGGCCGGGATAGCCGGGGCGGGCGCCGTCCTGGCGGGTGCGGGCGGCGCGTTGGCGGGCGCGTTTGTCCTCGATGTTGACGATGGCCGGCCACAGCAGATTGACCACCGCGTCGTCGGTAGGGAAGTGTCCGCGGGCCTTGGTGACCTTGCGCAGCTGGTAGTTCAGCGACTCGATGCTGTTGGTGGTGTAGAGCAGCTTGCGGACGGCCGGGGTGAGCCCAGGAACGGGATGAACCGTTCCCAGGCCGCCTCCCACGCCCGCACGGCTTGGGGGGAGCGGCGGCCCAGGTCGGTGCCGGCGAAGGAGGCCAGCGCGTCCAGGGCGGCGTCGGTGTCGGGTGCGGTGTAGATCTTGCGCAGCTCGGCGGCGACGGCGGCGCGGTGCTTGCGCGGTACCGGGCGCAGCCCGCCACACCTTCGGCACGCCACCATGGTGGCCGGGGCGGGCCAAAAAAGGAGGGCCACACGCCATGCACGTCTCGACGGTCCTGGCGGTGCTGGGACCACTGGCACGGCTGCTCGCCGCTATGATCACGGCAGCCGATGCCAGACTGCGGGCGCCACGGCGTTGGCCGGGCAGGAGCACTCGTCGTGCGCGACACCGTCGGCGTAGGGGCAGCCCGGCAGATGCGATTCGATCGACCTCTCAGCGGCGCCATGCTTATCAAGGTCGGTCGACGGCCCGGAACTGGTGGCAACGTTGGCGGGATCACCTAAGTCGCTATGGGTTAGTTCGACGACTTCCAGGATGAGGCCGCCCGGCAATGTGGCGTAGCCGGTTCGTTCCACCTGCTCAAGCTGCTCTCGGAGCATGGCCTCCAGCTCTTTTGCCGAGCGAAGGTCGGGGTCGCGGAAGTCATGAAGGATCTTGGACAGGCGGGCGCGCAGGGCACGGCAGGCCTGCGGTCGGTCTGCGCAGGGCTGGGCGACGGCGACCACGCGGTGGTCCGTTCCTTCGCGGCGAGCGGAGATGTACCAGGCCATCAGGCCTCACCTCCGTTCCGAGCGGTCGGAGGCTGGGAGCCGGCATCGGTCGGGCCAGTCGCCTCCGCGGCGGAGGCCGGGATGGGCCCCCCAGTCAGGTCGGGGATCTGGTCGAGGTCGAAGGGTCGCCCTTGGGCGTCCAGCTCCACAACGCGGAAGGTCATCAGGATCTTGCCTTCGAGACAGACGTCGAAGCGGCCTGTGTGGGCGGCCTGCGTGGCTGCTCGAAGCGCGAGGATCCGGCCGAGGTTGGTCATGCCAGGGAGGCGCATCGCCAGCTTCTCGATCGTCAGCGCCAAGTCGTCGCAGGCGTCCTGGCGATCGGTATAGACCTCCTTGCTGAGCTGTGCGGGGTGATAGGCGTGCTGGGTGCGGATCGCCCAACGACGGACCGGATCAGACACTGCTGCACTCCTTCCATGTGCGGTTGATGGAGTTCCGGCGGGCGGAGATCGGACATGGTCAACCGGGTGCAGTGCGGACGTGATGTGCCAGGGCATGCCGCCAAGGCACGTCGTTGGCGGCGCAGGCGTCATGGAGGGGTGCCGATCCCGGCCGCGCTCTGCCTGAGGGCGATGGGATTTTGGGCGGCCGGGACCTCCTTGGCGTCTGCAACTGGCCAGAGCACCGATCCGGTCGTTCGCTGCCCGAGTTGGCGGTGCAACAGACTCGAAGCGGGCATCCCGACACGACCGGCCGCCGCTGACTCGGTCAGAGTGCGTGCTGCGTCAGGACGGCTCAGCTTCCCCTTCCGAGCGCGTTCGACGGAGGCTGAACGGTTGCTCGGAGCCGTGGGCAATCCTGGCGGCCTGCTGATTCTGGCTGTGCTCGCGTTCGGCGTAGGCAGCCGCCAGCTCCTCGGGAGTGATGTCCAGCCGTGCCTTCTCCGGCGGAATCCCCGCCGTGACGATTTCGCGGATCAGGTGCGCCATCGAATACAGCGGGTCTGCGGCGCAGGCACGGTCGAGAGCGACATTGGCGAGTGCACCGTCCCCCATCTCGAAGGCTGCATAGGCCAGCAGGCTCGCCGGGGCAGCGACGTAACGCTCCCCCACCCGGCGCACGACATCGCGCCAGAACTCCACGTGCTGTCGCAGATGGTCGACGTCGATGCGCACCCATGCCTCGTCCCGCAGCCGAACACTGCTCAGCAGCAGACCGAGCCAGGCGACCTCGTCGTCATCGAGCCGGATCTCGCCGGTGCGGACCTGGTCGGCGAGTTCGGCGATGAATGTCCGGCCTTCGTCGATCAGGTGTGCAGCCTTGTCTGCACGAGAACCGCTGGCGGCGATTCGCTCACGCATCCGCTGCTCGGCGCGCTTGGTCGCTTCCTCCATCGCTGTGTGCTCCTTCCCCTGGACGGGAGCGACCGATTCGACGAGTTGGTCACGATCGTCGAGCACGACCTGTCCGGCCAGCGTGGCCTGTGCGGCGATCACGCTGGTGCTGACGTCGTAGGCAGTGCCCTCCGGCGGACAGCAGCTCGGGTTCTGGCAGGTGTAGGACCACCACCGCCCCTGGTCGACGCGCAACGCTTCCAGAACCTGCACTCCGGCTTGGTTGAAGATCGGCAGCACACCTTCCATCACAGGCGTGACCTGCTCATTGGGTCCGTATCCCAGCAGCAGCGCTGAGGACGATCCGTTGCGGTTCAATACGGCAACCAGGTTCTCGCCGATGGCTTCGGCTTCCTTGCCAGCGCTGGCAGCCCGTCCCGGTAGGGGCAGGTTTTGACGCACCCCGACCACGCGCCCCTGCTCGGAAATGCCGACGACCACCAGGCTGCGGGACGGGTGATAGCCCACCATGTAGGCCACAAGCGCGATCGCGTCAACGGGGCCACGTATGACCACCTGCGATGGCTCCGTCCCGCCGAACGCCGCCCCTGTCTGACTCTCTGCCGGGATGTTCGACTCCCGCTCGTGCTCGTCCGGCATACAGCATCACGTCCTTCCACTGCCGCTTGGGAAAGATGTCGGGAAATGAAAAAGCGAGACCTGCTTGTCTCGCCACGGTTTGCGTTCAGATCCGCAAGCTTCTGCTGCTTGCACCGGGCAGCTCTACGCCCGACTTTTCTGGCTGAGGTCGATGACCGACTCGCCCAGGAACGGCGAGCTTACTGATCGATTTCAGGCTCGGACTGGTCCATCGCTCGGGGCTGTGCGCTCACCATCAGCCTATGAAGGCGGAACCGCGCCCGGCAGGGGTGAATGCAGTTTGACCAGCACAATCGGAGAGCTGCATTCGCTATGCCCTGATCTGTATTGGTCGGCCCTGCCGGGCGCGTAGTCCCACCCTATCCAGAGACCTTCGGTTCTTTAAGGACCGGGGCGCGCCAAGTCTCGCTCCACCTAACCAGCATTAACCTCGATCTTTCGTTCGGGTCGCGTAGTGACCCGAACGGCTGAGGTATTTCAGCGGTGAGGCAGTGTCAGTGCCTAGCTGTCGCGCCGGGTGGGTGGGGTTCCACCGGCCCTGGTGGTCTGCTTCCTGGTGTTGTCGGGACGGTTCGGCCTGCTCCAGAGCGCAGGCAGCATCTACAGCCGGGTCATCGCGGTGATGATCAGGCCGGCCCAGGGGCAGCGGTTGCTCAGCCGGAGCCTGAGCCGTCGTCCGCCGCGGCCCATGCGCCCGGCGGCGGAGAAGACCCACAGCCGCAGACGTTTGGGTTCCCACGCGCTGGCCGACCCTTCCAGCGCGAGCATCTGGGCCCAGGCGGTCAGTTCCGCGGCCAGCGCGACCAGCTTCAGCCAGATCTGGTTGGCCGTGGCCCCATGCAGGGGCAGGTTGCGCAGGCCGGTGTCCTTGGCGCACCAGATGCGGTCCTCGCATCGGGCCCGGCGGCGGTGGCAGAGCTCCAGGTCGGCCAGCTGCCCGCGCCGGGTTCCGGTGACGAAACAGGTGAAGCGGTGCCCGTCCAAAATCGGTGAACCGCAGCTGCGCGCCGGGGTCCGGGCGTTCACGGCGGACGATCACCCGCATCCCGTCGGGCCAGGACGACAGGTCCAAGCATCCCGGTCAGCTCGGCCACCCACGCACCATCGCGAGGTCCACGATCGGCGGCATAGGCGCACTGCCACGGGGTGTTCATACAGGGCCAGGATCGCGGCGCAGACCTCATCGGTGAGGTTGAACCCGATCGAGTACTTGAGCCGGCGGGCGGCGACCCAGCCCAGGAACTCGTGGGTGCCGCCGAGTCGGTCCGGATCAGGACCTGCTTGTGCAGGCGGGAAGGGATCTGGTCGAGGGCGAGCCGCCCTGCGGCGATGTGATCGCGGCGGTGTTGGACCTGACATTGCCGGAGCGGAGCAGCAGCGCGGCGGCCTCGCCGCCTGTGTCTTCACCGTGGTCAATGAACGCGGTCATCGGGTGGTGCCCGGTCAGACGTGCACACCGGCCCTCACTGACAGCTTCCCTGCTGTCCATTTCGTATACCGGGGTGGACGTGAGGGTCTTACCGACGCGCCACCCACAGTAGCGTTTCACCTAAAGGGCAGGCACCCGTCCTCCAATGCCCCGTTTGCAGCGGTTTACGGGGGTGCGCAGCCAGAACCTCGGGAAGGCGTACGTGGTTTCCCGGATGCGCTCCTGTCAGCGATCATCACAGAATGTTTCCATTCAACTGCGATCAGTCACCAAAGTGCAGCGGTGCATGCAGACTGGCCGCTCTAGACGCACACGCACTGCGTTGTGAGCGGCGGCGGAAGTAGTCGAACGTGTCGGTGTCCGCCGACGCGCCCCCGGCAGCAGGAGGAAGTACCGCAAATGGGACGACCTTGTCACGTTCCGCCTACCCATGACCTGGAAGTCACCAAAACCGTCTACACCGTCGGCCTGCGCCTCGGTGTTTCCGACAAGGTGATGCTGTCCGGATTCGAGGCCGGGTGGGTCGAGTCGCACATGAACAACCTCCCTTGCGGCGACCGCGATTCGCTGGGCGTCTTCCAGCAGCGCCCCAGCCAGGGGTGGGGTACGCCCGAGCAGATCATGAACGTGTCCTATGCGGCCGAGCAGTACTTCGTACGAGCCGTGCGCGTGGAGCAGCAGGATCCCGGGCTCACGGCTGGGCAGACGGCGCAGAAGGTACAGCGCTCTGCGTTCCCTGCCAGGTACGACCAGGCGGAGGCCAAGGCCCGGGCGCTGCTGGAGGAAGCCGCGCGACTTGCCTGGCCTGGTGGCCGGGCAGCCCATGTGAGTGTGGGGGTGCCGTCGGTGGTGGATCACGGTGGTGGGATGGTGATCTTCGGGGTGGATCCCGCGGGTGGGATCACGCATCGGTGGCAGAACGCGCCGGGTGGTGCGTGGTCGGCGTGGACGCCGCTGGGGCGGCCGGCGCCGGGTGCGGTCGGGCGGCCGTTTCCTGTGGTGGGCCGGTACGGCAAGCTCGCGGTCTTCGTACGCGGTGCCGACGGGGCGCTGTGGCACACCTGGCAATCGGAGGAAGGCGCATGGGCGCCCGACTGGGTGTCGCTGGGCGGCCGGCTCGCATCCGCCCCTGCCGTCGTGCTGTCGCCCAACGGCGCGTTGTCGGTGTTCGCCCGCGACCCCGGTGGCCGTCTCACTCACACCTGGCAGCGCGGACCCGAGCACGGGCACGCCTGGCACGGCGAATGGGTTGACATGGAAGGCGACGTGCAAGGCCGCCCTTGCCTGCTCGTCGGCCGTGACGGCGGCATGGTCGTCTTCGCCCGCGGCAGCGACGACCAACTCCACCATCGCTGGCAGACCGGCACCGGCGGTCCCTGGTCAGGTTGGGCACCTCTCGGTGGACGGCTCGCGTCCGATCCGGCGGTGGTGCTGTCGCCCAATGGTGCGTTGTCGGTGTTCGCCCGTGACCCCGGTGGCCGTCTCACTCATACCTGGCAGCGTGGGCCTGAGCACGGGCATGCCTGGCACGGCGAATGGGTGGATATGGAAGGCGATGTGCAAGGCCGGCCGTGCCTGCTCGTCGGCCGTGACGGCGGCATGGTGGTGTTCGCCCGCGGCAGCGACGACCAACTCCATCATCGTTGGCAGACCGGCACGGGGGGCCCTTGGTCGGGCTGGGCACCCTTGGGTGGCCGTATCGTCGACGATCCGTCGGTGGTCCTCAATCCCAGCGGCGACCTGTCGGTGTTCGGGCTCGCCCCCGGCGGTCGCGTCACTCACACCTGGCAGCGCGGACCCGAACACGGGCACGCCTGGCACGACCACTGGGTCGACATGGAAGGCGACCTCACCCACGACACGACAAACACCGTGTCCGCGTCCGCCCCGCCCCAGTCGCTGGAGTGAGGGGCGGAACAAGAACCTCACAAGCCGTCCGGCGGGCGCACGAGCGGCCTGTTCGATGAGGCATGAGCGGCGCCGGGCGTCCGGACTGCACCGGCCCCGGCAGGTCACTTACCACCGGCGATCAGCCGGAGAAAGAGGCAGGTATGCCACCCTCGACACCGGACTTCGGTCCCGACATCGACCCCTACGCCGCCTACGAACCGCAGCGCGGCTGCGACCCTGCCGCCAAACCCGGAGTGCTCGCCTTCCGCGACCTGCTGCTCGCGACCTACCCGGACACGACCAGCCTGGGCATCAGCAGGGAGTGCGGGAAACCCGGCGTCAGCGAGCACAAGGAGGGCCGCGCCCTGGACTGGGGCGTCAACATCAATGGACAGGCCCATATCGCCTCCGACCTGCTGGACTGGCTCCTGGCCACGGACCGGTACGGCAATCCGCACGCCCTGGCCCGCCGCTTCGGCATCATGTACATGATCTGGAACCGGCGTATCTGGGAGTCCTACAGAGCGGACCGTGGGTGGACCCCGTACACCGGCCGCTCCCCCCACACCGACCACGTCCACTTCAGCTTCAACTGGGCCGGAGCCCGCAAAGAGACCACATGGTGGAGCCAGCCACCGCACCACGGCCCCCGTGTGAGTGTGGGGGTGCCGTCGGTGGTGGATCACGGTGGTGGGATGGTGATCTTTGGGGTGGATCCCGCGGGTGGGATCACGCATCGGTGGCAGAACGCGCCGGGTGGTGCGTGGTCGGCGTGGACGCCACTGGGGCGTCCGGCGCCGGGTGCGGTCGGGCGGCCGTTTCCTGTGGTGGGCCGGTACGGCAAGCTCGCGGTCTTCGTCCGCGGTGCCGACGGGGCGCTGTGGCACACCTGGCAGTCCGAGGAAGGCGCATGGGCCTCCGACTGGGTCTCGCTGGGCGGCCGGCTCGCATCCGATCCGGCGGTGGTGCTGTCGCCCAACGGTGCGTTGTCGGTGTTCGCCCGCGACCCCGGCGGTCGTCTCACCCACACTTGGCAGCGTGGGCCTGAGCATGGGCACGCCTGGCACGGCGAATGGGTGGACATGGAGGGCGACGTGCAAGGCCGGCCGTGCCTGCTCGTCGGCCGTGACGGCGGCATGGTCGTTTTCGCCCGCGGCAGCGACGACCAACTCCACCATCGCTGGCAGACCGGCACCGGCGGTCCCTGGTCAGGTTGGGCACCTCTCGGTGGACGGCTCGCGTCCGATCCGGCGGTGGTGCTCTCGCCCAACATGGCGTTGTCGGTGTTCGCCCGCGACCCCGTTGGCCGTCTCGCTCACACCTGGCAGCGCGGACCCGAGCACGGGCACGCCTGGCACGGCGAATGGGTCGACATGGAGGGCGACGTGCAAGGCCGCCCTTGCCTACTGGTGGGGCGTGACGGCGGCATGGTCGTTTTCGCCCGCGGTACCGACGACCAACTCCACCACCGTTGGCAGACCGGCACCGGCGGTCCCTGGTCAGGCTGGGCACCTCTCGGCGGCCGTATCGTCGACGACCCGTCGGTGGTCCTCAATCCCAGCGGCGACCTGTCGGTGTTCGGCCTGGACCCCAACGGCCGCGTCACCCACACCTGGCAGCGCGGACCCGAACACGGGCACGCCTGGCACGACCACTGGGTCGACATGGAAGGCGACCTCACCCACCACACAACAAACACCGTCGTGCGCTGAACCCACCGGGGTCGAAGGCGCCGGCTGGCAGGTGCGGCATCAACCCGACCACGACCAGGCCTGAGGCGACCGCGCCGGATCTCTGCGAGCCGTCCATGCCGCGGCGCGCGGGTGGAGGGGCGGTCGCCAGAGCCGTTGAGCATCTCCCGTCTTCGGTGGCGCTCGTCTAGGGCGAGAGCGAAGTGGAAAGTGACCAATTCAGCCAACCTCCGGGCTGTTCTCGCACGACGTTGGCGGGCGGAGGTTCCTTCCTCTGCCCGCTACCCAGACGACCTGCCTCTTCCACAGGGCATTCCGGTACCGGGCGCGGCGGGTCGCGGTGCCGCGGGATGACGGTACCGGCCACAATGTTCAACGTGGCCGGTACCGTCGTGTTCTCTCCCGCCGACGATGACGCTGCGTGGGCTCGGCCAAGCGTTTCTGACCTCGCCGCAGCTGACCACCCTCAACTCTGTCTGCGCCATATGCCCGGCGTACCGGCAAAGTGACCGAACTCTTGGACGCCGACCGGTGTCCGCGCACAGGCCGCACTGTCTCGGTTGGCCGCAGCTGCAGCCCGCTCCCACGCTTACCGGCAGTCGGCTGCACGAGGTGCGCCACGACTCTGAGTGGCAGTGCGTGCACAATCTGTAAGTGTTTTCCCGGATACAACCACGAAGGTGCTGGTGACAACCTGTAGTCAGATGCGCACCGTCCGTGGTGCAGCGAAGACGTCGGGAGACAATGTGAACACCAAGCGCCTGGCCCTGATACCGGCCTTCACCGCCGGGATCATCGCCTTGTCCGCCGCCGCCGCACAGGCATCCACCCTCGTGGTCTACACGGGCAGCCACTTCTCGGGCCGCTCGATGACGATCAGCAAGTGCGGGATGAGCAACATCCCCGAGGAATTCCACGGGTCCTACAAGTGGTACGCCACCGGCCAGAGCGCCAGGATGTACAACCAGCCCAACGCTGAGGGCGTGGCCCACCACGAGCTCAGCTCCAGGTGGAACAACGAGCAGCAGACGCCCTTCGGCTGGAAGAGCACGTTCATCGTGTGCTGAGGTAAACGCCGCGATGTACTCGGGCGGGACAGGCCGGGCGTCCTGGCTGCAACCGGTGGGGGCTGCCGCCGGTGGCGTGCACGTCTGGCTGTCCCGTGCCGGGTCGCGGAGCATAGCCGAAACCCGCAGGGCCAAGCCGAAGCCCGCGTTCGCCCCACAGCGCTTCACTGAGGAGTGCGACTCATCGTCACGACTCATAGAGGCAGGACACGCTCCACTGTCCGATTCTGCCTCGGCCTCTCGAAAGGGCAGTTTGAGGATGTGGCCTGCAGGGTGAGCGTGAGCGACCCAAGATGGCAACCATGCGGAAAGTGAAGAGACAGTCGCAATGGGTGGCTGCCGGGGGCGTCGTGACGCTGGTGGTGCTCCTGCTGGTGGTCACGGCGATTCCGCTGGGCCGCCGTGAAGGATTGCAGACCTCGGCGAACGTCGCGCAGCTGACCGCGCTGCTCATCGCCGCCGGCACGGCGGCAGCCGGAGTTGTGCTGTGGGCCTGGCGGGCCACCCGGCCGGCTGCCGCACCCGCCACCGACACGCTGTCACATGCCAAGGACGTGCTGGCCGGGGTGGTGGCCGAGCAATGGAAGAACGAGGCACGGCTGCGGGCCTTGGATGATCCCGACCCGATCCCGGTGCGATGGCGGACTCCCCAACAATCCCCGCACTCGACCTCTGCCTTGATGGATCATGCAGCCAATGTCGAAACCGCCAGCGGTCCGGCAGCGGGTGCGGTGTGGTGGACGGCCTCCAGCGCCGACATCGACGCGCTGGCCGACCGGTTCCGCCGCACCCGACGGCGTCGCCTGGTGATCCTGGGCGGGCCAGGCGCGGGCAAGACCACCCTGGCGCTGCAACTGCTGCTGCACCTGCTGGCCACCCGCACCCCCGAGGAAGCAGTCCCGGTGATGCTGCCGGTAGCCGGGTGGGACACCGAGCAGTTTCCCCGGCTGCACAACTGGCTGGCCGACAGGCTCCCACGCGACTATCCGGCACTGCGCTCGCCCGAGCTGGGCATCGACGTCGTTCGGGCCCTGACCAGGCGCGGGCACATCCTGCCCGTCCTGGACGGGCTGGACGAACTGCCACCAGCTGCCCGGGCCAAGGTGATCACTGCTCTGAACCGGTCGCTCGGTGGCGACGACCAGCTCATCCTCACCTGCCGCACCGGCGAGTTCGCCGCCGCGATCACCGCCGCCGCGGACCTGGTGACCTCCGCCGCGGTGCTGGAACCACACCCGTTGACTCCGGCGGCCGCCGCCGACTACCTCACCCGCTGCCTGCCGCCATCCCCGGGACCGCACTGGCAGCGAATCTTGACCGTTCTTCGCCGCACACCCCCGGCCGATCAGGATCCACCCGGCTCGGTGGTCGGCGGGCCGGGGAAGGTACTGGCCGACGTCACCGCGACCCCGCTCGGACTGTGGTTGGTGCGCACCGTCTACATCGATCGCGGTGCCGACCCGGCGCCCCTGCTGGACGCGGCGCGCTTCCCTGACGTCGAGAAGCTACGCGCTCACCTGTTCGACCAGCTCATCCCAGCGCTCATCGGCACCAGACCTCCCAGCGATGATCCGGTCGATGTCTTCTGCCCCCGCCTCGGCCACGATCCCGACCAGGTCCGCCGCTGGCTGGGCTACCTGGCCCACCACCTCGTCCATTCCGGCGGTGGTGGCGCCTCGCGCACTCCCGACTTCGCCTGGTGGCGGCTGGCTCACCACGCCCGGATCCTCAACCTCAGAACCAGGCTCGGACTCGGACTCGCGCTCGCGTTGGGCACCGGCCTCGTTTTCGGCATCGGCATTGCGGTAGGCCAAACGTTCTGGACGGCAACCACCTTCCCCTTCCCTGTGGCGCTTGCGGCGGGGCTCACCAACGGCGTGCTGTACGGACTGGCAGCGGCGCTTGTGGCGGCTCTCACGATCGGGGCAGCAGTCAGCCTCAAAGCCAGGACATGGGCAGAAGACTCGCCCGGATATGCGGAGTTTCGCATGCGCGGCAGGCTGACCCTGCTCATCCGCTGTATCGGTCGGGCCGCACTCATGACGGGCCTCCCATTGGGGCTCGCCGCAGGCGTCCTCTTCGCTCTGTCTTTCACGCTGGTCGAAGCTTTGGAAAACGCCTACGACGAGGTGCTCTGGGGCGAGGCGACGCCCCTCGGGCTGGCTCCGGCGTTCGAACAAGGCCGCTGGGCAGCGCTCGACTACCTGAGCGGTGACGCACTGACCGACGGTGCCGCCGCAGCCGTCACAGTGACGATCACAAGTGGCATCGCCACCGGCCTCCTCCGGTGGATCGAGACCCCGGCGGCAATCGAGCAGGCGGTCACACCGATCAGAAGCTGGCGTGCCGACCGAGCCCTGAGCATTGCACGTGCACTCATCACGGGACTCGCGGTCGGCGTGGCGATCGGATGCGCAGCCGGGTACTCGATAGGCCGCGCCGAAGGGCTCGATATGGGGCTCGTTGCCGCCGTCCTTGTCGCTGTTCCCCTGGGGAGCCTGACCGGCCTGGCGGCGATGCTCACCTTCGGTGGTCACCATGCCTGGACGGCCTACACGGTCGCGACCGTCGCGCTCTCCCGGTCGGATCGGCTCCCACGCAGGCTGATGCCTTTCCTGGACGACATGCACCGCCTCGGCCTCCTGCGCGCCGTAGGTCCGATCTACCAGTTCCGCCATGCTCAACTCCAGAACTACCTGGCCGCCACCCACCGGCCCGTCACCTGACGGATCGCGATCTCCAGCCGGAACTGGAGAGATTCTGTACCGATTACACCGATCGATGGTCGGCGGGGCCTGCGAGCTGAGGTGCAGGCATTCGAACGTGATCATCCGCTACTCGTTGCGAGTTCCTGGTTCTGACCGGGGGTGACCCCAGAGGCTCGACCGCCTCCGCTCGGCGGCCCTTTCTCACTGCGCCTTCAGCCTCGGTCGTTCAGGCTTGCGCATGGAATCCTCAGACCGGTCACCTGCACACACAAATCGAGCAGCACACCCTAACGGGAGCTCATGATCCGCGGCGCGCAGGGGGCCAGGTGAGTCAGGCTGAAGGCGTCGCCGGCCCCTGGGTTGGCTGTCGGCTGGCCGCCGTGCCTTCCGGCCAGTGGCAGCCGATGCGGTGCGCGTACTGCGGTCGCACCCAGGCGTCGTAGGTGCGGCCGGACACCGTTCGATAGAGCACGATGGTGAATTCCGCTGGCGGGGTGTGAGTCAACTCCGAGAGCGGGTGCTCTCCGGGACCGTAGACCTCGACGGCTGTGACGACCGTCCCGGCCGGTTCCAGATCGGAGTTCAGCGAACCTGTCGGCAGCACACAGCCCGGCATGATCTCGTCGTAGTCCACACCGGTCAGGTGGTACCCGATGTCATGAACCGGGCAATGACGCGAGATATCTTCTTCCACAGACTCCTCCCTTGAATGGCTTGTTGATCAGGCGCCTCAGCGAGACCAGACGAGAATCGGATCGGCGCCAAGCTCCGGTTGAACGGAACGCTTAGTCGACGTCGTCGGACTCTTCCCAGCCGTGAGGCCGCACCACCGTGCCCGTCGTGGGATGAGCCCAATGGTCATCGGTCCCGCGCACGGCGGGGTTGTGAACGTGCCACCAGTCACCGCACCATTCCAGGATGGGTTCGCCGCACCCGCACAGCGCCAATGCAGTCTGGCCGTCGACGATGTGGTAGCGGTGTTCTTTGGCGATCGCGTTGGCGAGCCCAAGGCGCCACCACACGACCTTCTTGGAATTCCACACCAGGTCGGCGGCCGCCCTCGGATTGGCCAGCACGCCTGCCAGTCGGTGCAGACCGGCGGGCAATGCGATCCGTCGTGATTTGCTCATCTGCTCCTCCGGTCAGCAAGGCGGCCGCCTGTCTGTGGACTTGGTTGGACGGACCGCAGCCTGTCCTGTGAGGCTGGGACGATGTCGTAAGGGAATGCGTTTGCGCAGGTCAGTTGGCAGCAGCCGTAGCTCCAATGAGCTCGCGTGGTGCTGCCTGCGGGGCGGGTGCGTCCTGGCGAGGAGTTCTGACAACAGGGGCGCATGCGCGGGCGACGGAACGGGGAGCCCGTTTCCTTCCTGATCACGATCGCGCACCTGAAGGGCACGCATACCCGCCTGATGAGAGGCCGGGCTGGTTCGAGCAGAGCGCCTGCGTGCCTGTGGTGGTCCAGTTTGGGTTCGCCTGGGGTCGGCCTGGAGGCGCCTCGCCGATATTCAGGTTCGGTGGTCAGTGGGCAGGCCGAGTCTCTGGACGATCCGGCGGTGCCACTGCTGGGCGGCGGCGCCCGAGGCACCGTCCGGCGGGCCCACGGTCAGCACCGGTTCGTCGCTGCCGTCCTGATGCAGCCGTACGGTCACTGAGGCGTCCGAGTGGTGATGCCTGGAGCCGACGGCGGCCTCGATGTCGGCCGTGGTGATCGTGGTCTCGGCGTCCAGTTCCCAGGAGGCTTGACCGAGGTTCACTGCGGTCCATTGCTGGGACAGCAGGGATTGCGCCAGTCCGTCCAGCACCCGGCCCCAGGCTCCGGCCAAGGGCTGGGGAACCTCATCGATGCGCAGTTCGGGCAAGCCGAGCCGCACCAATCCGCTGGTCTGCAGGCGCAGTCCGGTGCTGTGGGAGGTGTAGGTGATGATCGTCCATCCGGCGACGTGGAAATCGCTGGGCTCGGTCAGCGGGTAGGGCATGTACTCGGCGGCCAGCATGACGGCGTTGTCGGCGTCGATCGGGATGCCGCCCGTGTGGATCGCCTGGGCTTCGGCAACGGCGGCGGCCAGCGGAACATGCGAGGGCGGCCAGCTGGCACCGCCGCAGCAGGACACGTGGATGTAGGTGTCGCTCGTGCTGATTCGGTGTGCCAGCGCAGGGTCCGTCCGGTCGCAGTCCGGACAGCTGAACAGGTGAGCCAGCGTCGGCATCGGTGGAACGTCCACCGACCGGACGTCGACGTAGGGCACCAGGTCCACGCCGTGGGGAGCGTCGTCGGAATGGAGCACGGTGGCCAGGCGCGTCAAATCCTCCGGGAGCTGCTGCGGCGCCGCGACGACGAAGGAAGCGGTCAGTCTGGTGGGTATGGGCAGGGTCAGCTTGTCGGGCATCTGGATTCGTCTCCGGGCGATTGAACCGGCCCGCCGTGTCGTTCTCCACACGCCGCACCGGCCTCGCCGAGCGCGGCCGCGCGCGTGGTGTCGCGACGCTGACAGATCGAAGGGCGGGTCGTGATCGGACAGTGACGCCGCCTCGGGTAGCGAGGTCGGCGTTGATGGTGGGTTAGTCGTCGTGGCGAGTCAGCCGGTCGATGATGCGGAGGATCACCGCGTTGCGGTCCCGCCAGGGCAGCACCGCTTGGTCGTTGGTGATGACTTCGGAGATCATGGCGTGCAGCAGATTGATCGCTGCTTGCCGCCAGCCCTTCCAGAAGGCCAGGTTCGGCGCGACCGTCGCATCCACGATCTGGTCCCGCTGTCCGGGGGCAAGGTGTTCATCCGCGTCCCAGACGGCTTGGCGGACGTTGACCAGTGCAGGGCAGGCGGCGATGACATCAGACAACAGCCGCTCCGCCAGTTCTTCGTATCTCGCGTCCGCTGACGGTCCCATGCGCTATCACCTCCATGGCAAGGTCGTGGTGCAACGAAATGGCTCGTGCCGCCGGGGAATCGCCCCGGCGGCGGTGCCGGTCTCCCATGAGTGGGGCGGGCTGCAGGTCAGGCGGCTGACGCGTCGACCAGGTCGGCGTAGCCTCCCTCATCGAACGACTTGACGAAGTCCTTCGCGGCCTTGGGCTGAGCCACGGTGATCTCCTGGTACTCGTCGGTGTCGGGCTGGTGGATCTCCACGGCGACCTCCCCAGCGCAGACACGAACGTTGATCCTCGCCGACGGCACCAACTGGCGTGTCCTTTCCGCGATGTACCGGGCGAGCGGGCACTGGTAGGCGCTGCTCTGCCTCCCGACGATCTTGGCTCGGCGGAGTGCAGCAGCGACCTGGTCGGCAGTCTCGCCGAGGCTCATCAGCAACTCAGCGAGCCGCTGTTCGCTGATCGTGTCGCTGGACATGGACATGGTGAACGCTCCTTTCAAACGGTCACCCGCACGCGGGGGCGGTTGGCAACGTGCCGCTGACCGGTCGGGAACCGGCGCACGCTGACTCCCGACCTTGAGGAAGGCGGTAGGCCAGAGCCGAAGCAGCAGCACGGCTAATTGCTCGGTGTTGCTTCGTTGAATCGCATGACCGATGAAGACCCGCCACGAGGAGACCGCTTCCAGCTAGGCAATCTCCCCTGGATCCTGGCGAGCTGAGGTTCAGGCAGCTGTTTCGTCGACCAGATCGGTGTACTCACCGTCGTCGAAAGCGTCGATGAACTCCCGCACGGCCTGAGGCGTGACGGTCCAGACGGTCTGAGGGTCGGCGTCGCGCAGGTCGATCTCGACCTGGATGGTGCTCCTGGTGGCGGAGGCGGTCACCTGTGCGGAGGGCACACGCTCGCGAGCCCGGGCCGCCACGTATCGGACCATGGGGCAGTCGCTCGGGTTGTGCCTCTGACCGGTGATCTTTGCCGCGTGCAGCGCCGCAGCGACCTGGTCGGCGGTCTCACCGAGGCCGGTCAGCACTTCATCGAGCCATTGCTGGTTGATCGCATCGCTGGGCATTGTCGTTTCCCTTCTCGACTGCCACCCGAGGGTGGGGTGGCGCAGTGCCCTGGCTCGGTCGTGAACCGATGGCACTCATGTCCCAAGGCTGAGCAGGACGGTGCCGCAGGGCTTCGGCCCGGCTGCCGCCACCGACAGAGGGGTTGCTCTCCGGGCTTCGACGGGCAGCAGGCAGCCCGACGGATGAAGACGGCCGCGACGATTGAGATCGTGGTTTGCTCAAACGCGAGGGTCGTCTGGCAGGAACCATCGCGAGTCAGGCAGCGGAGACGCCCACCGGCTCCTCGCGTACGGCGTTGAGCGTGTGCAGCGTGGCCTGGTCCAGCTCGTCGAAGCCGCCGGTAACGGCGCGCAGCATGTTGCGTTCGACCCGTCCGGCACCACGGACGGTCTGCTCGTGGTGGGTGTAGGTGTTGACCGCCTGGATCACGCCCCAGGCGGTGTTGCGCCAGGGAGAGACCCGGTTGTCGTGATGCCACAGCTTGGTCAGGGTGTCGCGCTTGTTCTCGGCGAGTGTCCGCTTGCGGCCCGGCTCGTCGGGCAGCGGCGCGTGGGCGTCCAGGAAGGCGTTCCATTCGGTGTCGCTGACCGTTGTGCGGCACAGCGCTGCGACCTCGGCGGCGAAGTCGTCGGCGACCTGGTAGATGATGTTGAGCGCCTGGCGGGCCTCGCCGATCCGCACCTTGCTGTTCCGCGAGTGCTTGATCTTGATCTGCTGGCCGGCCTCGGCGAGCCCGGCCGCCATGGTGTTGTCGCACACCACGTTTGTGACCGCTCGCTTGAAGGTCGTGGCCAGCGACCCGTCGAAACTGGTGGCACCGAACAGGTGCGGCCGGAACTCCACGCCTTCAGGGGTGGTGACGTTCTCGGGCACCTCCACCGACACCCAGGCGACCGCTCCGCCGCGCAAAAGCCCGGCCGACCCGATCGACAGATCGTCCTCCAGGAGCGTCGCGATGGTGTTGATCAGCCACTCGACGTAGGGATGCTTCTCGTAGCCATCGGTGAAGATCCCCATCACGTGGCCGTTGTCGCCGCGGAGGATCGCCTGGCGTCCGGGCACCTCGGCCAATCCGCCGGTGACCGGGCTTTCCACATACACCGGGCTGGAGACCGCCTCCCAGCCGAAGAGGCGCCGCTTGACGTCTTCGACCGGGATCGGCCCGGGGTAGTGGTTGGGTTCTTCCGATTGCAGGTCTGCCCGGTAATGCCAGGCCTTGCCGCGCTTCTCGGTGAAGCCGATCAGCGTGTTACGGTTCAGCCATTCCAGCGCCTCTTTGGACATGGCAATGCTCTCCTTCCGTTTGGATGTGAGAGGCAGGCGCCGCGCCCACGTGGCGCGAACATCCCGAAAGTCAGCAGCCTGAAAAACAAGGCCGGGAGGCGTAGATCGCAGCCGAGCGGGAATCGCGTCGAGTCGGCTCTATGGATCCAGAGCGGAACGCCAAGCCCCCCGACTGCGTCGGGACTTCCTGACGTGCTGGTCGTCACCGCTTGCTACTAGCAACCATGACGGTCACTGTCTACCGGACGGGCAGTCCAGGCTAGCCGTCTATGGCTGCGCAGTCCTCACACTCGTCACCCGGCGGGCATATCTTGACTGGCCTTGCTCTGGCTGATTCACCGAGAATGTCCTGCACTTGGCGAACGATGGCTACGGCCCGGTCATCCGAGCCATGCCATTCACTGAAGGCGCCACCTTCGTGATTTTCCTTGTGGGAGATGCGCCAGCGCTCTGCGTCCCACTCTCTGATGTCACCAGCAAGGCCGTTGAGCTGTTCTCTCAGACGATCCAGCCGCATACCTTCGCCCATTGATTCACCTCTTGCTCGTCTGAACAACTCCCCTTTGTTCCGATCTTGCTTTTGCATCTGCGACTGTCCTGGAAGGACAAACCGATCGCTCCCTGATGGAGGATAGGTCTACACGTTTCGGGGACGCCTTCATGACCCGTGCTTGCCAGGCTTGTCGCCGCCGAAGATCCTCACCTGATACTCCTGGTCCTCGCTCAAGACAACGATCGGCAGTGCGGTGACGCCTTCCCGTTGGGCTCGTGCGATCCGGTGCCAGCCATCGATGATCATTGCATTGCCTTCGGCTTCCCGGAGTCTCACCGCGATGATTGGACGGTCCAGGTCGACCGTTGAAATGTGCTCCTCGTTCAGGGCCACCGCATTCAGCCAGCCGAACCAGGGCTGTGGGTCGAAGCGGTGGACCGGCAGGGTCGCGGCGATCTGCTGTGCTTTGGTGACGTCCCACCGGTAGGCCAGGAACTGAAAGAACTCTCGCTGACTCATTCATGCCCTCCGAACCGTGCTGGTCCCGCCCTCAGACACACACAGGCTGTGCGTCCGTCGGCCAGGGCTGCGTCCCCGGCGCGCAGGTCGTGACGACGTTGAGCCGGTCGGGACGCACGAAGGAGAAGCCGACGCTGTCGGCGCACATCGCGACGCGGCCCTCTCCCTCGCCGATCACCACCACGTCACCGACCGACATCGACCGCAGGCGCCGGTCCCGGTATGCGCGAGCGAGGATCGCGCAACGTCCGGTCAGCCACTCGGGGTCGAGGTTGCAGGCGGCCCACAGCGCCTCGGCCAGTGCCGAGACGAAGACGACGCCACCGAGATCGATGTCGGCTTCGAAGACATGCACGAGTGGGTGGCCGGACTCGTACCCCAGGAAGTTGACCATGCGGCCCTCGGGGTCGCGGGCCACGTTGTGATACACGCTTACACGCATGGGCTCCTCCCATGTCCTCCGATTTCTGCTGCTGGATTCGGCGCTCGCTGGCCATCGCCAGGGAATAGCGCTTTTGCCAAGGTCTGGCGAGTCCTGAATCCCCTGACTAGATCCAGACCTCGGCGATCATCCGGTGACCGCACCGGGGGCAGAACAGATCGTCCAGCGCCCATCCGTCGTCGTCTTGGCGGGTCAGGTTCGTCCAGGTGACGCGTTCGTGGGCGGTGTCCACGCAGTATTCGCACGCGGTGCAGCCGATCATGACCCACTGGGAACAGCTCGCGATCACGTACGCCGGTTCCTCGCATTCGACCGAGCGCACGCCTACGGTCGTGTTCATGAATCCGCGGTCACCCGATTCGATCGTCAGGAACCGGCGGCCGTCGGCCGTATCCCACAGGGTTCCGCCGAAGTCCTCCGACAGCACGCTCTCCCAGTCGCCGGTGCAGAACTCGTAGTCGGCCGATACCTCGTCGGTGTCAAGGCCGAGGCTGCTGGCCAGGGCCTCGCGCAGCACCTTGCGGGAGTCGCGTTCGTGCAGCAGGCTGTACCACCGCTCGGAGTGGTAGTAGGCGTGTTCGTCCACATAGGCGTCAAGCGCTTCGTTCAGCGCGTCCTGGACCTTCTTGTCGGTCGGTCCGATGGCGCCCAGGAAAGCGTCGGTGTCCACCGTGAAGGTCACATCATCGGGACGGTGGACGGCGATGGTCGCTTCGATCGCGGTCATGGTCATCTCCCGCGCATGGAAGGTCCCGCAGGTCCCCTCCCCCCCATAGGGGACCTGCGGGACGTCGGAGTTGGTCTATTGCGGGTGCGACTCGGCAGCAGGG
Organism: Actinomadura miaoliensis; assembly: GCF_039536785.1. Classification (NCBI taxonomy): domain Bacteria; kingdom Bacillati; phylum Actinomycetota; class Actinomycetes; order Streptosporangiales; family Thermomonosporaceae; genus Actinomadura; species Actinomadura miaoliensis. The sequence goes on from NZ_BAAAZG010000061.1 coordinate 115,626, forward strand.
AGCAGCTGCCTCAAGAGATCTGGGCCGGGCATGGAGCCAAGGTCGCGAGAGCGCCTATGTCGCACAGCAGGCGGCTCAGTTGGTCAAGTCCGACCTGAGGTCGGCGTAGAGGTCGTGGTCGTATTCGGCGTTGTCGAAGGCGGAAATGAACTCGCCCACCGGCTCAGGCAAGGGAGCGCTGAACCTGCCGGAACCGTCGACGGAGGGTTCGCCGACCTGGACGATCACGCCGCCGCCGGCGACGATCACCTTCACCGGCTCGGTCGGCGCCTGCTCGCGTACGCGGGACGCGACGTAGCGGGCAACCGGGCAGTCCGTCATGGTGCGACGGCCCCGGATCTGCTGTTTGCGCAGGGTCTCGGCGACCTCTTCATGCCAGGTGCCCATGTCGTGTAGCAGCGTGGACAGCCACTGGTCGCTGATCAGACCGCATGGCGTCACGTCATGGGTAAGGGCGGGCATGGAGGATCTCCCTCCTTGTGTGGGGGTGGTCTCTGCGTGAAGGTCAGGCGAGCGGGTGGGGGCCGCTCGTATCGGGTGTCCCGCAGGTCCCCTCCCCCCAGCAGGGACCTGCGGGACGGCTCGGGCAGCGGTCCGTGGCGGGCCGCGATGGTTGGGTCAGTCCAGCCAGGGACACGCGTCGGCGGGCACGTAGGCGGTACCGCAGCACCAGCACCACGGATCGAAGTCAGTGACCGGCACGACGGTGCGGCATTTGTGGCTCGGGCAGTAGCGCAGGCAGTCACGGTCGTCACAGACCGCGATCTCGAACGCCCGCAGCGCGACGATCTCGCACACCTCCTGCCCCTGCTCAAGGTGGGCGAGCGCTCCGTCATGCCCGCCGTGGAAGCCGGACCGCTGGCTTTGGTAGATCGCGGCCCTCTCGGCGGCCTGCACCGCGTCGCTCGGGTCTGCGGTTTCGTCCCGGCCCTCCAGCAGGGAGGCCAGTGCGTCCACGGCCAGGGCCGGATCGTCGGTGACGTAGGGCTCGGCCTCCGGCAGGCAGCCCAGGGTGAACTCGGACACGTGGTAGTGCCGAACCGAGCGCACCGGGCTGGCGGATGTAGTCGTCGTCATGCCGCTGCCGCGTCCTCCCCGACCGCGACGGCGGTCCCCAGCCACGCTCGGCAGAGGTTCTGGTGCCGGGTCGTGGTCGGTGAGTAGGTCACAGGCGGCACCACCATCCGGCCGTCGGCCCGCACCCACGCGATCGGCGTCGCATACGAGCGGACCGTGTAGATGATCCCGGAGGATCGGCGGTCGTCGTCGTAGCGGCGCGCCCACGCCAGTGGCAGCCTCCCGGTCGATCCGGGGGCGTACGGTGTGGCGCTCATGGCGCCGTGGGTGTCGAACGGCTGGAGGTGAGCCAGGGGGCCGTCCGGCCCGCCCACGTCGTAGCGGATGGACAGCTTGGCCATCACGATCACCTCACAGGTGAAGATCGAACGGTCCGCCCGGGTCTTCGGAACATCCAGGCGGGAGGGTTGGTACAGAGCGGGTGCTCTAGCCGTTGCCCGGGTGGTCCCGCAGTGCGGTCCAGATCTCGCGGCCGAACGTGCCGACTGCCAGGGCCACGTGCAGGGTCGCCATCCAGGTGGGCGGTGTGCCGCAAGCCACCCAGAACGGAGCCGGGTTTGAAGCTGCCGAGCACAGGCGAGCAAAGGTGGTCTGATCTCGGCTCAAGCCCCCGCCCCCGGGGGGACGCGCGTTCCCCCGGGTACGGGGCGTCTATGGGATCAGCCGGCCGGTTGCGCTTTCGCTTGCAGGCCGAGCGTTCGGGTGATCTTGCGGGCCTCCCGCCGGGCGCAGCGTTCGCCCCGGTAGATCAGCCCATCGTGGATCAGCAGGCCGGTGGCCGGATCGCGGGTGTAGACCCGCCACGGCGACCGGTCCTTTCCGGTGTGCGGTGCGAACATGGCGATCCTCCAGTCGATCGGGCTGGCTGTCGCGCCGGGTGCCGGGAGACACGCGAATCCCGGCTCCCCTGTGCGGCCCGTTCAGTCGAGGCGAACCGCCTGGGCCTGGGCCTGATAGCGCTGGCCACCGATCTCGACCTTGCCGGTGGCGTAGAAGCCCGTCCGGCCCGTGGAGAACATCTTGGGCGTCAGCCCGTCGGTGAAGGTCGCCAGCGCCGAGACGGCCTCGTCCCGCTTGGCCTGCACCTTGACCTTCGGGTCGGCCTTGGACCCGATCAGCACAGCCTGGGCCTGCGCCTGGTAGCGGACACCGTCCACCGTGATCTTGCCGGTGGTGTGGAATCCCTTGGACCCGCTGGAGAAGGTCTTGGCCACCAGACCGTCCTTGACCATGTTCGCGAGCGCCTGACTCACACTCACTGTCAGCCTCCTGAACGGCAGGGACCCAGGCCGGATGCCCAGGCCACAACCAGGGGGCGTGTCGACATGCCGCTCAGGGAGTCGCACTCGCATCCCGCGGCCAGCCGGCCGGCACCGGGCGGTCTGCTCCTCCAGTGCCGGCGGCCAGGCAGACCGCTTTTCCAACCACGTCCCCGACGCGCGGTCCCTGGCCCCGCCGGACCGCGCGGTCGGGAACGGTGGTGGGCGTCCCGTGATGATGCTGTGCCGCTGGGAGAGACCGGGACGCGTCCTCTCTCCCAGCGGAGGGCCAGAACCACAGCTCGCCCGCCACGGCCACGGCCTCCGACCGTGACCCGCAACGACATCCGCACCTTCACGCGCCATGGCACGTCAAAGTGCGACGCCGCCGCGTCGGGCTTCCACTTAAATACGGGTACCGGAACCGCCGAACCGTCGGCGACATCCAAGATTTTTCGCTCGCGCGACGAAACGGCACGTACCGGCGTCCGCATCGCTCTCCTGCGCATGCGCGCACGAGAGCCCGTCCGCGTCTTAACGAGCGGACGACATCGTGAGCGGGATGCATACCAGCGCGTTGACCGCGCCGTGCACGAAATCCGCTCTCACCCTAATACGGGCACCGGAACCGCTGAACCGTCGGCGCATTTCAAGATTTTTGGACCACTATCTCAGCATCCGCCTCCGGGAGACTGGCCGCGCGTACGCGCCGGACACGCTCTCCGACTCTCGATCGCCATGCGCGGGAATTGCGCCGTCCCCTGCGTTCAGACGCTCTGAGAAGACTGTGAGCCCCCTAGGAGCTTCCTAGGGGGCTCACAGACGGTTCCGAGTCTCAGAGGCTCTCAGCTGCATCATCGCGTGTCGGGTACCCGCCCACACTGGGATCGGTACGCCGATCATTGGTCCAGACTCGGAGGTGAATCCAGTAGGTGACTTCACCGATGAACCGGCCATCGCGCATGACGTCGTATGTCTCCGTAGCGCAAAGCGCGTGATCGCCCGACAGGCACTCATGGTTGAGTTCGTAGGTGATCATTTGCCATGTGCCTTCCATGCAGAGCCCCCTAGGGACGCGCACCCTAGGGGGCTCACCGCTTCCGTCTACTCCGTGTGCTCTGCCCGCTTGGCTGTCTCGCTCGGACGTATGCTGTGATGGATCATTTCGTCGCGCGCTTGGTCCAGACGCTCGGACAGCGTCTCCCACTCCCGACGCGCCTTGTCTCGCGTCCTGCGAACGTTCCAGCGTGAACCGTACGCGCCACCGTGTTCGGCTTGTGCGACGGTTGCGAGGATGCCCTCACGCTTCAGGTTGTCCGCTTCGCTCGCGAGGAACAGGACCTTTGAGAGCGTGGGATACTCGGTTCCGTCTCCCCACGCTTTGCGCATGATCGCTTCGCTGAGCTGTGAGACACCGGTCGCCGTTGCGAGTGCCGTCACGGTTTCGACGTGCGGAACTCCGCGCATGCGCTGAGCGCCTGGCGTTTCCGTGATCTCGTCCGGCGGAACGTCCAGCCGGTATCCGTTTCGGGCCGCCGCGTCCCGCACTGCCCAGCGCAGAAGCGTCTTCCGCGTGATGATCGTCGTCTGGCCGTCCTTACGCCGGTACTGCCAGCCTGCCACTTCTCGGGAGTCCACCCATTGCGAAGCGGTCGGGCAGGACTTGAGCACGTCGCGGAGGCGTGCCGCGAACAGCAGAACGGCGTCTTGCGTGACGTCGTCCGAGATGTCGTCCGTCCCGTAGAGCCCGTGTCCGCTTCGGGTGACCGTGGCGCTTCCGTCCATGCGCTTGCGTGACCGCGTCGCGTCGACCGTACGGCAGTAGCCGCGCGCCAGCGTGCGGAGGTCCGTCCAGTCATCAGCGGTGACTCGGGACATGTCTTCCGGGGCGAGATCACCGCCCGGAACATTGATCGGAATTGCCCTGCCGGGAATCCAGTTGGACATGATCGGTCTCCGATCGTCTTTCTGTGATGCGCGCACGGGAGGCGCACGCTTCACGTCACTTGCTTGACCTACTCATCTTCCATTCAACCTCCATCGACACGAAAAAGCAACACCTTGTACCGCCAATTCCTCAAACAATCAACAGCCTCCAAATGCGCACTTCGGCGACCTTCAACAGCCTTTCACGCCCCCTAAATCCAGCCTCCAGAGAGGGCGTTACAAGAATTCCAAGCAGTCAAATTCTCGAATACCCTGCATAGAAACCATATTTCCCAACTCGAAGACATCAGCCGATTCACGCGCCCATTCAATGACCCCCGACCAGCGCCGCCTCTGGAGAGGCCCCCGGCCTCTATCAGTCGCGGACGCATAGAGACGAGCTGCTACCCCTCCGACCTGGCAAGACACGTCAGCAGTCCCGCCCACTTCTAAGAAGGTGGGCAAATGGGTCCCTTATCGGGTGCGCTGACAAGGTAGGAACCGGCTCCGGCACCGCCGCGGTGACCTCGTTGACCGAGCGGCGGCTCCACCTGTGGCAGCTGCCGCCCGGCATCCGGCCGCTGCCCTAGGTGACGGACTTTGACCAGTGCTGCGCCGCCCGCCACCGGGCACGCGGCGTCCCGGCTGACGCCCTCGGTGCAACCGACCAAGGTGGCTGGGGTTGGCGAATGCGATGATCTGGTGGGTGAGCGACTGCACCTTCTGCAAGATCGTTGCCGGGCGGCTGCCGTCTTATCGTGTCCTTGAGGACGAGTACACGGTGGCGTTCCTCGACATCGCCCCGGCCTCACCAGGCCATACCTTGGTTGTCCCGCGCGAACATGCCGCTGACGTGTGGACGATCTCCGAGACCGCCCATGGGCATGTTGCTCGGATGGTGCATCGGGTCGCTGCGTTGCTGAAGGCGGCGTTGGCTCCCGACGGGGTGAACGTCGTACATTCCACCGGCGAGGCCGCCTGGCAGGAGGTCTTTCACTTCCACACTCATGTGGTCCCGCGCCGGCATGGCGATGATCTGCGGCTGATGTGGAGTTCTCAGCCGGCTCCGAGCCGCGAACTCGAACAGACCTTGGAACTGATCGCTGCAGCCCGCTGATCCCAGCGCTCAGCGCGGTGTGGTGGCAGAGTCTGCTCGCAGCCACCAACATCGTCCCCTGACGGCCTCAAGGCAAGGCAGTCTATGAAGTAAGCGGGCAAGGGAGGTTCCTGGGCGTGGCCGATCACACGGTGGCGTTGAGCGTCGACAACGGGTGCTACCACCTCACCGATCCGGCGACCGCACAGCCGCTGCTCTACCACACGGGCGCCAACGGCCTGGTCGGAGTGCTCGGCGACGGAGCCGCGTGTGTGTGCACCGGCACCCTGACCGGGTACGTCCGCGTCACGGTACTGGCCGCCCAGGAACCACCCGCCGCCCCCGACCCGGCCGCGTGGGACGACATCGTCGAGGTGTCGTTCACCTCACCCAGCGGCCGGTTCGGGCCCGCCTGTCCTGAGGCTGCGCTGCTTCCCAATCTGGCCTCGGCGGGTGTCGGCACCTACCGGCTACGAGTGCACGTCCGCGGCCGTGACACCGCTGCTCGCGCCGAAACTGCCAACAACGCCGATGACGTCACCGAAGAGCACCTGATCATCTCCTGGCCAGACGCAGGCGGAGAACCGGAAACGATCATCCAGGCCACAGACGCCTTCGGTGCGCGGCTCCGCGCACATCCTCCGACCCGTCCACGATGCCGCCGCCCGATCCCATGACCACCGGGGGCGTGGTCATGAAAGACCAAAGAAGCGGCCGGGTCACCGGCATGAATACGGACCCGACCAGGCGCATCCAACTCGACTAACCTCCATCGCCACCGTCGCCCTGTGCTGCTGCTCGGCGCGGGTCCTCGGCGCGGGCACCCGCGACCTCGAGGACGTCCTGCTCAACCTGCGCTACCGCGACCACCTCCACCACCTCGCGTGCGAACGCCGCGAGGTGTTGAGTGATTGCGACCGTGAGAAGCAGCAACGTTTGTTCGTTGGTTTGAGCGACGGTTGTGAGTAGAAGCAAACGGGTGATGTCGATGAGACTTAGCGACGGTCCACTGCGCCTGCTGCCGATGGATCGCCGTTCACCCTGATCCCCGCAGTGAAGCCTGTCCTCACGTTCCTTGTGGAGAACTGGACCGTCCTCCTCAGATGAGTTCTTGTCACGGGAGTGGTCTAAGTTCCCGAAACGGCTGAGGGGGTGGTCCAAGTGGACTTGTACAGCATCATTCCGGTGAGTGACCGGACCAAGGCACTGGGGTGGTTCGAGGTCTTCTTTGGGCGCGCGGCGGACGAGGTCATCGGCGAGGAGTACCTGTGGCAAGTCGGCGAGAACGCATGGATTGTCGTCGATGACCGGGACGTGCGGGCCGAGCGGGTAGGTGGCGCCATGATCACGCTCGGTGTTACCGACCTCGACGACATTCTGGCCCGCCTCGCTGCGCACGGCATCGGCCACGAACCGGTGGAGACCTACAGCAACGGCGTGCGCCACGTCGTCGTACTGGACCCGGACGGGAACAGCCTGTCGCTCGCCGAGGCGCCAGTCCAGTAGGTCGCAGATCGCGGATGCAGGACGGACCGCAGGACGGACCACGGGTGTCGGTGGGCGTTACTCACCCTGGCGCTGCGGCTTGTGCCGCTCTTGCCAGTTCTTCGACTGGACAGCGTTGACCGGCTCGACCTTCTGGTGCCAGAGGGTTTGTTGCTCCAACGGCGGTGTGGTCCAGCATGCCCCACCGCAAGGCCCTGAGTGTTGCTGAAGGTCATCAACACGACAGTTCGATGATCAGAGGTGTTGCGCAAACTCACCGACAAGCGTTGCCGCTTCACGCGGACTTGAGCGCGGAAACTTCGGGCTTTGACCCACTCTCGATGATCGAGGTGACCGAGCGTGACGTACGGGTCAGCGGAGGCTGACGCACCGTCATTGATCGGTGAGGTCTGCGACGGTGCCGTCCTGGTTGATCTCGACAGGGTCGGACCAGGGGTCGCAGATCGGGGAGGCGGGTACCGCCTCAGCGCGTTCTCACGCGAGGTGGAGGTCGTCGCGGTAGCGGAGGCTGAACAGGACGTCCTCGTTGACGCTGACGCGGTGGGGGCCGGTGTCGCTGTAGAGGGTCCCGGCTTCCTTCAGCGCGGCCTCGGCGCGCCGGTAGTACTCGTCGTCGCGTAGCGCGCCGACACCGGCGCCGGTGTCGCCTGGTGCTGCCCAATCAGGCCCTGCTGGCCTTGCTCGCGATCCTGAACCGCCGCTGGGCTGCGCACGTGCTGTCGCTGCTCGGCCAGCGCCCCGCCCGGTTCAGCCCGCTGCAGCAAGCCATCGCTGTTGCGCGCCCGAAAGCGGGGGCGGTTTCCGTGATTGGGCGGTGCGGGTGGCTGGTTTGGGCTAATCGGTGGCAGGGGCTGCCGGTCGTGGTGATGATGGCGGCATGGTGAGGCGTCGATGGGTGTGGGCCGGGGCCGGGTTGACAGTTGGGGCGGTGGCCGGGCTGGGCGTGTACTTCGCGGTGGTGGGGCTGGATCGGGCCGACAAGCTGGCCAGTGTGGTGGGGGCGCTGGTCGCGGTGGTGGGGTTGGCGTTGACCGTGTATGGGCTGGTTGCGGGCTCCGGCGCCGGGAGGCGGGTGCGGCAGGACGCCCGGGCCTCTGGCCGCGGCCGGGTCCACCAGGTGGGCGGGAACCAGACCGCCTCGCCGCCCGCGGGCGGCGGCACAGATGTTCCTGATCGGGTGCGGCAGCGCGCGCGGGTCACCGAGGACGGGGAGGTCTGGCAGGTCGGCGGCGATCAGGACCCGCCCGCCCGGCCATGACCACTCCCCACGGCGGCCCGAAGAAGGTGTCGCAGAACGTCCGCGCCGACGGCCATGCCCAGGTCACCCAGGTGGCCGGGGATCAGCACGTCCATCACCATCACGGGTCCGGGGGCAGGCGGCGCCGCAGGTGGGTCATTGCCGGCGGCTCCGCCGTATCTGGCCGGCCGCGACGCTCAGGTGGAGGAGTTGCTGGAGGTGCTGGCTCCTGGCGAGGGGCCGGGGACGGTGGTGGTGTCGGCGGTGCACGGGCTGGCCGGGGTCGGCAAGACCGCCCTGGCGTTGACGGCCGCCCACCAGGCGGTGGAGCGGGGATGGTTCGGCGGCGCGGCGCTGTTCGTCGAGATGGCCGGGTATGACCCGGCCGGTGGGGTGAGCGGTGAGCGGGCGGTCGGGATGCTGCTGCGGGCTCTGGGCGTCGCCGAGCAGGACTTGCCGCCGACCCCCGAAGAGCAGGCGGGGTTGTATCGGGCGGAGCTGGCCCGCCGCGCCCGGCAGGGGCTGCGGGTGCTGGTGGTGGCCGACAACGTCTCCTCGGCCGGGCAGGTGCGGCTGCTGGTGCCCGGGGCGGGGACGCATCGGCTGCTGGTCACCTCCCGCGACACCCTGGCCTCGCTCACCGAGGTGGGGGCCCGGCTGATCGGGCTGGAGGAACTGACGCCGCAGGCGGCCGCCGACCTGATCGGCCAGACCCTGCTGCGCGCCCGCCCGGCCGACCCGCGTCCGGCGGCCGAGCCGGGGGCGGTGGAGGCGGTGGCCGGGTGGTGCGGGCGGTTGCCGCTGGCGCTGCAGATCGCCGCGGCGTTCCTGGTCGACGACCCCGGCCTGTCGATCGCGCAGCTGGGGGAGCATCTGGCCGATGAACGCACCCGGCTGGACCGGATCCGCCCCCCGGACACCCCCGAGCAGGCCGAGGGGGATTCGGCGCCGGTCCGCGCGGCGTTCGCCCTGTCGTATCGGCGGCTGAACCCTTCCCAGCAGCGGCTGTTTCGGTTGCTGGCGGTCAATCCCGGCCCGCACGTCGGCACCGACGCCGCCGCCGCCCTCACCGCCTGGCTGGCCGATCAGGTGCGGCCGGTGCTGGCCGCCCTGGCCCGTGCCAGCCTGCTGGCCGAAACCCCCGCCGGATCGGGGCGGTGGCGGATGCACGACCTGATCAAGGTATACGCGGCCGAACTCGCCGACACCAGCAACGATGACGACCGGCATGAAGCTCTGGACCGGCTGCTGGAGCACTATGCGACCGCCGCCGACGCCGCCGCCGACCACCTGCGGGCGCTGCCCGGCGACCCGCTCCCCGACCGGTTCCGCGACCGGCAGGACGCGCTGGCCTGGCTGGACGCCGAGCGCTCGAACCTGATCGCCGCCGTCCCCCTGGCCGCCACCACACACCCGCCCACCGCCATCGCCCTCACCGCATCCCTGGCCCAGTACCTGGACTGGCGGCGCCTGTTCCACGACGCCATCACCATCGGCCATCACGCCCTGGCTGCCGCCCGCCAACTCGGCGACCAGCGCTATGAAGGCATGGCGCTGAACAACCTCGGTCTCGCGCTGGTGGAGGTGCGGCGGTTCGAGGAGGCCATCGACGCCCACACCCGGGACTTGAGCATTTGCCGCGAGCTCGGCGACCAGCACCGCGAAGGCACGGCGCTGAACAACCTCGGTACCGCACTGCAGGAGGTGCGGCGGCTCGAGGAGGCCATCGACGCCCACACCCGGGCCGCCACCATCTACCAAGAGCTCAGCGACCGGCACGGCGAAGCCTCGGCGCTGAACAACCTCGGTCTCGCGCTGCGGGAGGTGCGGCGGCTCGAGGAGGCCATCGACGCCCACACCCGGGCCGCCACCATCTACCAAGAGCTCAGCGACCGGCACCGCGAAGGCACGGCGCTGAACAACCTCGGTATCGCACTGCGGGAGGTGCGGCGGTTCGAGGAGGCCATCGACGCCCACACCCGGGACTTGAGCATTTGCCGCGAGCTCGGCGACCAGCACCGCGAAGGCACGGCGCTGAACAACCTCGGTACCGCACTGCAGGAGGTGCGGCGGCTCGAGGAGGCCATCGACGCCTGCACCCGGGCCGCCACCATCTACCAAGAGCTCGGCGACCAGCACCGCGAAGGCATGGCGCTGAACAACCTCAGTATCGCACTGCGGCGGGTGCGGCGGCTCGAGGAGGCCATCGACGCCTGCACCCGGGCCGCCACCATCTTCCGCGAGCTCGGCGACCAGCACGGCGAAGGCTCGGCGCTGACCAGCCTCGGATTCGCGCTGCGGGAGGTGCGGCGGTTCGAGGAGGCCATCGACGCCCACAACCGGGCCGCCACCATCTTCCGCGAGCTCGGCGACCAGCACCGCGAAGGCATGGCGCTGAACAACCTCGGTACCGCACTGCAGGAGGTGCGGCGGTTCGAGGAGGCCATCGACGCCCACAACCGGGCCGCCACCATCTACCAAGAGCTCAGCGACCGGCACCGCGAAGGCACGGCGCTGAACAACCTTCGGGTGACTAGGCAGGCGATGAGGCGTGGGGGCCGAGTGCGGGGGTGGTGGCGGAGGGTGACCGGCAGATAATGGCCCGGTCGTGGTGGGCGGTCTCCCCCGGTGCCCGGCTGTCTCATTCCTCACCAAGCAGCTACGCCAACAGCTCTGGCAAGCGCTGTGGGGGAGCACGCACGTCCCCTACATTATCGATGTGATGAGCACCGGCCAGCTCAGCAAGACTTCCGTCCACGCCTACCTCAAGAGCCAGCAGGACACGGAACACCTGGACCGGATCCGCGCCCAGATCGCAGCGGCCCTACGCGACCAGGCCTCGCCGTAGACGACCGCTGACATTAATTCCGCGCACGGCACTGTCAACATCTTCGTCAGTGTGTGCGCGGGTTTCATATCAGTGGTGACCGTCCCTGCAGCTGTACGTGGCCCAGTCCTGCAGCGTCAGCTTGGTTACGTCGTCTTCTGGCGATGGTCGGGCTGAGGTTGGCGGCCGCGGGGGTGGAGGAGGCGCCATAGGAGTTGCTGTGTCTCCTCGCTGGGGTCGACTGCCAGATCTTCGAGGGAGGTCTCCAAGAGCCGGAAGGTGCGGCGCACGGCGTCTGGCCGGCCGAGCTTGGCTTGCAGGGTCATGATGCGCTGGTAGATCTCTTCGGCGTAGCGGTCAAGGGTTCGGGCGCGTTCGAGCACCACCAGAGCGCGCTCAGAATCCTGACGCTCGTAGAGCGTGGCGAGATGGACTAGCGCTTCGACGGCCTGGCGTCGAAGCGCCTCCCGCTCGGGCTCTATCCACTCGTACGCCTGCTCATAGGACCCTTCGGCGGCGAGGTGGCCCACGTAGGTGTCCGCGGCTTGTTGCAACAACGCCGCCTGAATCTGGTCGTCATCGGCTTGCGACGCCCTGTGCAAGGCGGTGTGGAAGCGCCATAGATCGACGCCGACGAGTTCGGGGTTGAGGCGGTAGCGGTCCGCGGACAGGACGATGAAGTTCTCGTCGACCAACCTGGTGGCGCGCTTCAACGCCCGGCGTGAATCATGCAGCAGGGCGTGGAAACGCATGACCGCGTGCTTGTGGTCGACGTCGGGCCACAGGGCCGCAGTGATCGCGTCGCGGCTGGCGCCGTCGGCGTGGACGGCCAGGTAGGTCAGCAGCTCTCGGCCTTTGCCGCGGATTCCGGTTTCCAGTTCCTGGTCGCCCACCAGCACGGTGGGATGACCGAGCACCCGCAGCTGGACGGGTTGTTCCCCGGCGGCTCCTGCGTCCTGGCGGACCGGCGGGGCTGGCCGTGGCGAGGGCACGTGGATTGGGCCGGTCGCCTCCACACTCTGTTCGGACGTTCTCTCGGGCTCCGGGGCACCGTGGGCGCTGCGGAGAAGGTCCAATACCTGGCGGGTGTCGTCGACGGAGAGGTGGAAGAGCTGCAACCCTTCCCAGAGCTCGGTGTTCGTGCCCCTGGTGGCGGTGACGTGTCCTGAGTCGTCGAGAAGCACGGTCGGCCCGGCCGGATGGTCTCCTAGGGTGATGATGGCCATGTCGTACTCGGAGGCGGCGGTGGCGAGTGCTTGCAGACGGCGCTGCTGATCTTCACTCGGCGTCGCAAGCAGGACAAGGCGTGGCAATGGTTCTGTGGGATCGCCTCCGCGGACGGCGTCCAGGTCCTGCCCATCGGCTGTGGTGTCGAGCAAACGGGCACGGTGGATCCGCTCGGATTCCAGCAGCCGCAGCGCCGCATTCAGGTCAGGAGTGAGGCGTACCGCTGGGACGTGCTGGGCGAGTTCGTCGACGTCCTCAGAGGGCAACGTGAGCAACCGCGAGGCGTCGTCGCGGGACACCACGAGTTCCACGTCGTGGTCGCCCGCATGCATCAGCAGCGTCAGCAGCAGCGCACGGGCCGCCGCCAGGCCACCAGGTCCACTCAGGCCGACGACGAGCCCGCCGATCGGAGCCGAGGTCTCTTGGTCATCGCGTACGCCGAGGACAATCTGGCCGTTGGAGGTCAGAGGGAACAGATGCAGTCGCTGCTGAGCGGACGGCTCCGGCTCGCCGTCGGTGTGACCGCCCTCGCGAGCGGCGAGGGCGACGCGGCGTAGCTTGCGGACGGCCGGGCCGGGCTCTGGTTCCCGCGCATTCAGATCGGGGCCGGAGCGGGGCGTGCGGTGCCGACGTCGCCGGTGCAGCCGGGACACCATCAGCGCGGTGCCGACCCCGGCCGCGAAGGACAAGCCGACCACAGCACCGGACGGCAGCTCTACTGTGATCGGCACACCGACGGGTGAGCTCGGCTCGGAGGACGATGGCCGCGGCGACTCGGAAGCTGCCGGTGTTTGGGTTCTGGATGGCTGGACTCCGGAAAGCGTCACCGCCGGCCGGGAGGGCTTGGCCGAGTGTGGCGCAGCGTTCGGTGTCGCTGGTGGTGTGGGAGCCGATCTGGTCGGCTCGCCGCCGCTGCCGCCCTCGCTGTGGTCTCGGTGCGATGACGGGCGGCTCGTTGGGCTGGTCGGCATCTGCCCTGCGGACTTGAGCGTGTACGTGATCTCGACTCGGCGGTTCCGGGCCCGTGCCGACGCCTTGTCTTTTGCTTCTGGACGGCGGTCATCGACGACGGGATGAGTTTCGCCCTTCCCGCTGCTCTCCAACCGGTAGCTGTCACCGAGCTCGGGCTGGAGAGCGTCTCGAACGGCCTCAGCTCGACGGAGTGAGAGTCTTTGGTTGTAGGGGGCCGGGCCAAGGGAGTCGGTGTGCCCGACGACCCTGATCGGTTCGGCTGGATCGGCACGGTTGCGAATGTCGGCGGCGGCTTGGGCAAGGGTGGACTCTGCAGCAGGCGTCAGCTGCACAGAGTCGAAGGCAAACTGCACCGTGATCGTCCGTCGACCCCGCTCGTCATCCTGCTCACCGGAAGAGTCAACGACACCACGGTCCTCGCCTGGGACGACGCTGGGCGGACCGATGGCTTCCGAGTCGACGGCGCGGACGCCTTGAGCCAACGGTGTGATCGTTTGACGAGGTGCCGCTGAGGCTGCGGCCGTCGTCTCGTCCGCCGCCTCCTGCCCGGGAAGGACGCTTTGGGAAGGTGCGGTGGCGGCTGTCAGGGTTGTCGGCGGCGGAGGGAGAGTGGCAGCTCGGCTGAGGGACACCGAGGTGCCCAGCACTGCCGCCCCCAGGCTCCCGACAAGAAGGCTGGCCATCCTCTGCGGACCCCCGAGGCCGGGGATCCGCGGAGCGGCGCGGCCGGATATCCGCGCGCCGAGCTCCAGCAGCACCAGCAGAGCCCAGACAAGCCAGCCGATCCATGTCAGGTACTTCACCGCGGCAAGCAGCAGGGTTCCGTCATCGCGACGCGACAGGGCCGAGACGATCTCATCCCCGGTGGGCAGGCGGTCAGGAACCGGTGAACCGGCGACCGTGATCAGAAGCCAGGGCAATCCGACGATCAATGCGGCCAACACTGCGGCCGCGACAATCGCACGCATTGCCCCGAGAAGGCGTCGATGCCGCGACTGCACCGGATGATGCTGGCGAGCCACTATGACTCCAAGTGCTTCGTTGGATTCTTACCTTCTATCAGCAGATCAGATGATCTGTTATCACTCTATAACGCTGAGTAAAAAGCTATTGCCTGACCGTGACCCAGCCATCTAGGCTGACTATTTGTCGCGACGCCTGACAAGCCCTCACACAGCCATGCGGACAGAATGATCGATTACAAGAAAGGACGGCACCCGGCCAGCGCCACCTACCCTGTGATCGCCGGTGTGGCTCTGCTGCTTGTGCTCGCGGGGTCATGCAGCAATGGTGACCGCAAGACAGTACTGCCGTCCACGTCCCCTCCAGAAGCACCGACAACCTCGACTGCGACCACTTCGGTAGAAGATGCTGTCAGGCATGCCTACACCCAGTACTGGATGGCTCTTCCCCAGGCCGAGCAGTCGTCCAGCAACGAGCGGCGCCGACAACTCCTCGGAGAATACGCAACTCAGCCGCTACTGGATGACGTCCTGCGCAATATCGATCAGCTGCATGCCAGGAACCTGACCTCCTCGGGACACATTGTCGTCCATATCCAGAAAGTCCAGATTGGCGGCAATCGGGCGACAGTCTGGGACTGCCAGGACAGCACCAATGCACAGGTGAAGAATTCCCGTACCGGGCAGGTCACTAGTCGGGGGACACCAAACGATCACCTACGAGCGACACTTGCGCGAGGTTCTGACGGGCGATGGCGCATCAATCGCATCTCTCCGCTCGGACGCTGCTAGGGCGGCGTCTTCCGCTGGTCCTGGCCGCAGGTCTGGTCGCCGCGGCCGTCGCTTCTCCTTTGGCTGGAGCAGCATCGTCGGCGAAAGAACCGATTCCTCCGAAGCCCTATCCCTGGGGCTGGGGCTACGGAGCTGAACAGCCCGGCCGCAGCGGCGGCAACTCCAGCGGCAACAACGGCGGCTCTGGTGCTGGAGCTCCGACGGCTGGGGGCAGCAGCGGCGCCGCCAGTTCCCAGAACGGCCCGACGTGTGGTCCGTGGGGGTTCGGCATGCAGGGATGCGGGCCTCTCGAACTCGTGGGGGACCCTCCGGCTGGTGCCCCCGCTGCCCCGACGGTGTCGCCTGCCCAGCTGGCGCTAGAGGCATGGGGACGGCTCCCCGTCCCCGCACCAGAGGTGCGGACAGCACCACCACGAGAGTCCGACGGGCTGGTGGGGCTGCCGCAGTGGTTCTGGGTGACCAACTGGAAACCCCTCACAGACCGAGTCCAGGCGGGCGGAGTGTGGGCGGAGGTCACCGCACGACCGACGAGTTTGACGATCAATCCCGGTTCCGGGCTGCCCGCGGTGAAGTGCGACGGCCCCGGCGAAGCCTACGACTCTGGGCGTTCTGCCGAGGCGCAGCGTTCGGACTGTTCCTACACCTATCAGCGTTCATCGGCAGGACTGCCCGGGTCGGCGTATCAGGTGACGGTGACGGTGACCTGGGGTGGTACCTGGCGGGGATCGGATGGTGCCGGGGGCGCGCTGCCAGCGCTGACCCGGTCGACCGCCTTCCCCGTCCGGATCGCCGAAGGGCAGGCAGTGGCGGGAGGAAGGTGAGATGTCGCGCGAACCCGGCAACGCATTCAGACACAAGCACGGAGGCCAGCGGTCGGCCGGCGGACTACCGATCGGCACCGTGCCGCGCAGCCCGGATGGACAGCAACCGCCCGGTGCCGGTGGGTTGCCGCCGCTTCCGCGTCAGCGACGGCGACGCATGTTCTTGCTGGCGATGGTGTTGGTGGGGGCGGGCGCCGCGTTGACCGGATACCTGTTCACCGGCATGAGTGAGCGCACCTCCGTCGTGGTGGTCGCGCGTGATGTGCCGGTCGGGCAGCAGATCACCAATGCCGATGTAGCGACCACCATGGTGGCGGCCGATGGGCGCGTAGCAACGGTCCCGGGGCGCCAGCTGCGGGATGTGGTTGGACGGCTGGCCGCAGTGGATCTACGACGAGGCACGCTCCTTGCCCCCTCTCAGCTGACCACGGCGTTGTCGCCACGTCAGGGGCAGCAGGTGGTCCCGGTCGCGGTCCGAGTCTCGCAGCTGCCGGCGCGAGGCTTGCAGCCTGGTGATCAGGTATTGGTGGTGGCCACCCCCGGCTCCGGCGGGCAGGGGGACGCCGCGTCGGGGAACCAGGCCGCGCCGTTGACACAGGACACGCCTGCGACGGTGGATCTGGTGAGCGCGCCGGATGCCGATGGCGCGGTGCGGGTCGACCTGGTCGTGGATGCACGGGTGGGTCCGGCGATCGCCAGGCAGGCGTCCACGGGCCGGATCGGCTTTGTGCTGACCTGGCGGGGGGTGCGGTGAGCCTGATCGCTCTCACCAGTCCCGGGGATGCTCCCGGCGTCACCACCAGCGGATTCGCACTTGCGTTGACCTGGCCCGAGCGAGTGCTGCTGGCCGAGTGTTCGCCGGGCGGTGGTCGGCTGTTGCGTGGCTACTTCCAGTGCCATACCCCTCCCGACCACGGGTTGTGGAATCTTGGGCTGGCCGCGGTCCACGGTCCCGATATTGCCCTGCGCGCGCTGTGGGAGCAGACGTTGCCGCTGGACGAACAGCGGGAGCGGCTGCTGCTGCCAGGGTTGAACGATCCGTTTGTGGCGGTCCAGCTGACGGCGGCGACCTGGGAGGTGCTGGCGCAGACGTTCACCGAGCTGCCGTTCACGGTGTTGGCCGATGTGGGGCCCATCGTGCCGGAGCTGCCGTTTCCGGTGTTGCGGAGCTCGGATCTGGTGCTGGTGGTAATGCGGCCGACGCTGGCGCAGGTGGCGGCGGCGCGGTCGCGTCTGGCGCGGCTGCGTCAAGCTCTGGGGCCTAGCGTGCCGGTGGGATTGTGCCTGATCGGGGACCGTCCTTACACCGCAGGCGAGGTCCGCGCCCAGCTGGGGGACTTCGCCATTGTTCTCAAGTTGCCGTTTGATCAGCGTGCGGCGCAGGTGTTGTCGGAGGGGCCCGACAGCGAACGGGCACGCCGCCGGATCGAGGCCGGTCTTCTGCTGCGCCAGGCGGGCGCAGTCGGACGCGCCGCGCACCGCTTCGCCACCGCGCAGCGCCGAGCTCTGCATGGCGTGCCCGGTTCTGTCGTGGAGGACAGCAGACCATGACTTCACGGATGCATCAGCCGTTCTGGCCGTCGCGCCGCCCCGGTGGATGGCCAAACCTGCCCGTTCCTGTCTCGCCTGGCGGCCGCGCTGGTAACGGTCAGCCCGGAAGCCCGTCACCCGACGGGCATCGTCGCCAGCCTGAGGCGGGTAACGGTACCGCCGTGTTCCGCGCGGCGGTCGGTGAGATCAACCGGGCGCTGGACGAGCAGATCACCATCGACACCACTCCAGAACAGGCGCGTGAGCTGATCGCTGGTGAGGTGCGCGCCTGGATCGCGGACCAGGCCGGTTCCGGGCGGTATCAGCTGACCGCCGAGCTGGAGGCCGAGCTGGTGCACGCGGTCTACAACGAACGCTTCGGCCTGGGTGCGTTGCAGCCGCTGCTTGAGGACAACGAGATCGAGAACATCGATGTCAACGGCTGCGACGAGGTGTGGATCAGCCGGGCCGACGGCACGAAGGAACAGGGCCTGCCGATCGCCGACTCCGATGAGCAGCTGGTGGAGCTGATCCGCAGGTGGGGCGCCTACCAGGGCCAGACCGCCCGCGACTTCTCCCCCGCCAAACCCAGGCTGCGGTTGGCGTTGCCAGACGGTTCGCGTCTGACCGCGATGATGACCGTCACCCCGCGTCCCTGCCTGAGCATCCGCCGGCACCGGATGCTGGATATCGACCTGGACGAGCTTGTGGAGTACGGCACCCTGGATCCCGGTCTGCGGGAGTTCCTGCGCGCCGCGGTGCGGGCCCGCAAGGACATCGTCGTCACCGGCGGCATGGGCAGCGGAAAGACCACGTTCGTGCGCGCGCTGGCCGCCGACATCCCGCGTGAGGAGCGCATCGTCACCGTCGAGAACGAGTACGAGCTGTTCCTGCACACGCTGCCGCACCGGCACTCCGACATCGTGGCTATGGAGGCCCGGGAACCCAACGCCGAAGGAGTCGGCGGCATCACGGTCCGCCAACTGGTCACCGACGCCCTGCGGCTGAACGCCCGCCGCGTCATCGTCGGTGAGGTCCTGGGCGATGAGCTGGTGGCGATGCTGCAGGCCATGAACACCGGTGGCGAAGGCTCGCTGTGCACCCTGCATGCCGACTCGGCATCTGAGGTGTGGTCACGCATGCTCATCCTGGCCGATTCCGGCGGTCTGTCCTATCCACCCGCCACGCTTTTCCGGTTGGCGGGGATGGCAGTCGACTTCGTCGTCCATCTGAACCACGTCGTCCACCACAGGAGCGGACGCCCAGTCAACATGCGTTTCGTGTCGGAGGTGGTGGAGGTGCTGCCGCCCGCCGACACCGAGGAACCGGCGACGAACCACGTGTACGTACCGGGACCGGACGGCCGCGCCGTCCCCCACACCCTCCCCCAGTGCGCCGCCGACCTGGAGACGGCGGGTTTCGACCTCGCCTGGTTCCACCCATCTCACCAGGTGGCGACGTCATGACCGGCAACGCCACGTTCGCCGTTCTCGCCGGTGCACTCATCACCGGAGGGATGGTCATGGCTGCCTTTGCGCTCGCCGGTGTCGATATGTTCCCGCCCCCACAGGTGCGCCGTTCACGTTGGCGCACCGACCAACTACGGTCGCGCCGTCCCCTCGCCGAGGGGAGTGCCGCCGCGATCGCAGCCGCGGTGACGTGGGCGGTGACCGGCTGGCCGGTGGCCGCGCTCGGCGTCGCAGCCGCCACGGTCGCGCTGCCACGCATGCTGGGCGGCCGGAGCGCGCAACGTCGTCTGGCGCGGCTGGAGGCCTTGGAGGCTTGGACCCGGCAGTTGGCCGATGTGCTCACCGCCGGCCGGGGCATCGAGGACGCCCTGCTCTCCAGCGCTGATGACCCGCCCGCCCCGATCGCCGCCGAGGTCACAGCACTTCGACGGCGGCTGGAGTACCGAACACCCACCGACGCCGCGTTGCGGGCCTACGCCGACGACCTGGCCCACCCGGTGGGTGACACCATCGTCGCCGCACTGCTCATCGCATCCGAGCTGCGCGGCCGCGGCCTGCACCAGGTGCTCACCGCGTTGGCCGATACCGTCGCCAAGCAGGTCGCGATGGAACGTGAGATCGACGCCGAGCGCGCCACCCACCGCACCACCGCCGTGTGGGTCGTGGCCGCGCTCGGCCTGTACACCGCATTCGCCCTGTTCAACCGCGACTACGTCGCCCCGTTCGGCACCTTCACGGGCCAGCTGACGCTCACCGTCGTAGCGCTGCTGTACGCGGCGACGCTGTGGTGGCTTCATCGCCTGGCCTCCCCCGCCCGGAGCTTCCGCTTCCTGCCTCCGTCCGGCAACAGGAGGCGTGGATGAGCCCGTGGATCCTGCTCGGTGGCGGCCTGATCGGTCTTGGCGTGTTCCTCCTCGTCCGGGAAGCGTTCCCGGCTCCGCCCGCGCTGGCCGCCGCGCTTCAGCGCTTCGACACCTCGCCCCGGCGGACGCCTTCTCCTGTCGGCTCGGAGCTGTCGTGGCGGGTCGGGCGTTGGCTGGCCGCGCGCATCACCGGCAGCGCGCTGGACGTGCGCATTCCCCGCAAAGATCTGGCGTTGCTGGGCAAGAGCGTCGAAGGCTACCTGGCGCAAAAGCTCGCCCTGGCCGTGTTCGGTCTGGCAGCGCCCACCTTGGTGTGGACGCTGTTCATGCCCACGGTGCCGTGGGTACTATCCACCGGCTTCACCGCCCTGTACGCGTTGTTCATGTTCCTGGCCCCCGACATCGCCGTCCGCTCTCAGGCACGCGACGCGCGCGAGGAGTTCCGCACCGCCCTGATCGCCTACCTCGACCTGGTCAAGATGGCGCGAGCCGGGGGCGCAGGCCCCGCCGAAGCCTTGGAAGCCCCCGCGAGGATCTGCCACGGATGGGCCTTCGAGCGCCTGGCCGCCGTGCTTGACCCGACCGCGCGCGGCACCCGCGACACCTGGGACGAGCTCACCCGTCTGGCCGAGGAGATCGGCGTGCGCGAACTGGCCGACACCGCGGCCATCGCCCGCCGCGCCGGTCTGCAGGGTGCCCGCATTCTCGATTCCCTAACCGCCAAGGCAGGTTCCCTGCGCGAGCAACAGCTCGCCCGCGCGCTGACGCGGGCCAAATCCCGCACCGAATCAATGACCGTGCCGGTGGCGCTGTCGGTGATCGGCTATCTCATCCTGCTCGGCTATCCCGCCTACGCCCGCATCGTCGGCGGGTGACCCCATTGGTGAAGGCGTCCGATAACAAGGAGGTACTGCCCATGCGGCTACCCGATCCCCCGCCCGAGCTCAACTACTTCCTGGCCCGGGTCGAGTCGCTCCGTCATCAGGCCCGCGACAGGGGCGGCGTCACGCTGGAGTGGATGGTGGTCGCCGGAGCCCTGTTCCTGGCCGCTGTCGCCGCCGCGGCCAAGGTCGTCTCGGCTATCAACCAGCACGCAAGCAAGATCAAGTAAGCGTCGACCGTGGATGCCCGCAGATGCACCGACCGGGGCAGCATCACGTTGGAGACTGTGATCGCCGTCCCGGTGGTGCTGACGGCCGTGCTGGTCACTCTGCACGCCGCGTTGTGGTTTCACGCTCGCAACATCGCCCTGTCGGCGGCGCAGGAGGGCGTGCGAGTGGCCCGTGCCTACGGCGCCAAGAGCGACGGTTCGGCCACCGCACTGGCGTTCGCTCGCAGCAGCGGAGACGGATTTCTTCTCTCTCCCTCCGCCAACGCCAGCGGCAGCAACGCCACCACCGTCGTCGTCCGTGTGCAGGGAAGATCGCTCTCCCTGATCCCATTCGTTCGTAGCAACGTCAGCCAGGTCGCCCGCGGACCACGGGAGAAGTTCACAACACCTTCAGGTGGGTTGCCAAACGCCGCACCTCTGCCTGGCGCCAATCTCGGAGCGGAGGGCCGATGACCTCTCAATGGCCCCATCCACACAGGAAGGCGTACAAGAGCAGGATCGGTGGGAACGCCCAGCCCTCGGTCGTCATGCTCAGCGGGCATCACCGCGATCGTGGGTCGACCACGCTGGAGCTGGCGATCTTCGCCCCGGCGCTGATCGTCGCGTTGCTGTTGGCCATCGCCGCCGGCCGTATCGCCACCACGCACGCGGCGGTCGAAGCCGCCGCCCGCGACGCCGCCCGCCAAGCCTCCATCGCCCGAGATCCCGCCACGGCCCGGGGCAACGCGACCGCCAGCGCACGAGCGGCCCTGGCACGCCAAGGGTTGACCTGTCCGGCCCATGTCCACGTCGATACTTTCCAGTTCGCCCGGCCCGTCGGACAGCCTGGCACCGTCACCGCGGAGGTCACCTGCACCATCCGCCTCGGTGACGTCGCCGCCTCCGGTGTGCCACCCACGACGATCACCGCGCGCTTCAGCAGCCCGATCGACCCCTTCCGCGGACGGCAACCATGAGCTTGGGCTCGACAATCGCCACCGACGTTCAACAACCACGCCCCTCCGACCAAGGGGCGATCAGCCTCTTCGTGGTCGTCTTCTTTGTCGCCCTCCTCGCCGCCGTCGGACTCGTCGTGGACGGCGGCGCCAAGATTCGCGCCGCCCGCCGAGCCTCCGCCGTCGCCGAAGAAGCCGCGCGCGCCGGAGCCGGCCGCATCGACCGCGATCGCGCCTACGCCCACGGCGGCCGCTTCACCGTCGACCGCACCATCGCCGTGCACGCCTCCCGCGCCTATCTCGCCAGCACGGGCACCAGCGGATCTGTCAGCGTGGTCAGTGACCAGAAGATCCGTGTGACCGTGACCATCAGCAAGCCCACCCTCCTGCTTGCGGCCGTCGGCGTCGGTGAGTTGAGCGTGACCAAGACGGCCACAGCAGACCTCTTGCAGGGAGTGGAGGCTCCAGACCGCTAGCTTTTGGCGCTTTTCATGGCGCCGGGTGCCTCCCAACTGACGCCGCTCGTCCGACGGAGTAGAAGCTCGTCAGCCTGCCGTGAACGAGGGATGGCTGGCCGTTCCTGAGCCGTCGGCATACGGCCCCTCCGCGTTCGGCACATGTCCGCGACCGAATATTGAACGTAGTGGCGGCTGGCTGGGCGCCCCGGCGCTGTGGATCCTCAAGACATACAGGGCCGGTACCCGGAACTGCATGTTGACCTCCGGCCGCCAAGACAGCATCCAGGTCGCAGTGGGGCGTCCTACACCGCTTGAAGTTGCTGCCAGGAAGTGCCATCTCAGCGTAGCGCAAGGCGGGCGCCAAGAGCTCACAGCGGGAACGCATGCGGTTGGCGGGGGTAACGGACGTTGCCGTCGTCAAATAGCGGGCCGCAGTTCATGTTGTGCAGCCACCATGCACGGCCGTTCCCATTCAGATATCGTGCACCCATCGCGGGCGGCTAGGTCCGGTCGCGATGGGGGCGGGGGCCACCGGGTGATGTTGGCAGGTGGAGCGTCGGGCTGAGGATCTGGCCGGTCCGAACTACTGCGGTGACCCGCTCTGGAGGCCGCAAAGGTGTGGGCGCTCAGCGTCGCAGCCTGCGAGCAGTGCGCCGATCGACCGGGAGAATGATGCAGCTTCGTCGCCTTTGTATCCGGCACTTCCGTAACTTCGAGCACCTGGTCATCGATCCGTTCCCCACACCAGCTGTGATCGTCGGTGAGAACGGCGTGGGCAAGAGCAACCTGCTGCACGCCCTGCGTTTGGTTCTCGACCCTGACCTGCCAGACCGGCGACGTTATCTGCAGCCGGAGGATATCCACGACCGCTCCCCGTCCCTGGCCGAGGGAGCCGAGGTCACTGTGGAAGTCGAACTCGCCGACTTCGAAGACGATCCCGACGCGCGGAGCGAGCTGGACGGCGCCATCATCAGCCTGTCCCCTCTCGTCGCCCGGCTCACCTACCTGTTCCGGCCCAAGCAGTCCCCCGCCCGGCTGCTGGGCGAGGAGCCTGCCGAGCCGTTGACGCCGAACGACTACGAATGGACCGTCTATGGCGCCATCGACCCAAGCAACACCATGCTCGCCGCCAAGCGCTACGCCGCCATGTCGGTGCTGCCCGCCCTGCGGGACGCCGAGCACGACCTCGCCCGTCCAGACCGCAGCCCCCTGACGAGCCTGCTGCGCGAACGGCCACCGGCTCAGGCGAACATCGACAAGACACTCAAGACGATGCGCACCGCACGCGAGGATCTCGGACGCGACGCCAATGTCCAGCACATCGCCGACCTGATCCGCAGCCGCGTCGCCACCATGGCCGGCCCTCGGATGAACCTAGACCCCTCGCTGGCTTTCGCGGGACGCGACGAAGACCTGCTGCGTAGCATCCGGTTGTTCATAGACGCCTCCGCCACACGGGGTATCGACCGCACCTCCACCGGCACCGCCAACGTGCTGTACCTCGCACTGCTCCTGGAACGGCTGCGGCTACGCCGTAGCGCTACGGACGGCGAGGACACACTTTTGGTAGTGGAGGAACCGGAGGCCCATCTCCACCCCACCTTGCAGAGGCATCTGTTCGCCCACCTGCTCGGTCAGCCCAACCGCCTGGTCCTCACCACTCATAGTCCGCACATCGCCGCCGTCACCCCGTTGCCCAGCATGGTGCTGCTGCTGGACACCACCACAGGGACCCAAGCCCGCGTCATGGCTCCGGGACTACTCGAACAGCACGAGCGCGCGGACTTGGAACGCTATCTCAACGTCAACAGGGCGGAGATCCTCTTCGCCCAGGGGGTCGTCCTCGTCGAAGGCGTTGCCGAGACTTATCTGCTGCCCGCACTCGCGCGGTCGGCAGGCTTCGATCTGGACGCCCACGGCATCGTTGTCGCCAGCATCGACGGCACCGACTTTGCCCCCTACGCCAAGCTCCTGGGGCCCTCCGGCTTCAACAGACCTTTCAGCATTCTGACCGACGGTGATGCCACCGACACCGAGGAGACGGAGATTTACCGGCGTGAGCCAGGCTTGCGGCGCGCCTTGGATGTGCTAAAGATCCTGGCCGATGATTCGGTGGCAGAGCCGTTCCGGGACGCCTTGAACGCCCTGCGGCAGCAGGATCTGCCGACTGCTGGAGGGCCTCGCGACGGGCGCCACAACCTCGTCGTCACCGCCGCCGGGTTCGGAATCTTCGTCGGCCCAGACACGCTGGAGACCGATCTCGCGCCGCTGCTGACGGCGGAGATGACAGCTGCCTTCAACGACCTGGCCACCGGTGCGAGACGACGTCAAAACTTCGCTCAGGCCCTAGAACAGGTTGCCGCGAGCCCTTCCACAGAGGACCAGCGCGCCGGGGTGATCTCCCGCATTGAGCGGGATCCGGTCAGCAAGGGCCGCTTCGCCCAGCGGCTCGCCGACCACGTCGAGCAACTCAATCTGCCCGATCGTATTCGCCAGTTGCTCGGATACCCGTCCGACCGCCCCGTGGCCAGCAGTGACCTGCTCGCCCTGCCCGGATGCGGGCCGGTGCTGGCGCTCCTTGATGACCTACGCCGCCGCTACGAGCACTTGCCCCTCGCGCCCACCCCGATGCAGCTAGGCGCTCGTACGCCGCCTGCCCAGGTTCCGGCCAATGAGCCTGGCTGAGCCCGTACCGGCTCCACCCGCAGCTGTCACCACGAGGCCGCCCGAGGAGCCGAAGAGTATCGATCAGCCGGGACCTGGCTCGGCCGCCCTGCGGCTGCCTCCGGCCCTGGCACAGGAGATCGCGAACCTGCATCCCCAACAACGCCAGGCCGTGCGCCACCAGGGCAACCTGGTTCTCGTGGCAGGCCCGGGAGCGGGCAAGACCCGAACCCTCGTCGCCCGCGTCGGGCACCTCTTGGCGACCACCAGCCCGCACCGGGGTGTCGCCGCCATCACCTACACCGAGGCGGCCGCATCCGAAGTGACCAGCCGTCTGCGGACCTTGGGCATGCGCCCTGGGCGGCGGCTCGCCAGTCGAACCGTGCACTCCTTCTGTCTGCACCACATCCTGCGGCCGTACGCACGTTTCACCAATGTCCCGTTCGCCGACAACCTAACCATCCTGGACGACACCCAGACCAACCAGCTCTGGGCCCACGCCGCGTTCGAGGCCGGGCTGCCTGTGAAGGACAAGCCCGACCCGCTGCTCACCAAAATCCGCCGCCTCATGGCCGCCGGCGAAGGCCTTCAGGACTACCAGCACCAGTACCTCGAAGCCGTCCGCGGCTACGAGCAGGCCCTTATCAACCGCGGCGGGTTGGATTTCGACGCCATGCCGGGCCGCGCCCTAGCCGTGCTCCGTGCCAGCCAGCCCGCCCGTGACATGCTCTCGGCGCGTTTCCGGCACCTGGTGGTCGACGAATACCAGGACCTTAACCCTGTGCTGCACGCTGTGGTCACCGAACTGCTGGCCGCAGGAGTCCAGGTGACCGCCGTCGGCGATCCCGACCAGACCATGTACGCCTTCCAGGGCGCCGACATCCGCTACCTTAAAGAACTCCACGAACGAGATGACTTCACCACCATCCAGCTGACGGTGAACTTCCGCAGCGGCAGCACCCTGGTGGCGGCAGGACGCGGAGTGCTCGGCGTCGACCGCGGCTATCGCGCTGACCCCAACCAGGAAGCACCCGGCACCGTCACCATCGAGGAAGTCCCCGGCGATCTCGACGACCACGCACAGCGCGCCGTCGACGTCGTACGCCAGCGGATCGCGACAGGTGTTCCAGCTGAGGACATCGCGGTGCTCTACCCAGGCAACAGAAATCTCCTTAATCGCCTGACCGCCGCGCTCCGAGCCGCAGACCTGCCGTGCGACATGGAGCGCACCCGCAAGATCCCCAGCAGTCCCCTGGCCGACTTCGTCTCCGCGTGCGCCGCCCGCCGCCTCGCCGGCCCCGTGCCTGGCCCTGCAGACCCGTTTCCTCCAACCTGCGGGAGACCGACCGGAGGTATAACCACCCCGCCCCACGCGCCCGCCCCCCGGCGCCGACCGTCCTCCGCCGTACCGACCCGAACCGTGCGGGAGCTGGCCGCGACGTGGCATCGCCACCGGCAGGCCGTGGGCATCACCCTGGCGGAGGAAACGCCTCGCAGCCTCGCCCGGGAGCTCCTAAAGGTGCTCGACGCCCCCGAACGCGAGGCGCCCGAGGACGACGCTGCGGCTTTCCTCGACCATCTCATCGCACACCTGAACATTGACCACGTGGCAGACCTCAGCTCCGATCTGCGGGACCGGCAGGCTCCCCAAGCACTCCGGACCGCGGCGGAAGACGGCCTGACCATGGCCGAACTCGCTGGCGGCAGGGCCCCCGGCCGCATCATGCTGACCACCTACCACAGCGCGAAGGGACGGGAGTTCTCCGTCGTCGTCCTCCCCGGCCTCGTCGACGGGCTGATGCCGTTCTACTTCGCCACCCGCGGACTCTCCAGCAGAGCGCTAAAGGAGCAACGGCACAACTTCTACGTCGCCGTCACCCGAGCCCAGGACGAGGTCGTCCTCATCGTCGGCGACCTTTTCACCGACCCCTACCACGGCGTACGCCACAGCGGCCGATCCCGCTTCGTGAGCGACATCATCACCCACTTGGATAATGGAAGCGGATGAGCTGCTTCGCTCACCTTGGGCAGCGCAATCAGGCAGGTGGCCGACGAGCTGCGGTGGCGATGCGGGTCACGGTTGCACGAGGCCGGGCAACTGGCGGGGCGTGGGTCTGTCCAATTAACGGCACCTCTCTGTGTGCGGCGGTGAGCAGAGAGGTATCCGTGTCGCGGATCATGGTCCGGTAGACGACGTCGCAGAGCCGTCGTTTCAGGCTGCGCAGGGCTTCCCTGTGACTCTTACCCTCGGCGCGTTTGCGCTGATAGAAGTCCCGCCCCGCGGTCTGGCGGCGGATCTGGGTGATGGCCATGATGTGCAGGGCGGAGTTCAACTGCCGGTCGCCGGCCCGTGACAGCCGATGCCGTTTGACGTCCCCGGAAGAGGCGTCAAGCGGCGCTACGCCGCAGTAGGAGGCGAACGCGGCGGCCGAGCGGAACCGGTCGACGCCCGCGGTGCGGGCCAAAATCTTGGCGGCCAGTAGGTCGCCGATGCCGTGCAGTTCGGTGAGAGTGGAGCCGGACTCGGCGACCGCCGCGGAGATCTGCTCGGCGACAGCGGTGATGCGCAGGTCCCGCCGCCGGGTCTCGAAGACCAGGTCCACCGCCAGTGCGCGTAGTGTGCAGGCCAAGACGGCCTCGGGGCGCACCCACCGCACGGCTGCGGCGGTGTCTGCGGTCAGCTTGCGCGGCAGGCCCGCAGGGACGAGCTTGGTGAGCAGGGCGTGCAGCCGGTTGATGGTCTGGGTGTGCAGGTGCGGCCCAGATCCTCGCAGTGCTCGAGCGCGGGTGTCGTAGTCGCTCATGCCTTACCCGGCGCGGGCAGGACGAGCTGGCCGCTCCAGCAAGAACCAGACGACCTTGCCTCCTGCGGCGGGGTGGTAGTAGTTCCAGTCTTTAGCGAACGTGTCCACTAGGAAGAGTCCGCGTCCTTGCTCGCTGTCCAGCGGCACCATGGAGCCCAACACCGGCGGCTGGTTGATGGGATCCCAGACCTCGACGAGGAGGTGGGTGTAGTCCGTGCTCAACTTGAGCCGGACCGACCTCGCGTGCGCCGCCTCCTTCAGCTCTAGCCCGCCCACCGCGACGACGGCGTTCGTCACCACCTCTGACGTGAGAAGCAGTGCACTCTCGGTAAGGTCGGGCATTCTCCAACGTTCCAATACATCCGCCACCAAGCGGCGTGCCCAGTAGGGAGCGTTCTTGGTGGCCGCGAGTTGGTGACGTTCGATGAAGGGCCAGCCCTCCACGTGCTGCGTGTGCATTGGGGACTCCTCGGGTGCGGAGGTGGCGGGACCAGCGCCGGAGCTGTGCTCTCGGGAACTTCTCCTTGGGGGGAAGAGAGAAGTGATCTACAGCGCTGGTCCCGCGTACATGCATGGGTGCCGCGCCCCTCCTGCGTTCCCACGGCACCCACGCGGACTGTGGACGTGAGGGTTGATCACCACGAGGCGCAAGCGCCGGGGGTGACGCGTGACGGTCTCAAGCGCCTCGTCGCTGAGGTGGAAAGGGCGACCACAGGCCTCCGTCTGCTTCCACGTCTTGACACCGTGCTCCACGCACAGGAAGAACCGGGTCTCGGTGTAGGCGACATTGACCTTGAGTTCAGCGAGCTTGACGCACGAGGCGACATGACAGCGGCGGTCGTCAGCAAGCCATGCACTCATCTTGAAGTGGAACGGTTGCGAACGTGTGGCTTGCATGGCCCAGACCTCTTGCGTCGTTCGACTGCGGATTGTGTACGACCAGTGACACGCTGACGCTGCCAGGATGCACTAGGTTTAAGATCGATGCAATATTGCGAGTGAAATACTGCTATCGATCTCAGCGACCGCAAGGAGGTATGGGATGGTTCGCCGGGAAGGTCAAGAGCACAGCCCCGTGCTCAAGGCTCGACGGCTGGCGCTGGAGCTGACCAAGCTTCGGGAGGCCGCAGGAATGAGCCGAGAGCAGGTGACGCAGCAGCTGGAGTGGTCGGGCTCGACACTCTTTCGGATCGAGACGGGCCGCAGCCGTCCACAGCCGCGCAGCGTGCGCGAGCTGCTGGAGTTGTACGGCGTCGGGGGCTCGGAGAAGGAAGGTCTCATTCAACTGGCCCGGGAGGCCCGACAGCCTGGGTGGTGGCACTCCTTCCGCGACGTCCTACCCGACCCGTACCAGGTGTTCATCGGTATGGAGGCCGGAGCCGAGACCATCCGCACGTTCGAACCGCTGATGGTGCCGGGACTCCTACAGACACCCGACTACGCTCGCGCCACCATCAGGGGTGGTCCACAGGAGCTGGACCCGGACGAGATCGACCGGCGCGTCCAGGTACGCCTGGAGCGTCAGGAAGTCTTGAAGCGTCGGGATCGCCCGCGCCTGTGGGCAGTCCTGGATGAAGCGGTACTACATCGGCAGGTCGGCGGTACGGCTGTCATGAAAACACAGCTCGCCCACCTGGTCGACATGGCCGAGCAAGGCAAGACCA
The DNA here is from genome assembly GCF_039536785.1 of Actinomadura miaoliensis. Lineage (NCBI taxonomy): Bacteria > Bacillati > Actinomycetota > Actinomycetes > Streptosporangiales > Thermomonosporaceae > Actinomadura > Actinomadura miaoliensis. The sequence continues at coordinate 144,826 of NZ_BAAAZG010000061.1, forward strand.
CCATCCAAGTCGTCCCATTCACCGCAGGGGCGCACGCTGGAACGACAGGACCGTTCGTCATCCTGGACTTCGCCAACGCCGGTGACCCAACCGTGGTGTACCTGGAGAGCGTCCCTGACGGCATCTACCTGGAGGGGGCGAGCGACGTTGCTCGGTATACGCTTGCATTCGACCGCTTGCTCGCGGCTGCCCTACACCCAGATCGCTCGGTCGCGCTCATCCAGCGTGTAGCAGATGCAATCAATTGAGCATCAACTAGAAGGAGGTGCGGGATGACCAGACCCGACATGTCCCGTGCCAAGTGGCGCAAGAGTTCCTACAGCGGCCAGAACGGCAACTGCGTCGAGGTTGCGGCCGTCAACCCTGTGGCCACCGTCCGTGGCGAGTGGCGGAAGAGTTCCCACAGTGGAGGCAACGGCAACTGCGCCGAGGTTGCCGTCATGCAAGGCGTGGTAGCCGTACGGGACTCGAAGAACCCGAAGACCCAGCCGCTGCTGTTCGGCACGGACGAGTGGGCCGAGTTCATCGCAGCGGTTAAGCGTGGTCGCCTTGATCTGAAATAGGCACCGACCAGCCACGGAGGACCCATCACGGTAGGTGGCGGGTCCTTCGCGTGCGTGATCGTCCGTAAGCACGGCAGGGCTGCCACGACGGTCTGCTGGTGATCGCGATCTCTGCTTCGGGCGAGACGGAGCGTGTCGTCGAAGCCTCGCGTGCCGCTCGCCGGTACGGCGCGCTGACGGTGGCGGTGACCGGGACGCCCGGCAGCCCGCTGACGCGGGTGGCCGACCGTACGCTGATGGTCGACCTGCCCGACACCGAGCCGTCCCCGGGGATCCGGACCTACCAGGCGAGCCTGCTCGGCCTGCTGCTGATCGCGCTTCAGGTGGGCCGGGCGCCCCGTCCGGACATCACGCGCGATGCGGCCCGGGAGGCCGACGCTCTGCGCGAGGAACTGGTCGTACTCGCCGACCATGTGGACGCCACCGCCAAGGCGATCAAACAGGAGTGCCGGCGGGTGGCGGACCTGGTCGCGGACGCCCCGGTGATGGTGATGCTGGGAAGCGGCCCCTCCTACGGCACCGCGCTGTTCACCGCCGCCAAGATGGTGGAGGGAGCGGGCGTTTTCGCCGTCGGACAGGACCTGGAGGAGTGGGGCCACGTCGAACGGCTCGCCTACCCCGATGACATGCCCCTGTTCGTCATCGCCCCGCCCGGCCGCTCGCGTGACAAGGCCACCGAGGTCGCCGCGCGAGCACACGAGCTGGGTCGCCGGGTCGTCGCCGTCATCAGCCGTGGCGACACCTCCGCTGCCGGCCACGCCCACGCCGTGCTGCCCGTGCACGGGCGGGTCCGCGAAGAGTTCTCCCCGCTGCTGTACCACCTGTTCGCCGGGTACGTGGCGTGCTTCGTGGCCCAAGGGCTGGGGCGGCTGCCGTTCCAGACGCATCGCTCTTGAGCGTCAGGGGGCGACACGGGACGGGATGGGCCGTCCCAGGAGGCGGCTGGCGCGCTGGCGTAGGGGTTTTGCGAGTGCGAGGTGGTCACCACGGGTGGTGGCGTGGAGGAGTTCGGTGATGACGGTCAGTTCGGCGTATCGGCCGGACGGGGTGTCGAGTATGTGGGCGAGCTCGCTGCGGATGCGGGCAGCGGCCGATGGCACCAGCAGGCTGTAGCTGTGGAGCATCGCGGCGTCGTAGCCGGCCGGGGCCAGGCCCCAGCCTTCGAAGTCGAAGACGTGCAGGGTGGGCGCGCAGAGGTTGGCGAAGTGAAAGTCGCCGTGGGCTGTGGTCCAGGGGCGCGGTGCGGTGGTTTTGATGGGTGTGCCGAGCAGCCGGGGCATAGCGTGATCGAGAAAGCCTTGGTGGATGGTGACGCGCCGAGTAGGAACCGTGGCCATGTCGTCGAGCATGGCTCGCACCGCCGTCCACCAGTCCGACGGCAACTCAGGGGTCGTCGTCAGCACCGGAGATGTCGCGACGGGGCGCGCGGTCACTCGGTCGTATAGTTCCGCGCGGTACTGCCATCGCTGATCGTTCCAGTCGTGCCAGCAACGCAACCGAGGGCGCGGTATCGCTTCGGGCAGTGATTTTTCGGCTTCGATGGAGCCGTTCCAGAATGTGGCGGCGGCCTTTCCATTCGGGGCGCAGGCCACGCGGAGCCACGCCGGGCCGTGTGATGTCGTGACGGCCTGGCCGAGTGTCCTGCCGCGCCAGCCCCAGCTCTCGTGGGCGTCCTCGTCCGGCTTGACGCCCATGGCGGTTTGGGCACGTGTGTGGGCGGTGCGCATCCGGTGAACGACCTCGGGGTCGTCGGGCTGCGGCCACATTACTTCCCACCCGCGGGATGGCCCTCATGTGACGGGAGCATCGGGTTCAGGACGGTGTCGCGTGCCGCCCGCGCGAGGATGCTCTGGGTTCTGACGCTGAGGCCGAGTCGATTCCAATGGAAGATCACATGGTGAGCGAGAATGTCGCGTAGCCCTCGCGTCAGGCTTCCACTGGTTGCGGCTTCCCCAAGGGCGCGGCCAGCGAGATCGAACGTGGCGATCCAGGACGCGGCGAAGGCCAGTGGCTTGTCTGGAGCGAAGAGCGGTCCGGTAGGACGTGTGTCGGCCCCCATCAGCGAGCGAAGGCCCGTTGCTAGCTCGGGCAGCCGCCAGGTGGGTGCCTCGCGAGGAAGGGGCCGTAGTTGCGCGACCCGATGCCAGACGTCGCCTTGCTCGAACCAGTCCAGCTTCGCGCCGCGCAGCAGGGCGCTGCACAGCAGAATCGATAGTTCCCGCCGTCCGATGGTCGATCCGCTCGCTGTGGTGGGTCGGAGCGCATAGTCGAGGATGCCGCGGCTGTCGGCGTGGAAGAGAGCGTGAGCGAGTTCCATTGCCGCTGGCCCGCCAAACGCGGCCGACTCCGGCTCGTAGATGGTTTCCCACCACTGCTCGATCAGTCCTTCTGCCAGGAGCTTGTCCAGGATGGTGCCGACGCTTGCCTTCATGTCGGTGCGGCTGGCGGGGGCGGGCAGCACGCGCAGTCGCCAGCAGGGGGCTTTACGGATGAACCACCATGCCGTGGCGAGCTGCGCTTCCTGAAGTTCGTCCAGGCCTGAGGCGAGGTGAGTAGCGGCAATGTGCTCGGCGCTGTCCCAGCGAGCGAACTGGATGCGGGTCTGGTACCAGGCGCGGCTTGCCAGTTGTGACTGAAGCGCGGCGTGTCCGGCCGCCTGGTACACCTCGACGGCGTCGGCGAGGTCGACGGGCTGCATGCCGATGCGGTCTGCGGCCTCCTCCAGCGATGCACCGGCCAGGACCGCCAGGACGCTATCGACGATCTGGCCCGGCGTGATGTTCGCTACCGGTTGCCGGTGTGCACGGCTGTCCCAGGGCCGGGTTAGTTGATCATCAGGCATGTGTCCCATCCGGAGTTCGGTGGCTCGGCGCGTGCGGCGGTGTGCAGGGCGAGCGCGGTGCCGGCCCGGCCTTCCAGAAGCCCGGCAGCTTGGCACGGCGCGGCGGTGGCGTGGTGGATCAGCATTTCGGTCAGATACGGCAGGCGTTCGCTGATCAGCGGGCTCAGCGCGTCGCGTGCGGCACGCAGCGCGGTCTGGTACAGCCCGGCCCAGCCGTGGCACAGGCTCGTATCGACAAGCTGGCTGAGTTGGGCGGGGTCGGCCAGGGACGCGGCCAGCGCGTGCTCGGCGATGTGGCGGCGGTGGATGTCGCCGGTGGCGATGGCGGCCAGTTGCTGGGCCCGAGCGATGCCGGGGGTGCCATAACACCAGCTCGGTCGCGCTGGGCCGGGCTGGCTGGGGCGACCGGTGTGCAGGTCGTCCAGGGTGATCCATTGCGGCCACCATGATCCGGTGTCGCCGTCTTGCCGCCAGGCGTCCAGGAAAGCGCAGATGGTGTGAATGGCGTCGGCATGGCGGTCGACGGTGATCCCGGCTCGCATGGCTTGGGCGAGCAGGGCGAGCGGCCCGGTGATGCCGTGGGCCATCCCGAAGTTCGCGTGCCCACCTGGGAAGCCACGTGGGGTCTTGAGGTCGGGGCCGTGGAGGGTCCACCAGCCGGGCAGGGTGTGGCCACCGGCGCGGAGCGGTTCGGTCAAGCGGACCAGGTACGCCAAGATGCGGCCTAGGGCCTCGCTGTCAGGGGTGTGCGCGAGCAGGTGCGCTCCGATTCCGGTGAGGCCGTGCAGCAGGTCGTATTCGGCGAACGCCGGACGTCGACCGTGATTGATGCGGGTCAGGGCAAGGTCGACCCGGCGGTGCGCCAACGCGTCGACGTGGGTGTCGATCTGTGGGAGAGCGGCACCGTAGCGCTCGGTTCCGTCAGCCCTCGCCGTGTGGAGGACGAAGGCGATCGCGGGCACGCCGAAGTACAGCCCCGCGTCGTTGGCGGCACTGATCTCCTCGCGGGTGGCCGCCTTCATCCAGTCGTGCGCGATCTGCCAGCTTCCCGCACTGGTATGGGCGCGTTCGATGTGCAGCAGCGCGATCCCGGCAGCGCCCTTGGCCAGCGACTGGGCCCACCTCGGCTGTTCGGTGGGTATAGCCGAGGGCGCGATCTGTCGAGAGAGCGTCTCGGCGGCTTCGCTGCGGGTCGTCCCGAGGGTGATAGGCGCGGTCATTGCGTGTTCCTGAGGCCGCGGGCGATCTGGCGAAGCGCGGCGGCACGAGCCAGGCGATTACTGACGCGCTCGTGCTCAGGGTCAATGCCCAACGACCGGACGTGGTGAAGGTGAAGCAGGGACCGCATCGCCGAGGAAGGATCTCGCTGCGCGGCGAGGCGAGGACGGTAGGCGGCCAGCGCGGTTCGTCTCCTGGCCCATGCCGCCACCACGTCTCCACCGCCGGGCAGAGCACGCAACGCCGCCCACTGCTGGGAGGAGTCGGCCAGGTCGAGTGTCATCTCGCGCAGCGCGGGGTCCAGCCGCCCCTGCTGCTGGGGGAGCTGGTCGATCAGCCAGCGAAGCCCCTCGAACGGGGTGCAGGCGTAGGAGGAGGCGAGATCGACGAGGCTGGCCACGGTGAGCGCCTGCGCCCGTATGCCGGTGCGGGTTGCCATCGTGATCTGGGCCAGTGCGGCGGCAGAGTCGGCGGCGAAGACCTCCTCGGCCGCGGCCATCGCCGGGCCGTGGCCGAACCGTCCGGTCTCAGGATGGTAGGTGCCCAGTCGCAGTTGCGGGACCAGGCCGCGATCGCGGAGGTCTGCCGCCCACCTGCCGATGCGGGCGGCGGCGGGTCCGTAGTCGGCGGACGCAGGCAGCCGAAGGTACAGCTGAAGGTGTTGCTCTTCTGCGGGGCGCGTCATCTCACGGTGGCGGGAGAACCACCACAGCTCCAGCTCGTCCCAGCCGTCGAACAGGCGGGGCAGGTGGTGGGTGAGTATTTCGTCCTGGCGGGCGGGGTGCCCACAGATCTGCGCATGAAGCCAAGGAGAGATGCCTGGTAGGTGTCCTGCGTCGCGTCGCGTCGTGTGCCCGGCCGTCTGGGGTGGGACGGCATTCGGCACGCCGCTCGGTCGTTGCTCAGCGTCTCTGGGACGGGCTGGGTGAAGGGCGACGAGGAACTCGTGAGCACGGCCGATCCAAGCCAGGTCGCTCGGACCGGGGGCCTCGCGCAACTCGACCTGGTCGGCGCGCTGGAGCCGGGCGCGAAGGACCGCCCGGTGCACATGGTGGTCCAAGTTGAGCGGCAGGCGCCGTTCGCTTTCACACAGCACGATGACCGACGGGACGCCCCAGCGGCGGCGCCAGGCGTGCAGCGCTTTCTCCCACTCGGGCCAGGCGGCGCCATGGCCGGGTAAATCGGCCGCGGCCAGCAGCCAGCGGGCCGCCGACAGCACCGTCCGGCCGTAACGCACCCGGGGTAGATAAGGCAGGCGAGCGGCGGCTCCCCAGTCAAAGCCGGTGTAGACGGCGCATCGGGCGATGGCGACTTCGGCGAGAAACCGCGCGAGCGGCGGGGTCAGCACCCCGCCCTCCAGCGCATGAACAATCCGTGGCTCGATGCGCCTGCCGATCGACAACTGCACCAGGTACAGCTGCCGAGCATCGGCGGTAACCGCCAGGTCGTCCAAGGTGATCAATCCCTCGGAGCCGGGGTGGCGGTGCTCAGCCAGGGAGATCACTTGGGGCAGCAGTTGCGGCGTGCGCACGACGTTCTCGCTGCTGCGCCGCCGTGCCGGAAACGACAATTGCGCCGCCACAGCATCACGGTCGCTGGCCGCACGGTAAGTGTTGGAGAGCCGGTCGCGCTCGGCCTCAGGCAGCAGGTGCGCAAATCGTCCGGCCATGCTGCTGCTGGGTCTGGGGGCGCCGGCCACCACCAGGCGGAACGCCCCGTCCGCGACCGCATCCAGGGACGGGCTATGAAGCTGAAAGGCGAGCTCGACGTGGGGCGGAGGGATCACGTCTGCTTGATCTCCGACGGCGAGGGAATCGATGACGGCGTCGGTCAGGACGATCTCCGCTCGTTCCTCCAGCATCGCCTGCTGGACCAGGGCCAGCAGCGTATGGTCGCGTTCGGTCATCGTTCGCGGGATGCGCGCGTACGGCGAGCCGAGGAAGCCGGCGGGCAGCCCCAGCCCGCTGTCGGCCACGAGATCACGGACGGGCACCACGGCGCCGGTCCCATATCGGGTCTTGAAACGGGCGTGGAAGTCCTTCCAATGCGGGTAGCCGAACGGATACGGCGTCAACCGCAGCAGCGTCGCGGCGGCGGCCTCGGCTTCGCGGATCACCAAGGCGGGAAGCGTGATGTCACAGTCCAGGCTCACGTCCACGTTCAGTGGCTGCTCGACGGCATCGCAGACCGCTCTCATCCGGTCGGCCAGCCGTTCTGGTGCGGGCCTCCCGCCGATGGACGAGGTCGTGGCATCGGTCAGGCGTGAAAGGTCGCGGTGGATCGTTGCCAGCTCCGTCGCCACCTCTGTCAGGTCGCTCAGCTCCTCGGCGCCGATCGCCTGGAGTTGAGCGTTGACGTGCGCCAAGGCGTCGGGTGTGGTCATCGGCGCTCGAAGGGCGGTGAGCAGAACGTTCCGGGCGGTGAGCTTCGTCAGCATCGCGCGGATCTGGTCCGGTGGCACGGACGGGCATTCGGCGTGCAGCCACTTGACCAACTCACCGAACGGTAGGGGTTTTTGAGCGACCTGAACCATGAAGCCCACCGGCCGGATGTTGCGGACGGATACCTCCTCAGGAGCCAGCTGGGCAGGGCTTTCGTCGGGGGGCTGGCCACAGATCACCAGCCAGTCGCCACGCATCACCGCGGTGTTGTTGAGCACCACGGGCAGCCGGTCCAACAGGAGAGGATGCCGTTCCAGGCGGCCGAGGATCGCTCCCAGCCAGGCCGCGTCCGCGCGCGCCACCACCTGGTGGTCGTGTCCCCATCGCAAGACCGGCTTGTCGCCCACCGAGGCGGCGGCCACCCCGGCGAACAGTCCGAACGGAGTTGCCCGGCCCTGCCAGCGCAGCAGGTAGGAGGCCAGCGAGAGCACCACGCGGCGCGTCTGCCGGGCATCCGGCTCACCGGCCAGCGTCTGCTCGATGCGCCGGGACAGCACCGGGCTAGCGAGATGGATCGCCTGCCGGACGTCGCTGCGTTGCCACAGCTGCGCCAACCAGGCGCGGCCCCGTTCCCCTGAGGTGTCGCCGAACAAGTCGAGATCATCAGCCAGCGCCAGCCCACCGAGGTCGGTGGTGGCCCGGAGCACGACCACACCGGCGTGCCGGAGCACCGTCGCTTTCGCCGTCATCGGCCGCTCGCCTCCCTCCGCATCGTCGCTGGGGAACCGATGCTCGCCGGTGCGCCGGGCGGCGTCATGACCCGGCGCACCAGCAGGGCATGCCGGTTCACGTTGGACGTCAGGCGGGGTAGGCCATGGTGGAGGTGCAGGCGGTGCCATCACAGGTGGAGCCGCAGTTGTCGCTGGTACTCAGCAGCAGACCGGCCACCGGCTGCGACGCCTCGACCACGCGCACATCCAGCGCGAACTCTTCATCCAAAGCTGCGGTGTCGGCGATCTCCGTGCCGACGGGGACGCTGGTGCCCATCTCGGATCACTTCTCCTTACTCGGTCGGGGGCTACAAGTCGCCCTGTTCCGCGGCGGCAGGCTGCGTCGACGGCCAGGAGATGGTGACGTGGACGTGCCGCTTGGTGATGACCAGCCCGGCAGGCAACCGCTCGGCGGGGATGTGCCCCGGATACACCGCGAACCGCGGGCCGGGTCCAGCGCGGTGGTCGCGGTCCCACGACTGCACCTGCTCGGCCAGCCTCTTGGCCAGCCCGGAGGCAGCGGGCCCAAACGCGTGCGCGCCGAACTCCACCGTGGTCTCATCCACGCCGCGTACGGTGAGGTAGGCGAAATCGGTGCCCTCGACCACAGCGGGGGCGGCGATGCGGTTGACCGGGCGGACCAGGCCGCTGTCCAAGTCCTTGTCCACCGACAGCAGGCAGAAGCCGTCCAGGGTGGTCGCCAGCCACAGCTGGAGCGTGTCGAACGGCTCCCTGCGTCCGACCGTGACCCCCGACCACACCTGCGCCTGCCCGGCTTCGAATGCGCCGTTGAGCAGATCAGGGTCGGCCGGCCAGTCGTCGTCGAACCTCAGCCCGATCTCCTTGTCGCGCAGCAACAGCAGTCGCTCGCGGTGCTCCCCGGCACCTTGCATCGCGACAAAGCCACAGACCTTCGCTGAGCGGCTCTCCAGGTGGTCACCGACGCGTGTGAAGGTGATCGAGCGGGTGAGGCCACGCATCCGCAGCGGCACCGTGAGGGACCCGCCCTCGGTGAGCTGATCCACCCACGTCGACGGGATGTCCCACGCGCCGACCGTCACCATGATCCGGTCGAAGGGGGCGCGCTCTGCGCAACCCTGCTCGCCGTCAGCCAAGACGACGTTGACGCGTGAATAGCCGGCCTCGTTCAGGCAGCGGCGGGCCCGGTCGACCACATCGGGGTCGATGTCGATGGTGGTGACCTCGCCGTCCGGTCCGACCAGTTCCGCCATCAACGCGGCGTTGTAGCCGCCCGAGCCAATCTCCAGCACCCGCATGCCCGACCCGAGCTCGGCCTGCTCCAACATCATCGCCTGGATCTGGGGCGCCGAGACCGAACTGATCGTGATGCCGTGCTCGTCCCGCTTGGTGACCAGCCGGTCCTGGGCGTACGCCTCCTCCAAGGTCGCCCCTGGAGCGAACAGATGCCGCGGCACCGCACGGAACGCGGTCTCAACCTCCCTGGATGTGATCACGCCATCGGTGACGAGTTCGTCGACAAGCCCGCCGCGCAGTTGCTCGGCACGGGCGGAATCGGCGACTTCAGACACTGAATATTCCTCTCCACACTGCGTTTCGTGAGTGCGACTGTTGCGGTCTCCGAACCTCTCATGCCGTGCAGTAACCGCTATTCCGGCTATCGACCGGACCGGCGACCGGGTCGGCCACAGCATGAACGACGACCGCGACATGGACCTGTTGAATCGCCGTACTGAGCCAGGAGTCGGGCGACGGCTTGGTCAGCTACCGCGTCCATGGGCTGCGGACCTCTTCGCAGCGGCCATCCCCATCTCCGCCTCTACAGGCGTTCGACCGGGCCTAGCCAAGTCTTAGCAGCGCATCACATCTGGGACGGTGCTCAGGTCGACGATGGGTGCCCACCTCCGTGGCGATTCTTCCAACGTGCTGGCCGGGAGCGACGGAGGCGCAGGAGGCAATTGAGCGACGAACGCTTCAGCCGTCAGGGCTCTACCGGGTGCGTCAGACCGGATCACGTCCCGACCGCCAGCAGCGTGTGGAGCGGGCCGACAAGGTTGTTCACGGTGGCCTCCCGGGTCGGGCTGCGGGTTCGCTTCGACCGTAGGAGCGCTCGTTTCGCCAGAGCTAGAAGTTTTCACGAGTTTGCAGGAAGCCCCGTGCTGCTTCGATCAACTCTCGCGCGGCGGCACCATAGACCGCCAAATCCCGCAACATGTCAAAGACCCGCACAAAGTAGGCGATTTGGTCGGCCCGTCGCGTCCGGAACCCTCCTGACCACATCTCGCTGCGCACCAGCTGGTCGTCGAAGATGTAAAAGCCCTCCCCCGGCCGAATGGTCCGGCTGCTCAACGGAGGGATGATCCCGAACGCCACGTTCGGCAGCCGTGTCACGCGTAGCAGGAAGTCGAGCTGCTCATGCATCACCGCATCGCCCCCGAAGCCGTGCTCCAACGCACCCGCCTCGATCACGAAGCTGTACGTGTTGCCGCCCGTCGGCTCCGTCACCAGGTGCTGGCGGGACAGCCGGGCATCGGCCGCTGCCTCCACGTCCTCAAGGGGAAGGCCATGGACGCGGGCGCTGGTCGTCAAGGCGGCCACCACATACCCGCGTGTCTGGAGAATGCCGGGCACGACGTTCGACTCGTAGGCGCGCAGCAAACGGGTGCCCTCATACAGCGGCGTACTGCGCGACTGAATATGCACCATCCCGGCGCGCATCTCGCGCCGGTGCTCGGCCCACATCTGCTCGACCTCGCGATGCGCGGCGATCAGCTCCGGGATCTGCCGGGCCACGCCGCAAGCGATGCACCACGCCCGGATGTCATCTTCTGACGGGTTCTGCTGAGCGTGCTCGATCCGAGAGATCTTGGTGTTGTGCAGGCCGGTAAGCTCTGCCAGCTGCCGTCCCGTCAGGCCCGCGTCCTTACGCAGATCCCGGAGCCGGACGGCGAAGGCTTTGCGGGCGGCGACCGCAGGATCGGTCAAAGGTCTAGGCGGGGTGGTACTCGCGGTGCGGAATCGCCACCGCCCAGGCCGCCTCGAAGGAATCGCGGCACAGCTTCACCACGTCAGCGTCCCGGTAGAGCTGCTGTTCAGCCCGGTCGTTGGTGCCATCGAGCACGTTGAAGATGACGATCTCCTCGTCGAGGACGAAGAAGTCGTTGCCTGGCAGCAACATGGTGGACACCAGCCGCCGGGGAACCCAGCGGATGTCCTCCCCTGCGTCCACGGCGTGCGCGCTGTAGTCGAAGGCGAACCTCTGATACTCCGACAGCGGCTCGGACACCACCTTCACCCGCCGCAGGCTCATTCCCGCCGCGACACGTGCGGCGACCATGTCCCGTGAAGCCTGCGCCCTGCGAGCCACCGCCTCGACGTCGCCTGCCCGCCACGCGGCGAACAGGGCCTGATCAACGGCGTAGTCGTCTCTCAACTCCAGCTTGTCGACGCTTCCGGCGTTCCCGATCAGCTCACCCCGCTGCGCTACCGAGATCAGTTCCATATCGCTCCTTGACGTACCGGCGAACGAACAGCTCCACCAGCGGCTCAGGGATCTCTACGAACGTCTCATCGTCCCCCAGCGCCCGAAGCTGCGCTGCCACCTTGGCACCTCGCCGCTTGCCCTGCACGATCCAGGTACGCCGGTCAGTGCTGTAGAAAGCCGGGCAGTCGTCCATGTCCACGGAGCCGGGGTCCTTGCAGAAGAAGGTCGCCAGCAGGTCGTCGCCACCGTCAGAGGATTGCATGTGTTTGCGCCTCCAGGAGGATTCCCTTCTCATCCGCGACTGTCACCTAGTCCTGATGACAGGTCAAGCTCATCCAGGCCGTCACACTCCGGCGTCGTGGTCACAAACATGTATCAGCACCGCGACACCTCAGCCAGCGGCTGGAGCTCATCATGAGCGGGAGTTGATGCTCTCCCGGGGTGCGGGCCCTCAAGCGGATCCTCTACCGGTGGGCGTTCACCGCGGCCGGCTGCGATCCGGTCCATTGCGCGTACCACGCAAGACGCGCTCCGGCAACAAGACCCATCACTAGGCCGCCCTCGTACTGGCCTGCGGGCGCCTCAGCATCCTGCATGTCCCCTGCATTCGGCGCCCGAACGGGCGGGCCGTGGCAACGTTCGCACGCCAGGCAAGACACGAGAATGATCAGGAACCCCGCGCCCAAATGAGCCTGTAACTCGAAGTGTGTAAAGGTGATCTTGTCGTGGGTCCGGTTGTCTTTACTGGATGCGGCCTGGGTAGGCGGCGGCGAGTTCGTTGAGCGCTTCGGCCCAGCCGTAGGTCTTGGTGCCCTCGATGAGCCGTCCGGGGTAGCCGGTGCGGGCTCCGTCCTGGCGGGTGCGGGCGGCGCGTTGGCGGGCGCGTTTGTCCTCGATGTTGACGATGGCCAGCCACAGCAGCTTGACCACCGCGTCGTCGGTGGGGAAGTGCCCGCGGGCCTTGGTGACTTTCCGGAGCTGGTAGTTGAGGGATTCGATGCTGTTGGTGGTGTAGAGCAGCTTGCGGACCGCGGGAGTGAAGGCCAGGAACGGGATGAACCGTTCCCAGGCCGCCTCCCACGCCCGCACGGCCTGCGGATATCGGCGGCCCAGGTCGGTGCCGGCGAAGGCGGCCAGGGCGTCCAGGGCGGCGTCGGCGTCGGGCGCGGTGTAGATCTTGCGCAGTTCGGCGGCGACGGCGGCGCGGTGCTTGCGCGGGACGGGGCGCAGGCTGTTTCTGATCAGGTGCACCACGCACGACTGGACGGTGGTGCGCGGGAACGCGGTGGTGATGGCGTCCTCGAACCCGGCCAGCCCGTCGCAGCAGGCGATGAGGATGTCGGTCACGCCGCGGTTGCGCAGGTCGGCGACCACGCCGCGCCAGAACGCGGCGCTCTCGCCGGTGGGGCCGTCGGCGGCCTTGGGCACCCAGATGCCCAGCACGTGCTTGTCGCCGTCGGTGTCGATCCCGACCGCCAGGTAGGCGGGTTTGTTGTGCACGACGTGGTTGTCGCGGACCTTGGCTCTGTCGCAAAGTCCGTGATCTCCCCCTTCCGGCCTGGCAAGATGATCTCTGTGTGATTCGGATGTTGTCGGGCTTTTGTTCCCCCATTGGGCCTCGCTGCAGGTTGAGCAGTGTGAGCGTCGTGACGATGCTGTGGTGGTCCGGGCAAGGGTGAAGTCGGTGACCGCGTCGTGTTGCCGTTGTGGTGAGGTGTCGGACCGGCGGCATGGTTGGTATCTGCGTCGCCTTCAGGATGTCGCCGTGTCTGGATGTGCCCTGGTACTTGAGTTGAAGGTCCGCCGCTTCCGGTGCGTGAGTAGCAGTTGCCCGGTGAAAACGTTCACCGAGCAGGTCCAGGGGTTGACTCGGCCACATGCCCGACAAACCACGTCCTTGCGGAACCTGCTCAGCGAGATCGGGCTCGCGCTTGCCGGTCGGCCAGGAGCCCGAATGGCCGCGACCTTGGGAATCGAGGTCGGCAGGGACACGCTCTTGCGGCTGGTCAGAGCGATTCCGGACTTGCCTGCCGGTCAGGTTCGAGTCTTGGGAGTAGACGATTTCGCTATTCGGCGCGGGCATAACTACGGAACAATCATGATTGACCTGGAGACAGGGCGTCCGGTCGATCTCATCGATGGCCGGGACGGTGACGCTTTGGCCGCGTGGTTGCGTTCTCGGCCGCTACCGGAGGTGATCTGCCGGGACAGGGCCGGCGGTTATGCCGAAGGAGCCCGGCAGGGAGCGCCGGATGCGGTGCAGGTCGCTGACCGTTTTCACCTGTGGCGCAATCTCGGCCAAGCGGTGGAGAAAGATGTTTCGGCGGCTCGGACAGGTCTGGCGGCGGCGTTGGCAGCAGCAGCGGAGTCACGACGCGCCAGCGACGCTCCCAAGATGGTCAATCACCGAGAATTAAAGGTCGTGGCGCGGATTCGGCAGCATCATGCCGCCGTTCATGAACTTCTCGATCAGGGATTGAGTAAGGCTGCGATCGGACGGCAACTCGGTCTACATCGGGCGACGGTCCGTAAATTCGCCAACGCGACGGTCGAGGAGGTCACCGCTGCCAACCAGCAGCGAGCCAGCATTCTGGACGGCTATCACGAGCATCTGCACCGGAGATGGAACGAGGGCATTCGCAACGCCACCCAGCTGACCAGGGAGATTACCGCGCTGGGCTATCGGGGAACAGCGCAACAGGTCCAACGCTATCTGCGTCGTTTCCGTCCTGCTGGAACAAGCGAAGTCGAGATTCCTCCTCCCCGGCCACCGGCAGTCCGTGACATCACCCGCTGGATCATGTCTCACCCCGATGACCTCGACCAGGAGGCCACCAGCAGGCTCGAGGAGACACAGCGGCTCAGTCAAGAACTGCGCAGGCTCACCGGACATGTGAAGGACTTCGCGGTGATGCTCACCCAACTCGAAGGCCATCGCCTTGACGGCTGGATCACCCTCGTCGAGAAAGATTCCCTCACCGCGATCGCTGGGTTCGCCCGGAATCTGCGGCGTGACTACAACGCTGTCCGCAACGGACTTAGCATGCCCTATAGCTCTGGCCCGGTCGAAGGTCACGTCAACCGCGTAAAAATGCTAAAGCGCCAAATGTTCGGCCGAGCGAAACTCGACCTTCTCCGAAAGCGGACCCTCCACGCCAGTTGAGATCACGGACTTTGCAACAGAGCCCGGACCTTGACCATAAGGGCGTCCAGGAACACCACCGGGTAGATGGGGTCGAGCGGGCGGCGCTGCCAGGCCTTGACCTCCTCCATCACCTGCTCGGTGATCCGCGACACCGTCTCCGCCGACAGCCGGGTGCCGTAGACCTGGTCGAGGTGGTGGACGATGTCGCGGACTGTCATGCCGTGCGCGTACAGGCTGATGACCATGTCGTCCAGGCCGCCGGAGACACGCCCGGCGCGTTTGGGCACCAGCACCGGCTCGAACGTCCCGGCGCGGTCGCGGGGCACCGCCAGCCGTACGGGGCCGACCCCGGTCTGCACCGTCTTGGAGATCTTGCCGTTGCGGGAGTTGCCCGTCCCGTATCCGGCGGCAGCGTGCTTGTCATAGCCCAGGTGGGCGGTCAGCTCGGCCTCCAAAGCCCGCTCGAGCACGGCTTTGACCAGGTCGCCGAGCATGGATCCCTCACCGGTCAGGCGCAGCCCGCCGGCCTCGTCGCGGGAACGGGCCAGCAGTTCGTCCAGCAGCCGGTCATCGACCAGCTCCCGGATCGGACGGCGCGTGCTCTCACGCTCGGACTCGCTCATCTCCGCCACGGTAGACGCAAGATCACTCACAGTGGCCGAGGTCGGGCTGTCGACACGGTCGATCACGGACATGATGTGTGTTTCTCCCCCCCGAAGAAGTGGGTGTGGTCACCCACTGATCACCTGCTGCCCAGCAAGATCACTTTCCACACCTGGAGAGATACCTCCCACACCTTCCGAGTCACGTACGCGGTGATTGGAATGGCGTGTGATCAGTTGGTTGTCCTGACCGTCCTGCTCGGTGGGCATGGTGCCGCGGGCGACAGTCGTCCGGTGTTGCTAAGTGCGTGTTTGAGAAGGATCTTGTTATTGGTATTCGAGGGATCGTGGGCCTTG
>NZ_BAAAZG010000062.1:0-53794 GCF_039536785.1 Actinomadura miaoliensis
TGCTCGGCCACCGTGCGCGCGGCCGCCGCGGCGTCCCGGCCGCCGGTCAGCCGGTGCAGCAGGTCGCCGGCGGACGGCCGCCGCGCCGGGTCCTTCGCGGTGGCCTGCTCGACCAGCTCGCGCAGCGGGCCGGTCAGCCCGTCCAGCCTCGGCGGATCGCTCACGACCCGGAAGAGGATCTCCTCGACGGTGGAGCCGGGGAACGCCGGGCGCCCGGACGCGGCGAACGCCAGCACGCACCCCCAGGAGAACACGTCGGCCGCCGGGGTCAGCTCGCCGCCGCGCAGCAGTTCGGGCGCCATGTAGGCGGGGGTGCCGACGAGCTGCCCGGTGCGGGTGGCGGACGTCGCGTCCAGCGCCCGCGCGATCCCGAAGTCGATGACGCGCGGCCCGTACGGCGAGATCAGCACGTTGGACGGCTTGAGGTCGC
Organism: Actinomadura miaoliensis; assembly: GCF_039536785.1. Taxonomy (NCBI): domain Bacteria; kingdom Bacillati; phylum Actinomycetota; class Actinomycetes; order Streptosporangiales; family Thermomonosporaceae; genus Actinomadura; species Actinomadura miaoliensis. Next base: position 431 of record NZ_BAAAZG010000062.1, read on the forward strand.
GGTGCACCAGCCCGGCGCCGTGGATGGCCGACAGCGCGGTCGCGGTGCCCACGGCCAGGGCGTCCAGGTTCGAGCCGGTCAGCGGCCCGCCCTCGCGCACCGCGCGGTCCAGCGTCGGCCCGTCGATGAACTCGGTGACGACGTACAGCGGGTCGCCGGTCAGGTCGGCGTCCAGCACCGGCGCCGTGCAGAACGGCCGGACCCGCCGCGCCGCCGTGACCTCCCGCACGAACCGGGCGCGGAAGGGCTCCTCCTGCACGAGTTCGGGATTGATGACCTTGACCGCGACGTGCCGTCCGCGCCCGTCCTCGCCGAGGTACACCGTGCCCATGCCGCCCCGCCCCAGCCGTCCGAGCAGGCGGTACGGGCCGAGCCGGCGCGGGTCGGAGCCGTTCAGCGGTTGACTCTCGGGCACAGCGGGATCGCCTTTCCGGCAGGGGCCGACGTCTTCGAGGCCCCATCTTTCCGGACGATCCCCCCGCCCGCGATCGCCTTCTCCGCTCAGTCCGGGGTCATGCCGGTGAGGAGCCAGGTGAGCGACTGGGTGAAGGCGGTGTCCCAGTCGTTGGCGCTGGGGTGGCCGTGGGCGGCGAGGGTGGGGTAGAGGTCGCGGTGGCGGGCCAGCAGTTCGTCGGCGGTCCGGCGGGTCTGGTCCTCGCCGGTCGAGCTGACCTGCATCAGGGCCGAGCCGACGACGAAGTTGGCCAGGCCGTAGGCGGCGGCCACGAGCCGGGGGCCGGTGAACCCCGCGTCGACGAGGACGGCGTGCAGGTACTCGGTGCGGGCCAGCACGTTCGGGCCGAGGAGCGGACGGCCCAGCAGCGCGGCCGACCACGGGTGGCGGAGCATGGCGGCGCGCCACTCGCCGAGCAGGGCGGTCGCGTCCGCGCGCCAGTCGCCGGTGCGGGCGGGCACGGGGAACTCGCCGAGGATCGCGTCGAGCGCGAGGTCGAGCACGTCGTCCTTGGTCTCCACGTGCCAGTAGAGGGTCGTCGAGCCGGTGCCGAGGCGTTCGGCGAGGCGGCGCATGGTCAGGCGGTCGGGGCCTTCCTCGTCGAGCAGCGCCACGGCCTCGGCGACGATGCGCTCGCGGGTCAGGGGCGGGGCGTCGCGCCGGGCCCTGCGCGGTCTGAGCCACACGCTGTCGGTCATGCGGGCGAGCCTAGTACATTGAGCCGGTACCGGATCGTTGGTCGAGTTACTCGAACAGTGTACGAGGGAGCGTCGTGGGACATGTCGAGGTGAGCCGGCTGACCTACGTGCTGCCCGACGGCCGTCCCCTGCTGGACGACGTGTCGTTCCGGATCGGCGAGGGCGCCAAGGCCGCCCTGGTCGGCCCGAACGGGGCGGGCAAGACGACGCTGCTGCGGCTGGTCGCGGGCGAGCTGAGCCCGGCGGACGGCGTGGTGGGCGTGTCGGGCGGGCTGGGCGTCATGCGGCAGTTCATCGGCAGCGTGCGGGACGGGCGGAGCGTGCACGACCTGCTGGTGTCGGTGGCGCCCGGACGGGTGCGGTCGGCGGCCGGGCGGCTGGCGCGGGCCGAGCGCGCGCTCGGCGAGGACGAGGCGTCGCAGCTGGCATACGCCGAGGCCATCAACGACTACGCCGATGCGGGCGGATACGAGCTGGAGGTCGTCTGGGACACCTGTACGACCGTCGCGCTGGGGCTGCCCTACGAGCGGGCGAAGGACCGTCCCGTCGGCACGCTGTCGGGCGGGGAGCAGAAACGGCTCGTCCTGGAGGCGCTGCTGCGCGGCCCGGACGACGTGCTGCTGCTGGACGAGCCCGACAACTACCTGGACGTCCCCGGCAAGCAGTGGCTCGCCGAAAGGCTGACCGGCACGTCCAAGACCGTGCTGCTTGTCTCCCACGACCGGCGGCTTCTCGCCGACGCCGCCGACCGCATCGTCACCGTGGAGGGCGGGGACGTGTGGGTGCACGGCGGCGGGTTCGCCACCTACGCGCAGGCGCGCAGGGAACGCACCGAGCGTCTGCACGAGCTGCGCAGGAGGTGGGACGAGGAGCACGCCAGGCTCAGGCGGCTCGTCCACACGCTGCGGCAGCGCGCCGCCAACAACGACGCGGTGGCGTCGGCCTACCAGGCGGCGCGCACGCGGTTGCACAGGTTCGAGGAGGCGGGGCCGCCCCGGGCGGCGCCCAAGGAGCAGAACGTGCGCATGCGGCTGAGGGGCGGACGCACCGGCAAGCGTGCGGTGACGTGCGAGCGCCTGGAGCTGACGGGGCTGATGCGGCCGTTCGACACCGAGATCTGGTACGGGGAACGGGTGGCGGTGCTCGGGTCCAACGGCTCGGGGAAGTCGTCGTTCCTGCGGCTGCTGGCGGGGGAGGACGTCGCGCACACCGGTGTCGCCAGGCTCGGGGCGCGGGTGTCGCCCGGGCACTTCGTCCAGACGCACGCCCGTCCTGAACTGCACGGGCGCACCCCCGCCGACATCATCACCACCGAGTACGCGCTGACGCTGAACGAGGCGATGGCGGCGCTGGCGCGCTACGAGCTGGCGCCCGCGGGACGGCGCCCGTTCGAGACGCTGTCGGGCGGGCAGCAGGCACGGCTGCAGATCCTGCTGCTGGAGCTGTCGGGCGCGACGCTGCTGCTGCTCGACGAGCCCACCGACAACCTGGACCTGGCGAGCGCCGAGGCCCTGCAGCACGGGCTGGAGGGGTTCTCCGGCACCGTCCTGGCGGTCACGCACGACCGCTGGTTCGCCGACGACTTCGACCGCTACCTGATCTTCGGCGGCGACGGCGCGGTGTACGAGGCCGACGAGCCGGTGTGGGACGAGGGTCGTCCCGGTTCGTTATAGCGGACGCCCGTAACGGTATTTGATTGCGCCGGCCGGGCGGCGGAGGCTGGGGGCATGACCGTGTCGCTGGAGGACTGGCCGGGGCGGGAGCTGTCCGACGAGGAGCTGGACGTCGCCTACAACGTGCGGCGCAAGGCGGGGGAGGACGAGTTCGCGCGCCTCATGACCCGCTACCGGCGGATGTCGGACGAGGCCGTGGAAGGGCTGCCCGGGCATCCGGGGGTCGTGTACGACGAGACCAGTGGTGAGCGCCTCGACGTCTGGGGCACCGGCCCCGACCTCAGACCGGTGTTCGTGTTCGTCCACGGCGGCTACTGGCGGGCGTTGTCGCGGCACGATTCGGCGTTCATGGCGCGGATGCTGTGGGAGCAGGGCGTCGCGACCGTCGTGCCCGACTACACGCTGGCGCCCGCGGCGACGCTGGAGGAGATCGTCCGGCAGGTGCGGGCGGCGGTCGCCTGGGTCCACCGCGAGGGCGCGCACCACGGGCTCGACCCGGAGCGCATCGTGGTGGGCGGCAGTTCGGCGGGCGGGCACCTGACCGGGATGCTCATGGTGGACGGCTGGCAGGACGCGCTCGGGCTGCCCCCGGACGTGGTCAAGGCCGCCATGCCGTTCAGCGGGCTGTTCGACATACGGCCCCTGGTGCGCGTCTACGTCAACGAGTGGCTCGGCCTGGACGTGCGGAGGGCGGCCCGGCTCAGCCCCGGACTGCTGCCGGCCGGACGGCGCTGCCCGGCGGTGGTGGCGGTGGCCGAGGACGACGGCACCGGGTTCGTCGAGCAGTCGCGCGGGTTCCACCGGCACTGGGGCGAGGCGGCCGAACTGCTGGTCGTCCCGGAGCGCAACCACTTCGACGTGGTGTTGGACCTGGCCGACGCCGGCTCCGCGGTGAGCCGGGCGCTGCTGGGGCTCATCGCTCGAACCGGCCGGTGAGCGCGGCCGCCTCCCGCCGGAGGTGGTCGAGCATCAGCCGGGCCGAGGGCGTCAGCGGGCGTCCGTCCGGCAGCGTCACGCCGACCTGGCGGCGCACCGGCTCCAGCGGCACGGGCAGCGGGGCGATCTCGCCGTCGGTCACCGCCACCAGCTCGGGCAGCGCCGCGATCATGTCGGTGTCGCGGACCAGGGTGCGCACGGTCAGGATCGACGTGCACTCCACCAGGTCGGACGGCGGCGGCAGGCCCTCGTCGCGGAACACCTGCTCCAGCTCCTGGCGCAGCGCGGTCTGCTCCAGGGGCAGCACCCACGGGTAGTCCAGCAGGTCGCGCAGCGCGAGGCCGCGGCGCCGCCGGGCGGGGTGGTCGCGGCGGGCGACCAGGCGGACCGGTTCGCCGTAGAGGGTGACCTGCCGCAGCCCGCGCAGGTCGTCGATGGGGTTGAGGCGGCCCACGATCAGGTCGAGCTCGCCGTCCAGCAGGCGCGGCGCCTGGACGTCGAACGTGGCCTCCCGCACGATCACGGTGATGCCGGGGCGGTCGCGTTTCAGCGCGGCGATGGCGCGCGGCAGCAGCACGTTCGACCCGGCGAGCAGGGTGCCGATGGTGACCGTGCCGACCCGCGCGTCGGCCAGCTCGGCGATGCGCTCCCCGGCGCGGCGCAGCTCGGCCAGCACGGCGCGGGCGTGCTCGACGAACGCCTCGCCGAACAGGGTGGGCGTGACCCCGCGCGGCCCCCGGGTGAACAGCTCCACGCCGAGCACGTCCTCGACCTCGCGCAGGCTGCGGGTCGCCGCGGGCTGCGCCAGCCGCAGGTGCCGGGCGGCGTGCAGCACGCTGCCGTGGTCGGCGATCGCCACCACCAGGACCAGATGCCGCAGCTTCAGCCGCCCGTTGAGCAGGTCGATCGGTCGCATGCCGCCTTCCTATCACCATCTCGTGATAGCCGCGAAGGCAAAGAGTATTTGTCAGGTATAGCTGACGGGGCGCATCATCGCAGTGTCCGGCCCGTGCGCGCGGGGACCCGTCCGAGGGATGACCATGAAGCCTGAGCACTACGTCGGCGGCGCGTTCAGCGGAGACGGCGAGCGCGACTTCCCGCTGATCGACCCGGTGGACGGCACCGAGCGGGGCCGGGTGCCCGAGGCGTCCCGCGAGACGGTCGACGCGGCCGTCCGGGCCGCCCGGCGGGCGCTCCAGGGCCCCTGGGGCGCCGCCTCCCCGCAGGACCGGGCCGCCGCCCTGCGCGAGATCGCCGACGGCGTCGAGGCGCGGTTCGAGGAGTTCGTGGACGCCGAGGCCGCCGACACCGGCAAGCCCCGCGACCTGGCCGCCACCGTCGACATCCCGCGCGCCGTCGGCAACTTCCGCGCCTACGCCGACCTGCTGTACGGACGGGGCGAGCACGCCTACACCACACGCGTGCCGGGCTGGAGCGGCGGCACCGGCGAGGCGCTCAACTACACCGTGCGGCGCCCGCTCGGGGTGGTCGCGGTCATCTCCCCGTGGAACCTGCCGCTGCTGCTGCTCACCTGGAAGGTCGCGCCCGCCCTGGCGGCCGGGAACGCGGTGGTGGCCAAGCCGTCGGAGCAGACGCCGTCCACGGCCACGCTGCTGGCGGACGTGATCCACGGGACCGGGCTGCCGGCGGGCGCGTTCAACCTCGTGCATGGGCACGGCCCCGGCGCGGCGGGGGAGTTCCTGACCGGCCACCCCGGCGTGGACGCGATCGCGTTCACCGGCGAGTCGGCCACCGGCGCGGCGATCATGCGCAACGCCGCCGAGCACGTCACGCCGGTCTCGTTCGAGCTGGGCGGCAAGAACCCCGCGCTGATCTTCGCCGACGCCGACCTGGACAAAGCCCTGGACGGCACGGTCCGCTCGACGTTCACCCACTCCGGGCAGATCTGCCTGTGCACCGAACGCGTCTACGTCGAACGCCCGGTCTTCGCCGAGTTCACCGCCGCGCTCGCCGAACGCGCCCGCGCGCTGCGCGACTACGGCCCGATGATCTCCGCCGCGCACCGCGACAAGGTGCTGTCGTACTACCGGCTGGCGGTGGAGGAGGGCGCCACGGTGGCGGCGGGCGGCGGCGTCCCCGCGTTCGGCGACCGGCGCGACGGCGGCTTCTACGTCGAGCCGACCGTGCTGACCGGGCTGCCCGAGACGGCCCGGGTCGTCCGCGAGGAGATCTTCGGGCCGGTGTGCCACGTCGCGCCGTTCGACACCGAGGAGGAGGCGGTGCGCCTGGCCAACGACAGCCCCTACGGCCTGGCCGCCACCGTGTGGACGAGCGACCTGTCGCGGGCGCACCGGGTGGCGCCGCGCGTCGAGGCGGGCATCGTCTGGGTCAACTGCTGGAACCTGCGCGACCTGCGCACCCCGTTCGGCGGGGTCAAGGCGTCCGGGATCGGCCGCGAGGGGGGAGAGTACTCCCTGGACTTCTTCTCCGAACCCGTGAACGTCTGCGTGCAGATCTAGAAAGCGAGCCCGTGACCGAGACGACACACCCCACCGCCGCCGGCGTCCAGGCCGCCGCCGACCGCATCCTCGGCGCCCACGCCTCCGGCACCCCGTGCGCGCCCGTCCGCGACCTGATCGACGGCCCCGACGCCGCGTACGCCGTGCAGCGCCGCCTCATCGAGCGGTGGCTGGCCCGGGGGCGCCGCCTGACCGGCCGCAAGATCGGCCTGACGTCGCGGGCCGTGCAGCGGCAGCTCGGCGTGGACAGCCCCGACTGCGGCGCGCTGTTCGCCGACATGGCCGTGCCGGACGGCGCGGAGATCCCGGCCGGGACGGTGCTGCAGCCCCGGGCCGAGGCCGAGGTCGCGCTCGTGCTGGACCGCGACCTGACGCACGAGCGGCACACCGTCGCCGACATCATCCGCGCCACCGCGTTCGCGCTGCCCGCCATCGAGGTCGCCGGCAGCCGCATCCGCGACTGGGACATCACGCTCGCCGACACCGTCGCCGACAACGCCTCCTCCGGCATGTACGTGCTGGGCAACCGGCCCGTCCGGCTGGCGGACGTGGACCTGCGGCTGTGCGGCATGGTGCTGGAGCGGCGCGGCGAGCAGGTGTCCACCGGCACCGGCGCCGCCTGCCTGGGCCACCCGCTCAACGCGGCGCTGTGGCTGGCCGACGCGATGGTCGCCCTCGGCACCCCGCTGCGGGCGGGCGACACCGTCCTGACCGGGGCGCTCGGCCCGATGGTCCCCCCGGCGCCCGGCGACGTGCTGGAGGCCCGCATCGACGGCCTCGGCGACGTCCGCGTCGCCTTCGCGAAGGAATCCGCCGAGGAGGAGTCGTGACCGATGTGAACGCGCTGGCCGAGGCGCTGGAGGCGGCCGAACGCGACGTGCGGCCCATTCCGAGGCTCACCGACTCCGCGGACCTGGACGTGCCCACCGCGTACGCCGTCCAGCACGCCGTCATCGAGCGGCGCCGGGCGCGCGGCGAACGGCTCGCCGGCGTCAAGATGGGCTTCACCAGCCGCGCCAAGATGATCCAGATGGGCGTCGACGACGTGATCTGGGGCCTGCTCACCGACGCGATGCCCGCCGGGCCGGACGTGGACGTCTCCCGGCTCATCCACCCCCGGATCGAACCGGAGATCGTCTTCCTGATCGGCCGGGAGATCCGCTCGCCCGCCGAGGCGGACGCCGCGATCGACGCCGTCGCGGTCGGCTACGAGATCCTCGACTCCCGTTACGACGGCTTCTCGTTCACGCTGCCCGACGTCGTCGCCGACAACGCCTCGGCCGCCCGGTTCGCCGTCGGGCCCTGGCACCGGCCGCGGGACGTGTCCAACGTCGGGCTGCTGATGGAGATCGACGGGCGGCCCGCGCAGAGCGGCTCGTCGGCCGCGATCCTCGGCGACCCGGTCCGGTCGCTGCGCGCCGCGGCCCGCCTGGCCGCCGCGTCCGGGATCACCCTGGAACCGGGGTGGGTGGTGCTCGCCGGGGCCGCCACCGCCGCGGTCCCGCTGCCCAAGAGCGCCCACGTCCGCGTCACCGGCGCGGGCCTGGGCGGCGTGGAGGTGACCGCGCGGTGAACGAGGCCTACCTGGTCGACGGCAAGGCCCGGCCGCGCGGCCGGTTCCCGCACCTCAAGCGGGCGGGCGACCTGGTGTTCGTGTCCGGGACGAGCTCGCGGCGGCCCGACGGCACGTTCGCGGGCGCGCGCGCCGACGCCATGGGCGTCACCGACCTGGACATCCGGGAGCAGACGCGGGCGGTCGTCGAGAACGTCCGCGACCTGCTGCGCGCCGCCGGGGGAGACCTGTCCGACCTGGTCAGCGTCACCACGTACCTGGTGAACATGAACGACTTCGGCGGGTACAACGAGGTCTACGGCGAGTACTTCGACGAGACCGGCCCGGCCCGCACCACCGTCGCGGTGCACCAGCTTCCGCACCCGCACCTGCTCATCGAGATGTCGTGCGTGGCCCACATCCCGCAGGACCGCGACCGCAACTCCGACCGGGACCGAAGCCCCCACGAGGAGGCCGGAACATGACCGTGCCCAGGACACTGCCGAAACTGTCGCACGGGCGACCGTTCGACTTCGCCCGCTGGATCGAGGAGCACCGCGATCTGCTCAGGCCGCCGGTCGGCAACGTCCAGGTCTGGGAGGACGCCGGAATGATCGTCATGGTGGTCGGCGGCCCCAACCAGCGCACCGACTTCCACGACGATCCCACCGAGGAGTTCTTCTACCAGCTCAAGGGCACCATGGTGCTGCGCGTCATGGAGGAGGAGGGGCGGCCCCCGGTCGACGTGCAGATCGGCGAGGGCGAGGTGTTCCTGCTGCCCCCGCACGTGCGCCACTCGCCGCAGCGCCCCGAGCCGGGCAGCGTCGGACTGGTCGTGGAGATCGCCCGCCCGGAGGGGCGGCGCGAGGCGTTCGAGTGGTACTGCACCGAGTGCCACCACCTGGTGCACCGCGCCGAACTGCAGGTCCGGTCGATCGTGGACGACCTGCCCCCGGTGTTCCAGGGCTTCTACAACGGCGACCGCCGGTGCCCCCACTGCGGTGCCGTCCACCCCGGCAAGGAATGGCCCGAGCACATGCGACCCCAGACCCGATGAACACGCCAACGTCCGCGCACACCGTCATCGACGTCCACGCCCACGTCTTCCCCCGCGTGTCGCGCGCCGAGGCCCGGCTGCTGGCGGGCGCGGGGGAGCCGTGGCTGCGCGAGTACGGCGACGGCACCGGGATGATGATGAGCGGCGACGACGAGTACCGTCCCGTGCGCGCCGAGCTGTGGGACGCTGACGCGCGCCTGGCCGCCATGGACCGTTCCGGGGTGGACGTGCAGGTGGTGTCGTCCACGCCGCTGATGTTCGGATACGCGGCCGAGCCCGCGCGCGCGGCGGACTGGTGCGAGCTGGTCAACGAGCGCATCCTCGACTACTGCGCGCAGGCCCCCGGCCGCCTGGTCCCCCTGTGCCAGGTGCCGTTGCAGGACGTCGAGACGGCCTGCGCCATGGTCACCAAGGCGGCGGCGGCCGGACATCGCGGCGTGCACATCGGCAACCACGTCGGCGCCCGGTACCTCGACGACGCGGCGATCGTCGACTTCCTGGCGCACTGCGCCGACGAGGGCGTGCCCGTCCTCGTGCACCCCTGGGACATGCTCGGCGACGACCGCATGAACGGCCGCTACATGCTGCCGTGGCTGGTCGGCATGGCCGCCGAGACGCAGCTGTCGATCCTGACGCTCATCCTGTCGGGCGCGTTCGAGCGCCTGCCCGAGACGCTGCGGCTGTGCTTCTGCCACGGCGGCGGCAGCTTCGCCTACCTGCTGGGACGCGCCGACAACGCCTGGCGCAACCGCGACATCGTCCGCCGTGACTCGCCCCGCCCGCCCTCGGCCTACACCGGCCGCTTCCACGTCGACTCGGCCGTGTTCGACCCGCGGGCGCTGCGCCTGCTGGTGGACGTCATGGGCGCCGACCGGGTGATGCTCGGCACCGACTTCCCCTTCCCGCTCGGCGAGGTCGAGCCCGGCGCCGTCATCCGCGCCTGCGCCGGCCTCACCGACGACGAGTGCGCGGCCCTGCTCGGCGGAAACGCCCGCGCCTTCTTCGCCCTGGACGCGCCCTGACGGGGAATCACCCCGGCGAGCCCGCGACCGCCCCACGAGAACAAGAACTGGTGAGAATGCCCCACATGGACTTCCTGCCGTCCGAGGACCCCGGCGCCGCCGAGGCGCGGCGGCTGGACGAGACCGACCCGCTGCCGACGCTGCGCGCCGAGTTCCACGTCCCGGCGGCCCCGGACGGCGGCGAGGCCGCCTACTTCGCCGGCAACTCCCTCGGCCTGCAGCCCCGCGCCGCCGCGCAGCTGGTCAACGAGGAGCTGCTGGACTGGGCGCGGCTGGCCGTCGAGGGCCACCACCACGGGCGCCGCCCCTGGGTCGGCTACCACGAGCTGCTGCGCGAGCCCGCCGCCCGCCTGGTCGGCGCGCTGCCGCACGAGGTCGTCGCGATGAACTCGCTGACGGTCAACCTGCACCTGATGATGGCCACCTTCTACCGGCCCGCCGGGGACCGCACCCGCATCCTGATCGAGGACTCGGCGTTCCCGTCCGACTCCTACGCGGTGGGCAGTCAGGCGGTGCACCACGGCCTCGACCCGGCGGAGACGGTGGTGCGGCTGCGGCCCCGCCCCGGCGAGGAGCACCTGCGCACCGAGGACGTCGTCGGCCGCCTCGAACGCGAGGGCGACCGCGTCGCGCTGGTCCTGCTCGGCGGCGTCAACTACCTGACCGGGCAGCTCATGGACATCCCGACGATCACCAAGGCGGGCCGCGCCGCCGGCGCCGTCGTCGGCTGGGACCTGGCGCACGCCGCCGGGAACGTTCCGCTGCGCCTGCACGACTGGGACGTCGACTTCGCCGCCTGGTGCTCCTACAAGTACCTCAACGGCGGGCCCGGCGCGGTGGCGGGCTGCTTCGTGCACGAACGCCACGTCCGGGACGCCTCGCTGCCGCGCCTGTCGGGCTGGTGGGGCAACGACCCGGCCACCCGCTTCGCGATGGCGCCGGACTTCGTGCCGGTCGCCTCGGCCGACTCCTGGCAGCTGTCCAACCCGCCGATCCTGGCGATGGCGCCCGTGCTGGCCTCGCTGCGGATCTTCGACCGGGTCGGCATGGACGCGCTGCGCGCCAAGAGCCGCCGCCTGACCGGCTACCTGGCCGACCGGCTCGCCGGGATCGACGGCCTGGAGGTGATCACGCCGTCCGATCCCGCCTGGCGCGGCTGCCAGCTGTCGATCCGGGTGGCCGACGCCGCGGGCCTGGTCCGCCGGCTGGCCGACGAGGCCGGGGTGATCGCCGACGCCCGGGAGCCCGACGTGGTCCGCCTGGCCCCGGCGCCGCTGTACTGCACGTTCGCCGACTGCCACCGCGCCGCCGAGGCCCTGGCGGCCCTGCTGCGCTGACCCGTCACCTCAGGCGGTTCACCGCAGGCGGTCCAGGTGCCGTGACACCAGGGCCGCCAGCCGCTCGGGGGTGTGCAGGTCCGGACGCATCGCCGCGTGCACGGCGAGCCCGTCGACGAGGGCGTGCAGCCGCTGGGCCTCGATCTCGACGTCCTCGCCGGGCGTGCCGGCGGGCAGCAGGTCGCGGACGATCCGGCGGCAGCCCGCCAGCAGCGTGTCGTGGCCCTCCTCGCGCAGCGCGCGCAGCTCCGGATCCACCATGGCGCGCGCGGTGAACGCCAGCCACACCTCGTTCTCGGCGCGGCGGTCGGCGTCCAGCGGCAGCAGCTCGGCCAGCACCAGCTCGGCGCGGCGCCGCGGGTCGGGCCCGGCGTCCAGCGCCGCCACCCGCCGCTCGATCCGCTCGATCACCATGCGCAGGGCGAAGGTCATCAGCTCCCCCTGGCTGGCGAAGTAGTGCCGCAGCGAACCCATCGACAGCCCGGCCTCGCGCGCCACGTTGCGCACCGACGCGTGCTCCAGGCCGTCGCGCCGGATCACCCGCCACACCGCCTCGGCCACCTCGCGCCGCCGCCGCTCGGCGTCCACCACCTTCGGCATGCCCCCTTTCTAGCACAGTCGTGCTACCATCCGCTGATATAGCACAGTCGTGCTAAAAACTGCGCGGACGGAGAACCGCCATGCCGACGACCACCCCACGCCAGGACTCCCCGCCCACCCTCCGGCCCCGCGACCGCCGGCGCCGTCGCGTCATCGTGATCACCCTGCTCGGCTGGGTGGCCGCCAACGCGGTCGCGCTCGCCGCCGCCGGGCGCGCGCTCCCCTTCGACTGGCCCGGCGTCGGCGACCGGTCGGCGGCCGGGCAGGTGCTCGACGCCGACCTCAGGGCCCTGGAAGCCCTGCTGATCATCGCCCTGGCGTACGCGCTGACCCGCCGCCGCGCCGTCCCCGTCCCCGAACTGGCGGCGCGCGCCCCCGGCCGCCGCGCGGCGCTTCGCGAGACCCTCCTGCTGCTGGCGTACGGCGCGTGCGGGCTGCTCGGCGGGTTCGTCCTGGCCCGCGCGTTCGGCTGGCATCCGTTCGGCTTCCACCTCGCCGGATCGGTCTTCGGCACGCACGAGCACGTCGCGCCCGCGGAGGCGCTCACCTGGGCCTGCTACAACGCGGCCGTCTACGGCGTCGTCCCGCTGCTGTGGTTCGGCCGCCGCCACCCGGCCGCCGCCCTGAACCTGACCTCCCGGGACCGGCGCGCCGACGCCCGGCTCGTCGCGGTCGTGCTGCTGGTCGAGTCGGTCGTGCAGTTCGCCGCGCTCAGACCGGCGATCGTGGGCCTGGACGGCGCGCAGCTGGCGCTCGGCGTGCCGCTCACCTTCGCGTTGTTCCTGCTGGGCGCGGTGCTCCCGGCGATGGTGTTCATCTACTGCCTGCTCGTCCCGCGTTTCCTGCGGCTGACCGGCTCGGTGGCCGCCACCGTCGTCCTCGGCGGGCTGACCTACGCGGCGATGCACCTGTGGGACGCCTGGACGGTCTTCGACTCCCCGGGCCACGCGGCGCTGTCGATCGTCTTCCTGCTGTTCACCTATGTGCCGCCGGGCATGGTGAAGACGACCCTGACCGTGCGGACGGGCAACGCCTGGGTGCACGTGTGGGCGTACCACGCGCTGGTGCCGCACACCCTCGTCGACACCCCGCACGTCACGCACGTCTTCGGGATCAGATGACCCTCAGAGGGGCGGGCGCGGGCCGGCGCCGGGGATGACCGCGGTCAGGCGGCGCAGGCGGCCGGTGTGCGCGGCCGACGGCGGCCGCACCGCCGCGCCGCACGGCGAGGACGCCTTCGACGGCGGTGGCGACGGCGGCGGCGACGGCGTGGTGTTCGCCTTGATCGCCACGCTGGCCAGCGACACGACCAGCGCCACGTCGGAGTCGGTGTCGAGCCGCACCGCGACCCACTCGCCGCCCGCCCGGATCGCCACCCGCCCGGACTCGGCGAGCGCGCCGCCGAGGCGTTCCACCACCGGGCGCGTCAGCCGCAGCTCGGCCTCGTCGTCACAGTGCAGATGGACGATCTGCCTGCCGCCGGCCTGCAGGGCGATGCCGATGCCGCAGTCGGCGCGGACCTTGCTCACCCCGGGCCACGCCGCCAGCCGGGCGGCGATCCGCCCGGCGTGGGAGGTCTTGCCGCTCCCCGTCACAGCGCCATCGTTGCGCCCCGGCGACGGGCAGCGGAACCGGCCGAGTCGAAATCGTTACCATCGGGTGCGAACCCGTTCGAGCCGCCGGGTCGCCGGCGACCGGATGGAACGGCACGAAGTGGCCGAAAGGCTCAGTTCCGGGGCCGGTCCAGGCGCTCGCCGTGCCGCAGCCGGTCCAGGCCGAGCCAGATGAACTCCACGGCCATCTGCTCGGCCCGCTCCCGGGGGGTGCCGGGGTGCTCCAGCCACCACGACACCATCGACAGCATCGCCCCGTACATCAGCGGCACCAGCAGCCGCGCCCGCCGTTCGTTGACCTCCAGCGCGGCGGGCGACAGGGCGGGGTCGGCGCGGCGGCGGCGCAGCAGGATGTCGGCCAGCGCGGTGCCCATCCGCTCGCGCAGCTCGTGCAGGCCCGGCCCGACCTCCGGCTTGTCCAGGTGCCGGATCACCAGCGCCCAGGCGTCCGGCTCCTCGGTGGCGTAGTCGAACAGCGCCCCCACCATCGCGCTGATGTTGTCGACGCTGTCGCGCGCGGGCGCCACGGCCGCGTTGAGCCGTCCCGTCAGCTCGGTGACGATCATCTCGGTCACCTCGACGAACAGGTCCTCCTTGGAGCCGAAGTGCTGGTAGAGCAGCGCCTTGGAGACCCGGGCGGCGGCCGCCACGTGATCCATCTGGGTCAGGTGGTAGCCGCGCCGCCCGAACTCGCCGAGGGCCACCGCGAGCAGCTGCTCGCGGCGCCGGGCGTGCGACATCCGCCGCCGCGCGCCCGCCGCCGGCGCGGTCGTCTCCGGGCCCTCCTCCGGCGCGGCCGCCGCGTCCCCCGTGCCGCCCGTCATGTGCCCAGGTACTTCCCCAGCTCGGTGCGCGCCACCGACCGCACGTGCACCTCGTCGGGGCCGTCGGCCAGGCGCAGCGCCCGCGCCCCGGCCCACATGGCCGCCAGTGGCGTGTCGTCGCTGACGCCCGCGCCGCCGTGCACCTGGATCGCCTTGTCCAGCACGTCCAGCGCGACGCGCGGCGCGATCACCTTGATCGCGGAGACCTCCGAGCGGGCCGCCTTGACGCCCTCCCTGTCGATCAGCCAGGCGGTCTTGAGGGTGAGCAGCCGGGCCTGCTCGATCGCCATCCGCGACTCGGCGATCCACTGCTGGATCACGCCCTGCCGGGCCAGTTCCTTGCCGAACGCCACGCGCGACACCGCCCGCTCGCACATCAGCTGCAGGGCCCGCTCGGCCATGCCGAGGGCGCGCATGCAGTGGTGGATGCGGCCGGGGCCGAGCCGGGCCTGCGCGATGGCGAAGCCGCCGCCCTCCTCGCCGACCAGGTTCTCCACCGGCACCCGCACGTCGGTGAAGCGGATCTCGCAGTGGCCCTCCTGGTCGGAGTAGCCGAACACGGGCAGCGCCCGGACGATCTCCACCCCGGGCGTGTCCACCGGTACCAGCACCATGGACTGCTGCCGGTACGGGTGGCCCTCGGGATCGGTCTTGCCCATCACGATCATGATCTTGCAGCGGGGGTCGGCCGAGCCGCTGATCCACCACTTGCGGCCGTTGATGACGTAGTGGTCCCCGTCGCGCTCGATCCGGGTGGAGATGTTGCGCGCGTCGGAGCTGGCCACGTCCGGCTCGGTCATGGCGAAGGCGCTGCGGATCTCGCCGTTCAGCAGCGGGACGAGCCAGCGCCGCTTCTGCTCGGGGGTGCCGAACAGGTGCAGCACCTCCATGTTGCCGGTGTCGGGCGCCGAGCAGTTGAGCGCCTCGGGCGCGATGTGCGGGACGCGTCCGGTGACCTCGGCCAGGGACGCGTAGTCGACCACGCTCAGGCCGTGCGCGGGCGTCTCCTCCTCGCTCACCGGCGGGTGCAGCGGGGCCAGGCCGCCGGGGTGCTCGGCTGGCAGGAACAGGTTCCACAGCCCGCGCCGGCGCGCCTCGGCCTTGAGCTCCTCGACGATCGGCGGGAGGGTGTGCTCCTGGCCCGCGGCGCGCAGCTCGCGCCGCTGCGCCGCGTACACGGGTTCGGCGGGGTAGACGTGGGCATCCATGAAGTCCTGCAGCCGGGCGAGGTGGTCGCGGGCCCGTTCGCTCAAACCGAAGTCCATTCGGTTAGAGTAACTGACGAGTCAGTCAGTTGTGGAGGGGAGTCGTCGCATGACCCCGAACGACGCCGCCGCCGGCACCGGACCGGGCGGCCCGGACGGCCGGCACGGCCTGGACGGCACCGTGGCGCTGATCACCGGTGGGGCCAACGGCATCGGCGCGGCCGTCGCCCGGCGGCTGGCCGCCGGGGGCGCCCGGCTGGTGCTGGCCGACGTCGACGCCGAGCGCGGCACGGCGCTGGCCGAGGAGCTGGACGCCGAGTTCGTCCGCTGCGACGTGCGCGAGCCGGCCGACAGCCGCGCCGCGGTCGCCGTCGCGCAGGACCGGTTCGGCGGCCTGGACCTGGCGTTCCTGAACGCGGGCGTGGCCAGCGGCTGCGGCCTGGACGGCGACTTCGACCCCGAGCTGTACCGGCGCGCCATGGCGATCAACGTCGACGGCGTCGTGTACGGGGTGCACGCCGCGCTGCCCGCGCTGCGCGCCCGCGGCGGCGGGAACATCATCGCCACCGCCAGCATGGCGGCCCTGACCGCCACGCCGTTCGACCCGGTCTACGGCGCCAACAAGGCGGCGGTGGTCGGCCTGGTCCGCGCCCTCGGCCCCAACCACGCCGGCGAGGGCATCCGGATCAACGCGCTGTGCCCGTCGTTCGCCGACACCGACATCATCGGCCCGCTCAAGGACCACCTGGAACAGACCGGCTTCCCGATCCTGGACGTCGCCGACGTGGTGGAGGCGTTCATGGCGATCCTGGCCGCCGACGGGACGGGCGAGGCGTGGTACGTCGTGCCCGGCCGCGTCCCCGAGCCGTTCCGGTTCCGCGGCGTTCCCGGTCCGCGCTGAGCGGGACAAGGACCACGGAGGAGGAGACAATGCGCGCGATCCAGATCACCGAGTTCGGCGGCCCCGAGGTGCTGAACGTCACGGACCTGCCCGACCCCGAGCCCGGCCCGGGCCAGCTGCTCGTGGAGGTGTCGCGGGCGGGGATCAACTACGCCGACACCCACCAGGCCGAGAACAGCTACCTGTCGGCCACGTCGCTGCCGCTGGTGCCGGGCGGCGAGGTCGTCGGCCGCACGCCCGGCGGCCGCCGGGTCGTCGCCCTCACCGGTACCGGCGGGTACGCCGAGAAGGCGCTGGCGGCCGAGGCCATGGCCTGGGACGTCCCCGACGGGATCGACGACGTGACCGCCCTCGGCATGGTGATCCAGGGCGCGACGGCGTGGGTGCTGCTGCGCAAGAGCGTCCACCTGGAGCCGGGCGACTCGGTCGTCGTGCACGCCGCCGCGGGCGGGGTCGGCACGCTGGCGGTGCAGCTGGCCAAGGCGTGGGGCGCGGGACGGGTGATCGCCACCGCCTCGTCCAAGGAGAAGCGGGAGCTGGCCCTGGAGCTGGGCGCCGACGCGGCCGTGGACGCGGCCGAGCCGGACATGAAGGCCGCGCTCATCGAGGCCAACGGCGGCCACCGCGTCGACGTGGTGCTGGAGATGACCGGCGGCACCGTCACCGACCAGAGCCTGGCCGCGCTGGCCCCCTTCGGCCGCCTGGCGTACTACGGGACGGCCTCGCGGCAGGAGCCCAAGCCGGTCAAGCCCGGCAACCTGCTGCGGCACTCGACCGCCATCGCCGGGATGTGGCTGGCGCACGTTTTCCAGTCCCGCGGCGACCTGATGCGCACCGCGCTCGACGAGCTGTTCGCGCTGGCCGCCGACGGGCGCATCCGGGTGATCAACGGGGGCGAGTACGGGCTGTCGGAGGCCCGCCGCGCGCACGAGGACCTTCGGGCGCGCCGCACCACCGGCAAGCTCGTCCTCGACCCGTCCCGCTGAGGGGCGCCGCGGGCCGGCGGCGGCCCGCGGCGGGACGCCTCAGGAGCCCACCAGGCCGTTCTCGTAGGCGTAGACGACGGCCTGGGTGCGGTCGCGCAGCGACAGCTTGGTCAGCACATGCCCGACGTGGGTCTTGACGGTCTGCTCGGCCAGCACCAGCTCGGCGGCGATCTCGGCGTTGGACAGGCCCCGCGCGATCAGCCGCAGCACGTCCAGCTCGCGCGGGGTCAGCGCGGCGGCCGCCGCCGGGTTGGGCCGCTGGTGGCGGCGGCGCCGGGCGAAGTCGCCGATGAGCCGGCGGGTGACCGACGGGGCGAGCAGCGCGTCCCCGCCCGCCACCACCCGCACGCCGTTGACCAGGTCGGCGGCGGAGGCGTCCTTGAGCAGGAAGCCGCTGGCCCCCGAGCCGAGCGCCTCGTAGACGTACTCGTCCAGGTCGAAGGTGGTCAGCACCAGCACCTTGGGACGCTGCTCGGCCGGGTCGGCGCCGGCCGGCGCCGGGCCGCCGGCCAGTTCGGCGGTGGCGGCCAGGCCGTCCATCTCCGGCATCCGGATGTCCATGACCACCACGTCGGGGTCCAGGGCGCGGGCCATCTCCACCGCCTCCCGGCCGTTGCCCGCCTGCCCGATCACCTCGATCTCCGGATCGGAGGCCAGCAGCGCGGCCAGCCCGTCGCGGATCATCACCTGGTCGTCAGCGATCAGCACCCGAATCGTCACGACAGCACCCTATGGCCCGGCTCACCCCCGGATGCTCGGTTTCCCGAGGTGGCGCGGGCGGCGGTCACTCCAGGGCGCCGTAGGGGAGGGCGGCGGCGACCGCCCAGCCGCCCTCCTCGTGCGGGCCCGCCTCCAGCGTGCCGCCCAGCATCGCGACGCGCTCGCGCATGCCGACCAGGCCGTGGCCGCCCCCGTGCGACTCCTCGGGCGTCCCGCGCGGGCCGTCGTCGGTGACGGCCAGCCGCAGCAGGTCGCCCTCGTAGCGCACCTCGATGCCCACCTGCGACCCGGGCGCGTAGCGTGCGGCGTTGCTCAGCGACTCCTGGACGATGCGGTACGCCGACAGGTCCACCCCGGCGGGCACCGGACGCGGCACGCCCACGATCGTCGCGGTGACCTTCAGGCCGGACCGGCGGGCCGCGGCGACCAGGTCGTCGAGCCGGTCCAGGCCCGGCTGCGGCGTCCGCTCGGCGCCGTCGTCGTCGGACCGCAGCAGGCCCACGACCCGCCGCGTCTCGGTCAGCGCCTCGCGCGCCGCGTCGCGCACCACCCCGAAGGTCCGGCGCGCCTCGTCCGGCAGGTCCGGGATCTTGTAGGGGGCGGCCTCCGCCTGCATCGCGATCACCGACATGTGGTGGGCGACGACGTCGTGCAGCTCGCGGGCGATGCGGGCGCGCTCCTCCAGCACCGCCTGCCGCGCTAGGTCCTGCCGTCGCAGCTCGGCCTGCTCGCGCAGGGTCAGCTCGGCGACGAAGCGGGCGTGGATCGCGTCGCCGAACGCCAGCGCCAGCACCACGATGCCGGCGAGGATGAGTCCGTACCAGTCGGGCATGGCCCCGATCACCACGGCCGGCACGATCAGCCCGCAGATGCTGATCACCCCGACCCCCGCCGTGACACGGCGCTCGTGCCCGACCGCCGTGAGGAACACGATCACCACGAACGCCAGCCACGAGGTGACCGGCCAGGGCCAGAAGTACCGCTCCTGCAGCACGAACGCGCCCAGCAGGAAGCCGACCGCGCTCACCCGCCAGGCCCGAAGCGGCCAGCGCGCCGCGAACAGCAGCGGGGCCGCCTGCAGCAGCCCCAGCACCGCGGCGACGATCGGCGCCGGCCGCGGCTCGAACACGTTGAGCGGGATGGCGATCGCGCCGCCGGTGAACCCGACCGTCATGGCGAACAGCAGCACGAGCAGCGCGACGCGCAGCCAGGGCGTCGCGGGCATCAGCAGGCCGGGCGGTTCGGCGGTGCCCCGGCTCACCGCCGGCCACAGGAGGCGCGGTAGGGACAGGCCGTGGTGCCGTGGGGGGTCGGAGACGTTCATTTGACGGTGAGCCTAGGCCCTGCGCGACGGACGGGGCGTGACCCGCAGGAGGGAGATGCCGACCGATCCCTGGGTATCAGCCCGGCCTCTTCCATGTATTCCTGATTGACTTAATAGGGAATTTGCGTCAGCCTGGAGCGCGTGAGCCGCACCGCACGTCTCGTGGCGCGCCTGCACGTCGACCTCCGGCGGCAGGCGAGCAGCCTGTGTCGGTCCGCCTGATCAGACCCCCGCCGCCCTCTCGCGCGGCCTCCCCCCGATCACCGAGTCCCCTGCAAGCGATCGCCTGCGAAGGGTCCGTTCCGCCGTGTCAACGTCCTCCGTGTCCAGCCCGTCGTCCCTCGCCCGCGCCCCGAGCCGCGCGCGCCCCGCCCCCGGGTTCGCCAGGCGGCAGCGGGCGGCGCTGGCCCGTCTCGTCGCGCCCCTGGCGGTGCTGGTGCTCTGGCAGCTCGCCGCGAGCACCGGGCTGCTGCCCGAACGCCTGCTCGCCGCGCCCACCACGATCGCCTCCACCGGCCTCGACCTGATCCGCGACGGCACCCTGACCGACGCGATCGCGGTGTCGGTGCGCCGCGCCGCCGCCGGGTTCCTGCTCGGCGCGGCCGCCGGGGTCGGCCTGGCGGTCGTGGCCGGGCTGAGCCGCCTCGGCGAGCACGCCGTCGACCCGCTGATGCAGATGCTGCGCGCCCTTCCGCTGTTCGGGCTGATCCCGCTGTTCATCCTGTGGTTCGGCATCGGCGAGACGCCCAAGGTGGCGCTGGTCGCGCTCGGCGTGGCGTTCCCGCTCTACCTCAACACCTTCTCCGGCATCCGCGGCGTGGACGGCAAGCTCGCCGAGGTCGCGGACGTGCTGCGGCTCGGCCGGTGGGGCCTGGTCCGGCACATCGTGCTGCCCGGCGCGCTGCCCCAGGCGCTGGTGGGGCTGCGGCAGAGCCTGGGCGTCGCCTGGCTCGCGCTGATCGTCGCCGAGCAGATCAACGCCTCGTCCGGCCTCGGCTTCATGATCAACAACGCCCGGGAGTTCCTGCGCACCGACGTGGTGGTGCTCGGGCTGGTGGTGTACGCGGCGCTCGGCCTGCTCACCGACGCGCTGGTCCGGCTGCTGGAAAGGAGGGCCCTGACATGGCGCAAGGGCTTCCCGGTGTGACCGCGCGGACGGCGGCGCCCGCCGCGGCGGCCGCCCGGCGGGTCGTGCGGGTGCGCGGGCTGACCAGGCGGTTCGGCGAGCGCACCGTCCTGGACGGCGCCGACCTCGACATCGCCCGCGGCGAGTTCGTCGCCCTGCTCGGCCGCAGCGGCTCGGGCAAGTCCACCCTGCTGCGCGCCCTGGCGGGCCTCGACCACGCCACCGGCGGCGAGCTGTCGGTCGACGGCACCGTGGCCGTGGCGTTCCAGGAGCCGCGCCTGGTCCCGTGGAAACGGGTGTGGGCCAACGTCACGCTGGGCCTGCGGGTGCCGGACCCGCGCGCCGCCGCCGACCGGACGCTCGCCGAGGTCGGGCTGACCGAACGCGGCGACGCCTGGCCGCTCACCCTGTCCGGGGGCGAGGCCCAGCGCGCCTCCCTGGCCCGCGCGCTGGTGCGCGAACCCGACCTGCTGCTGCTGGACGAGCCGTTCAGCGCCCTGGACGCGCTCACGCGCATCACCATGCACCGGCTCGTCCTGGACCTGTGGGAGCGGCACCGCCCCGGCATCCTGCTGGTCACCCACGACGTGGACGAGGCGCTGCTGCTCGCCGACCGTGTCCTGGTGCTGGACGGCGGCGGCATCGCCCACGAGTCCCGCGTCGGCCTGGACCGTCCCCGCCGCCGCGACCACCCCGACCTCACCGCCCTGCGCGCCGCGCTGCTCGCCCAGCTCGGCGTCACCCCCGACGAAGGAACCGCATGAACCGGCTCAGAACGCTGCTGACGTCCCTGCTCACCGCGACCGCCCTGGCCGTGTCGGCGGGCTGCGGCGGCGGGACGGACACCGGCGACGCGGCGGTCCGCGCGGACGGCTCGGTCGACCTGTCCAAGGTCACGCTGCGCGTCGGCGACCAGAAGGGCGGCCAGCGCGCCCTGCTCGGCGCGGCCGGGCAGCTCGACGGCGTCGAGTACCGGATCGAGTGGAAGCAGTTCACCTCCGGGCCGCCGCTGCTGGAGGCGGTCAACGCCGGGGCGCTGGACCTCGGCGCGGTCGGCAACGCCCCGCCGGTGTTCGCCGCGGCCGCCGGCTCCAAGATCAAGATCGTCTCCGCCGCCGACATCGGGCTCACCGGGCAGGCCGTGCTGGTGCCGAAGAACTCGCCCATCCGCACCCCCGCCGAGCTCAGGGGCAGGCGGATCGCCGTGGCCAAGGGCAGCTCGGCCCACTACCACCTGCTGACCGTCCTGAAGAGGGCCGGGCTGAGCTTCGCCGACATCCGGCCCCAGTACCTGGCGCCGCCCGACGCGCTGGCCGCGCTCAGCTCCGGCAAGATCGACGCCTGGGCGGTCTGGGACCCCTACACCGCACAGGGCGAGGCCCAGGCCGGCGCCCGGATCCTGGTCGACGGCCGCGGCTACACCACCGGCTACAACGTGATCGTCGCCGCCGACAAGGCGCTGGACGACAAGGCCAAGGAGGCCGCGCTGCGCGACTTCGTCACCCGGCGGCAGCGCGCCGTCCTGTGGTCCAACGACCACACCAGGGAGTGGGGCGCCGTGTGGGCCAAGGACACCGGCCTGCCGGTCCCCATCGCCGAGAAGGCCGCCGAGCGCCGCGCCGCCCGGCTCGTCCAGGTCGACGACGCGCTGGTGCGCCACGAGCAGGAGGTCGCCGACGCCTTCGCCGACCAGAAGCTGATCCCCGGCAGGGTCACGATGGCCGACTTCGTCGACCGCCGATTCAACGACATCCAGGTCAAATGACTCCTGCACACGTGGCCCCGGCTCACGTGGCCCTGCCCACGTGACTCCGGACCGACGGACTCCAGGTCGAGCGACGAGGACACCGCGATGACGTTGCGCTTCCACTGGTTCCTGCCCACCACCGGCGACAGCCGCGCCCTGATCGGCGGCGGCCACAGCATCCCGCGCGGGGTGGGACGGCCGCAGCCCCGCCCCGGCACCGCCGACCAGGTCCGCCCGCCGGACATCGACTACCTGGCGCAGATCGCCCGCTCGGCCGAGCAGCTCGGCTTCGAGGCCGTGCTCACCCCGACCGGCACCTGGTGCGAGGACGCCTGGCTGGTCACCGCCGCGCTGCTGCGCGAGACGTCCCGGCTGAAGTTCCTGGTGGCGTTCCGGCCCGGATTCGTCTCGCCCACGCTGGCCGCGCAGATGGCCGCCACCTACCAGCGCATCTCACGCGGCCGCCTGCTGCTGAACGTCGTCACCGGCGGCGACTCGGCCGAGCAGCGCCGTTTCGGCGACCACCTGCCGCACGCCGAACGCTACGCCCGCACCGACGAGTTCCTGTCGATCGTGCGCGGCGCCTGGAGCGGCGAGCCGTACGACTTCAAGGGCGAGCACTACCACGTCGAGGGCGCCATGGTGGCGCGCCCGCCGGAGCCGCCGCCGGAGATCTACTTCGGCGGGTCGTCGCAGGCGGCGGGCCCGGTCGCGGCCCGGCACGTGGACGTCTACCTGACCTGGGGGGAACCGCCGGACCAGGTGGCCGAGAAGATCGCATGGATCCGCGGGCTGGCCGCCGAGCGGGGACGCGAGCCGCGCTTCGGCATCCGCCTGCACACCATCAGCCGCGACACCTCCGAGGCCGCCTGGGCCGAGGCCGACCGCCTGCTGGGCGGCCTGGACCCGTCCCACATCGAGCAGGCCCAGCGCAGCCTGGCCGCCAGCGAGTCGGTCGGCCAGCGGCGCATGGTGCGGCTGCACGAGAAGTACCGGGCGAGCGGCTCGGCCCGCGACCTGGAGATCCACCCGGGGCTGTGGGCGGGCGTCGGGCTGGTGCGCGGCGGCGCGGGCACCGCCCTGGTCGGCTCCCACACCGAGGTCGCCGACCTGATCGAGCGGTACGCGGCGCTCGGCATCGAGGAGTTCATCCTGTCCGGCTACCCGCACCTGGAGGAGGCGTACTGGTTCGGCGAGGGCGTGCTGCCGGAGCTGCGCCGCCGGGGCGTCGCCGGCGACCCGTGGGGGCCGCGGACCACCGCGTAGCGGCTGATCAGCCAAGACGTTCGAGTCTGGCCGCATTAGAACCTTTTTGCCGGGAAGATCCGCTCGCATGACTGTGGGAGAGAGCGGCAGACCAGCGGATGCCGCCGAAGCGACGACGCCGTCCCACACCGCCGCGACCGCCGCCCTGCTGGCGGGCGCGGCCGCGCTGGGCGGCTTCCTGTTCGGCTACGACTCGTCGGTCATCAACGGCACCGTCGACGCGCTGAAGTCCCAGTTCCACCTGAACTCCGTGGCGGTGGGCCTGGTGGTGTCGTCGGCGCTGCTCGGCTGCGCGGTCGGCGCCTGGTTCGCCGGGCCGCTGGCCGACCGCATCGGCCGGGTCCGCACCATGCTCGTGGCCGCGGTGCTGTTCGTCATCAGCTCGCTGGGCTCGGCGCTGGCGTTCAACGCCGTCGACCTGACGTTCTGGCGGGTGGTGGGCGGGCTGGCCATCGGCGCCGCGTCCGTCATCGCGCCCGCCTACATCGCCGAGATCGCCCCCGCCGAGCTGCGCGGCAGGCTCGGCTCGCTGCAGCAGATGGCGATCGTGCTGGGCATCTTCGCGGCGCTGGTGGTCGACTACGTCATCGCCCGGGTGTCGGACGGCGGCGCGTCCGGGCGGTTCCCGTGGGGCGGCACCGCCTGGCGCTGGATGTTCGCCAGCGCCATCGTGCCCGCCGTGATGTACGGGGTGATCGCCACGACCATCCCCGAGTCGCCCCGCTACCTGGTCAAGAAGCGCCAGATCGGCCGCGCCCGGCAGGTGCTGGCCAAGGTGATGGGCCGCGGCGACGTCGACACCAAGATCCGCGAGATCGTCCGGTCGATCGCCGCCGACCGGCCCGTCCACCTGCGCGACCTGCGCGGCCGCCGGTTCGGCCTGCTGCCGATCGTCTGGGTGGGCATCCTGCTGTCGGTCTTCCAGCAGTTCGTCGGCATCAACGTGATCTTCTACTACTCGACCTCGCTGTGGCGGGCGGTGGGCTTCACCGAGAACGACGCCATGCTCACCTCGGTGATCAACTCGACCGTCAACGTGGTGGCCACGCTGGTGGCGATCGCGCTGGTCGACCGGGTCGGCCGGCGCCCGCTGCTGCTGACCGGCGCCGCCGGGATGGCGGTCACCCTGACCACCCTGACGATCTGCTTCGCCACCGCGCCCGTCGTGGACGGCGAGCCGCGGCTGAGCGGCACCGCCGGGATGGTCGCGCTGATCGCCGCCAACGTCTACGTCTTCTCGTTCGCCGCGTCCTGGGGCCCGGTGGTGTGGGTCATGCTCGGCGAGATGTTCAACAACTTCATCCGCGCGTCGGCACTGGCCGTGGCCGCCGCCGCCCAGTGGATCGCCAACTGGGCGATCACCACGAGCTTCCCCGGCCTGTCCGGCGTGTCCCTGGGCCTGGCCTACGGCCTCTACACGCTGTTCGCCGTGCTGGCCTTCCTGTTCGTGTTCCGCGCCGTCCCCGAGACCAAGGGCCGCGAACTGGAGGACATGGACGGCCTCACCACCGCGCGCCGCGGCCGCACCCCGGCCTGACGGGCGGCCGGGAACGCGCCGGATACGGCCCGGCGTCGGTGCGGGCCGTCGGGTACCATGGGCCCATGCAGGTCGTGTCACAGGCGGCGCCCCGTCCGATGGCGGTGGGCGCGAGCCGCGCGCTGACGACGACGCCGGGCGACTCCCGGCGCGGCGACCGCATGTCCTAGACATCGCAGGCGGCAGGGCCCCGGGAGGTGCTCCCGGGGCCCTGCCGCGTTCCGGGCCGCCGGCGCCTCCCGGGCCACCGCCCGCCCGAACGACAGGAGCCCGACCATGGAGCCGGATGCGTCCGACGCGGCCGCCGAGTCGCTAGCATCGAAACCCGCCGATCCCGTCCCACCATCGCGAGGAGAGACCGTGTCCACCGTGTCCGAACTGCGCATCACCCTCGACGGCGACGAGCGGGTGGTGCCGGCCGGCACCACCGCCGGGCAGGCCCTGCAGGCCGACGGCCGGACCGTGATCGCCGCGCGCGTGGACGGCGAGCTGCGCGACCTGGACCACGAGCTGAGCGACGGCGCCGTGGTCGAGCCCGTCGAGATCGGCTCCGACGACGGCCGCGCGATCATGCGCCACTCCACCGCGCACGTGCTCGCCCAGGCCGTGCAGGACCTGTTCCCCGACGCCCGCCTCGGCATCGGCCCGCCCGTCGAGAACGGCTTCTACTACGACTTCGACGTCGCCGAGCCGTTCACCCCCGACGACCTCAAGCGCATCGAGAAGCGCATGCGCGAGATCGTCAAGCAGGGGCAGCGGTTCTGCCGCCGTCCCGTCAGCGACGAGCAGGCCCGCGAGGAGCTGGCCGACGAGCCGTACAAGCTGGAGCTGATCGGGCTCAAGGGGGCCGCCGGTTCCGAGGACGGCGCGAACGTCGAGGTCGGCGCCGGCCAGCTGACCATCTACGACAACCTGGACGCCAAGAGCGGCGAACTGCGCTGGAAGGACCTGTGCCGGGGCCCGCACGTGCCCACCACCAAGGTCATCCCCGCGTTCAAGCTGATGCGCTCGGGCGGCGCGTACTGGCGCGGCAGCGAGAAGAACCCGCAGTTGCAGCGCATCTACGGCACCGCCTGGGAGTCCCGGGAGCGGCAGGACGAGTACCTGAAGTTCCTGGAGGAGGCCGAGAAGCGCGACCACCGCAAGCTCGGCGCCGAGCTGGACCTGTTCTCCTTCCCCAACGAGATCGGCAGCGGCCTGGCGGTCTTCCACCCCAAGGGCGGCGTGGTCCGCAGGGTGATGGAGGACTACGCCCGGCGCCGCCACGAGGAGGCCGGGTACGAGTTCGTCAACACCCCGCACATCACCAAGGGCGCCCTGTTCGAGACCTCCGGGCACCTCGGCTGGTACAAGGACGACATGTTCCCGCCCATGGAGGTGGACGGCGGCGAGTACTACCTCAAGCCGATGAACTGCCCCATGCACAACCTGATCTTCCGGGCGCGGGGGCGGTCGTACCGGGAGCTGCCGCTGCGGCTGTTCGAGTTCGGCAGCGTCTACCGGTACGAGAAGTCCGGCGTGGTGCACGGCCTCACCCGGGTGCGCGGCATGACCCAGGACGACGCGCACATCTACTGCACCCGTGAGCAGATGGTCGACGAGATCAAGAACCTGCTCACCTTCGTGCTGGACCTGCTGCGCGACTTCGGGCTCAACGAGTTCTACCTGGAGCTGTCCACCCGGGACGAGTCGGAGAAGTTCATCGGCTCCGACGAGTACTGGGAGTGGGCGACCGCGGCGCTGCGCGAGGCCGCCGCCGAGTCCGGCCTGGACCTGGTGGACGACCCGGGCGGCGCGGCGTTCTACGGCCCGAAGATCTCCGTGCAGGCCAAGGACGCCATCGGCCGCACCTGGCAGCTGTCCACCATCCAGGTCGACCCCAACCAGCCCGACCGCTTCGACCTGGAGTACCAGGCCGCCGACGGTTCGCGGCAGCGTCCGGTCATGCTGCACCGCGCGCTGTTCGGGTCGATCGAGCGGTTCTTCGGCGTGCTGCTGGAGCACTACGCCGGCGCCATGCCGCCGTGGCTGTCCCCGGTGCAGGCGGTCGGCATCCCGATCGGCGACGCCCACGTACCGCACCTGGAGAAGGTCGCGGCGCGGCTGCGCGAGCGCGGCATCCGGGTCGAGGTCGACTCCTCCTCCGACCGGATGCAGAAGAAGATCCGCAACGCGCAGAAGCAGAAGGTGCCGTACATGCTGCTGGCGGGCGACGACGACGTGTCCAAGGACGCGGTGTCGTTCCGCTACCGCAACGGGGAGCAGAAGAACGGGGTCCCGATCGACGAGGCGGTGGAGGAGATCGTCAAGGCGGTCGAGGCCCGGGTCCAGATCTGACCCCGGACCGCACCCGGCTCCGACCCGGTCCGACCCGTCCGCGGCGGCCCCGGCCTTCACCGGCCCGGGCCGCCGCGTGATCGTTGCGCGGTTTCCGAGCGCAGCGCCCCTTCTACGCGAGACACTCTGCGTAAGCAAGCCCATCCGAAGGGTCGCCCCCGTCATGGACGATCGCTACATCGAGGAAGTCGCCCGGCTCATCGCCCGGGCCGACACCCCCGCCGCCTGCCCCGGCTGCGGCGGACACGACCAGATCACCGCCGCCGTCCCCCTGGACCCCGACACCGCGGGCGTGGCGGCCATCCCCGTCACCTACTGCCGCGCCTGCGACGCCGGTGATCCCACCGCCGCCGAGATCTTCGCCTGCATGGACCAGGCCCTCCGCGAGGAGGACTGACCGGCCGTCCGCGCGACGGCTCCCGAGTCGCCGCCCGCCCCGCGCGGGAGTTGGTAGCCTCAGCGGGCAGTTGAGGCGATCGGGAGACGGGCGCGATGAGAACCACGCGACGGCCGGGGACGACGCGTCGTCCGGTCGTGGGCCGGGTGCTCGGGTACGGCGGGTCCGTGGTGCTGGTGGTGGCGGCCGTCGTGGTGCTGCTCATGCCGCTGTTCGACGACGGGCGCAAGGCCGCGTCCAGCGAGGCGGCCGACCAGACGACCCCGGAGGCGACCCCGTCCGGGGGTCAGGTGCCGCCGGTCGGCACCGTCCCGACGGTCCAGCCGACGGTGACGCCGACGGGCACCGTGCCCCGGCAGGACGGGGGAGGGCGGTCCTCTCCGCAGCAGCAGTCCGGGCCGCGTCCCGAGCAGCAGAGCGGGACCACCGTGACCTGGTGCCCGGCGGGCAGCGCGGTGTACCGCGCCGGCGACGGCGGCCTGGAGGTGACGGTGAACGCCTCGGCCAGCGGGTTCGCGCGGGCGCAGGTGTCGCTGCGCAGCGGGCACACCGCCGAGGAGCAGGCCACGGTCCGGGACGGCGTCCCGCACACGTTCCGGTTCACCGGGGTGCCGGCGGCCGAGGTGGAGCGCGTGAAGGTCACCACGATCTCGGTCGGCGTGTCCACGCAGACGTGCTACGCCCGTCCCGCCGCGTGACCCCGGCACGGGGAGCGCGGCGGCTCACTCGGGCACGCGCACGTCCTCGACCGACACGTTGACGGCCAGCACCCGCATGCCGAGCATGAGCCCGATGACGCGGGCCACGTTCGACTTGACCGCCTTGGCCACGTCCATGATCACGCTGCCGTACTCGACCACGACGGCCAGGTCCAGGGTGACCGCGTTGTCCTGCAGGTGGATCCGCACGCCGGGGGTGCCCGGCTGACCGGCCGGCCACGGGCCGCCCGCCAGCGCGGCCACCCCGCCGACCTCCAGCGCGGCCAGCCTCGCGATCTTCTCGATGACCTCGTCCTTGATCGTCACGCGGCCCTTCACCGTCGCGGTCGTGCCGGGGCCGGGCGGGACGTCCTCGCCCGCGGGCCGGTCGGCGGGTTCGTGTTCCGGCGCGGGCGGCCCGGCGGGCCCCGGAGCCGGCGGAGCCGCCGGCGCGGCGGGGGCCGCCGGGGGCGAGCCGGAGGCCGGAGGCGGAACCGACGGCGGGGAGCTCAGCGGCACCCCGGCCGTGGAGGGGGCGCCGCCGGCGCGTCCGCCGAGGCCGGGGAAGAAGGGCGCGGACCGGACCTCGGGGTGCGGGGCGTCCCCGCCGTCCCCGGGGCGGCCCTTGTCGAGGTCGGTCATCGATCGGTCCACCCTTTCTGACAGGAAGTCCATGGTGGCGTAGTGACGCCTGTTTCGTCACGCAATGTGGGCGTCGACCATGTGTCCGTGCGGGACGCGGCGGGACGGGCGGGCCGGCATCCCGACTTCAGGCCGTCCGGCTTCTCTCTCTATGCTGCTGGTCAGGCCGTGGACAATAAGGAGAGCGCCGCCTTGAGCGTAGAGCCGGAGGAGCCCGTGGTGGAGGAGGCGCGCGAGGACGCGCCCGAGTCGGGGAAGCGGGCCGGGGACGAGCCCGTCGTCGAGGAGGAACGCGGCGGCGCGGGCGTTCCGGACAACTTCCAGCGGCTGTGGACCCCGCACCGGATGGCCTACATCAAGGGCGAGAACAAGCCCTCGGGTGCGGGGGCGGAGGACGGCTGCCCGTTCTGCGAGATCCCCAAGATGTCCGACGAGGAGGGCCTGATCGTGGCCCGCGGCACGTCGGTGTACGCGGTGCTCAACCTCTACCCGTACAACTCCGGTCACCTGATGGTCGTTCCCTACCGGCACGTCGCCGACTACACCGAGCTCGACGCGGCCGAGTACACCGAGCTGGCCGAGCTGACCCGCAGCTCCCTGACCGCGTTGCGCAAGGCCAGCGGCGCCCAGGGCTTCAACGTCGGGATGAACCTCGGCCAGGTCGCCGGGGCGGGCATCGCCGCGCACCTGCACCAGCACGTGGTGCCGCGCTGGGGCGGCGACACCAACTTCATGCCGGTGGTCGGGCACACCAGGGTGCTGCCGCAGCTGCTGCGCGAGACCCGGCAGATCCTCGCCGACGCCTGGCCGCACGCGTGAGCCCCAAGATCGACCATGATGGGGGCATGACACGACGCGAACGGCCGGTGCTGGTCTACGACGGGGACTGCGGCTTCTGCACCACGTCGGTGCGTTTCGTCGAACGCCGCGTCCCGACGTCCGCGCGGATCGTCGCGTTCCAGTTCGCGGACCTGGACGCGCTCGGCACCACCGCGCAGCGGGCCGAGTACGAGGTGCTCTGGGTGGACCGCGCGGGCCGGGTGACCGGCGGGGCGCAGGCGATCGCGCGGCTGCTGATGGACGCGGGCGGTGTGTGGTGGCCGCTGGGCGCGGTGCTGCGCGTGCCGCCGGTGCGGTGGATCGCCCACGGCGTGTACCGGCTCGTGGCCAACAACCGTCACCGCATGCCGGGCGGCACCGCCGCGTGCGTGCTGCCCGCCGCCCAGCGCCCCGGAGCGCGACAGCAGGGCTGACGCGCCCAGGACGCCCGTCCTGCTCCGAGCACGGGCCCGCGCCCACGACGGGCCCCTGCTTAGGCCGGGCCCGCGTTCAGGAGGGGAGCGGCGCCTTGCCGACGGACGGGGCGGAGGCCCCGGACCGGCGGCGCACCCGCTCGCGCAGCGACGGCAGCCGCTCCAGGGGCAGGAACGCCAGCAGCCAGATCGTGTGCGGCAGGAAGTGGATGGACAGCAGCGCGTAGGTGATCAGGTGGAACCCCGCGAAGAACACCACGCCCGCGTACAGCGGACGGCCGCGCGCGAACAGCAGCAGCGGTGAGGCGAGCTCCGCGGCGAACATGCCCCACTGGCCCGCCTTCAGCGGCACCGGGTACTCGATGAGGGCGCGGCCCAACGGGGTGCCGCGGCGGCTGAGGGCCCACTGGACGGTGGAGCCGTTCGGCCAGTCCGGGAACCCGCCGATGCGGATCTTCGCCCACGCCGACAGGAAGTAGGCGGCCACCACCGCCACCTGCACGCACCGCACCGACCAGCCGGACGCCTCGCAGGGCGCGGGGTCGGCGAGGCGGGCCCGTCCCACGGTGGGCAGCACGAACAGGGCCACGACCAGCGCCAGGTGGTCGTGGTCGACCTTGCCGTACGACATGCTGATCGTGACCCACCACAGGTATCCGCCCGCCGCGACGAAGCCGGACGCGCGCGGCGCGAACCGTCCCGTCGCGGCGACCAGGCCGGCCGCGAGCGTGACCGCGAGCAGCGTGTACATCGCGGCGGGGGTGGGGGCGGGCAGGTGCAGCCAGCGCGCCAGCCGCACGGGCTGGTACAGGTTGGCGGGCAGCCGGGCGTGCGCGAGCGCGCTGTTGGTGAACAGCAGCATGTCGATCGGCAGGAACCCGTACGCCAGCAGGCGCAGCCAGGCGACGCGGGCGCGCGGGATCGGGGCGTACCACCAGCGGCCCCAGGGCGTGGCCGCGTTCACCGCACGGTCCACACGGCGCGGTTGCGGACGCTGGTGGACACGACTTTGCCGTCGCGCAGTGTCCTGGTCTGGTGCACCAGGTAGATCCGGGTCAGCGCGGGGCGCTCGGGGTGCAGCCGCCGCTGGGCGTCGGCGATGCCCTGCAGCAGGGAGGGGTCGCGCACGATCCTGGTCATCTGGCCTTCGATCTCGGCGCGTTTCATGCCGGCCCCCACGGCGTCCATCGGCAGCCTCACATGCGTCCCCGCGGCGGTGTCGGCCTCCAGCCAGTGCGAGTGGATCTCACCGCCGTCGTCCTTCACCGAGAACGCGAACTGCGTCATCGGCCCCAGCGGGAAGTCGTCGTCGGTCCCGCACGAACTGGTGTACAGCAGCGCGCCGATCACCGTGGCGGCGACGAGGGTGCGCCACAGGCGGCGTGGCGCGCTGAGTCGGAAGACCCCCGGATCCACGGGCAGCAGCCTAGCGTGATCACGCCCGGCGGCCCGGGGCGTCGCCCGTCCCGGCGGCGGGACGGGCGTCGCCGGAAGGGGGGCGCGGTTCAGCCGGAGGCGGCGGCGACCTTGTCGGCCAGGTGCGACGGCAGCGGCTCGTACCGCAGGAAGGTGCGGCTGAAGGTGCCGGTGCCCTGCGACATCGACCGCAGGTCGATCGCGTACCGGACGATCTCCAGCTGCGGCACCTCGGCCCGGATCATCGTGCGGCCGCCCGGCACCGACTCCGAGCCGAGCACCCGGCCGCGGCGGGAGGTCAGGTCGGACATGACCGGCCCGACGTACTCGTCGGCGACCAGCACCCCCACCTCGTCGACCGGCTCCAGCAGCAGGACCGGCACCTTGGCGGCGGCGTCCTTGAGCGCCAGCGCCCCCGCGGCCTGGAAGGCCATGTCGGAGGAGTCGACCGAGTGGGCCTTGCCGTCGTGCAGCGTCACCCGGATGTCGACCAGCGGGTATCCGGCGGACACGCCGCGGGCCATCTGCTGCCGCAGGCCCTTCTCCACCGACGGGATGAACTGGCGGGGGATCACCCCGCCGACGATCTTGTCGACGAACTCGAAGCCCGCGCCGGACGGCAGCGGCTCGACCTCGATGTGGCAGATGCCGTACTGGCCGTGCCCGCCGCTCTGCTTGACGTGCCGGCCGAGGCCCTTTGCGGGGCCGCCGAACGTCTCGCGCAGCGGGATGCGCAGGTCGATCCGCTCGACCTCCACGCCGTAGCGGGCGCTGAGCCGGTCGATCAGCACGTCGGCGTGCGCCTCGCCCATGCACCACAGCACCAGCTGGCGGGTCTCGGAGTTGTTCTCCAGGCGCAGCGTGGGGTCCTCGGCGACCAGGCGTCCCAGCGCCTGGCTGAGCTTGTCCTCGTCGGCCTTGGAGCGCGCCTGGATCGCCACCGGCAGCAGCGGGTCGGGCATCGTCCAGGGCGCCATCACCATGGGGGTGCCGGGGTCGGACAGGGTGTCGCCGGTCTCGGCGCGGCCCAGCTTGGCGACCGCGCAGATGTCGCCCGCCACGCACGCCGACACGGGACGCTGGTGCTTGCCGAGCGGGGACGACAGCGCGCCGACGCGTTCGTCCACGTCGTGGTCCTCGTGCCCGCGGTCCTCCAGCCCGTGCCCGGACAGGTGCACCACCGTGTCGGGACGCAGCGTCCCGGAGAACACCCGCACCAGGGAGATGCGTCCCACGTACGGGTCGGAGGCGGTCTTGATGATCTCGGCCACCAGGGGGCCGTCGGGGTCGCAGCGCACCTGCTTGGGGGAGTCGCCGTCGATGGCCGTCACGGTGGGGATGCCGTGCTCCAGCGGGGACGGGAACGCCTGGGTGATGACCTCCAGCAGCTCCAGCATGCCGACGACCGGCCCGGGGTCGGCGCCGTGCGGGACCGCGGTGGCCAGCACGGGGTAGAAGCTGCCGCGCGCGACCGCGGTCTCCAGGTCCTGGATGAGCGCCTTGACGTCGATCTCCTCGCCGGCCAGGTACCGGTCCATGAGGGTCTCGTCCTCGCTCTCCTGGATGACCCCCTCGATCAGCGCGGCGCGCTGCTCGGCGATCTGGTCGAGGAACTCGGGGTCGGGCTCGCACTCCACCCGCTCGCCGGTGGAGTAGTCGAAGCAGCGCCGCGTCAGCAGCCCGATCAGGCCGCGCAGCCCGTCGCCCGCGCCGACCGGGAAGTAGACCGGCGCCACGCCCTCGCCGAAGACGTCCTGGCAGGTCATGACCACGTCGTCGAAGTCGCCGCGCTGCTGGTCGATCTTGGTGATGACGACCGCCCGGGGCATGCCGACCGCCGCGCACTCCTCCCAGAGCTGGCGGGTCAGGCCGTCGATGCCGTCCACCGCGGAGATCACGAACAGCGCGGCGTCGGCGGCGCGCAGCCCGGCGCGCAGGTCGCCCACGAAGTCGGCGTATCCGGGGGTGTCGATGAGGTTGACCTTGATGCCCGCGTGGACGAGCGGGGCCAGGGCGAGGTTGACCGAGCGCTGCTGGCGCATCTCGACGTCGTCGAAGTCGCTGACCGTGGAGCCGTCCTCGACGCGCCCGCGCCGCTGGATGGTGCCGGTCGCGGCGAGCAGCGCCTCGACGAGCGTGGTCTTGCCCGCCCCCGAGTGGCCGACCAGCGCGACGTTGCGCACCTTGTCGGGCCGGCCGGCCTCCGGTGCCCTGCCGGGGCCTCCTGGGTGGCCTCCCTTGTCCGCCATAGCTCTACCTCCTCGGACCGCCCCGTGCGGGGCCGTCTGGAACGGAGCCGGACCGCGAGGGCCCGGCCCTGACGTCCGAGTGCGGCGCTGGGCCACCTCCCTGACGCGCGTGACCGGCGTCACACCCGTAGCACCACCATTTCCCGTGAGGGGCCGGATCACAAGGGGTGGGCGCCAAACCGTGCCATCTCTTGGCCACCCCGCCGTTCCCGCCGCGACGCCCTCTGTTGGGAGGGCGCATGTTCCTTGTCACGGCATACGGGGGCCTACGGCCGTACGTGGGGGGATTGCGCCAGACTTGTGTGCGGGTGCCTAGGTTGCGGGGGTCGGTGGGCATTCCGGGCCTGTGCGCACCGTGCGTGCCCGTGTGCGCGCCGTGGGCGCTCCGTGGCCCGTACGCACCCCGGGGGCGATCGATCGCACTACGATGGCCCCCTGCGCGGCCCGTGGGCCCTTAGCTTCAGACGGAAACGAGAAGATCGGACGGCGATGCTCAACAAAGTGCGGCCCGCGCTGGGACGCGTCCTGACCCCCGTCGGCCGGACCGTCGCGCGCACCGGGGTCTCGCCCAACGCCATCACGATCATCGGGACCGCGGGCGTGCTGGCCGGGGCCCTCGGCTTCTTCCCGCGCGGGGAGTTCTTCTGGGGCGTGCTGGTCATCACCGCGTTCGTGCTGTTCGACATGCTGGACGGCGCGGTCGCCCGGGTGACCGGGAAGATCTCCAAGTGGGGCGCGTTCCTGGACTCCACCATGGACCGGGTCGCCGACGCGGCGATCTTCTCCGGGGTGATGATCGGCCTGTACCGGGACGGCCAGGAGCAACTGGCCGGGGTCGCCCTGTACTGCCTGGTCGCGGGCGTGGTGGTGTCGTACGCCAAGGCGCGCGCCGAGGGCCTGGGCTACACCTGCAACGTGGGCATCGCCGAACGGGCCGAACGCCTGATCGTGATCCTGGTGGCCACCGGGCTGGACGGGCTCGGCGTGCCCTACGTCCTGACCGTGGCGCTGTGGGTGCTGGCCGTGCTCAGCACCGTCACCGTGGGGCAGCGGTTCGCGACCGTCCGCGCGCAGGCCCTCGCCGACACCGAGACCCGGCCGGCCGCGCCGGCGCCGTCCCCGTCTCCGAAGGCCGAGCGCCCCCGGGAGCGGCCGTCCGAGAACGCCTCCGAGAACGCCGCCAGGGACGTCCGCAAGGCCGCCCGCCGGGACGGCGCCAAGCGGGCCAAGGGCGGCGGCGGACGGCGCAAGTGGCACGTGCGCAAGCTCGATTCGGCCTCGGAGCCTCGCCCATGAGGACGGGCCTGCGCGACGAGGCCATGGACGTCGCGTACGCCCTGGGGTGGACTGTCGTCCGCAAGACGCCCGAATCGGCGGGCCGCGTGGTGTTCAGGGCCCTGGCCGACCGCACCTGGCGGCAGCGCGGCGAGGGCGTACGGCAGCTGGAGAAGAACCTGTGCCGCGTCCTGGGCAAGGACGCCGTGGACGCCGAGGTGCGTGCGCTCAGCAAGAAGGTGATGCGCTCGTACTTCCGGTACTGGCTGGAGGTCTTCCGGCTGCCCGAGTACGACCGCGACCGCATCATCGGCCGCACGCGGGTCCAGGGCGCGGAGAAGGTGTTCGCGGCGCTGGAGTCGGGACGCGGGGCGATCCTGGCCCTGCCGCACATGGGCAACTACGAGGAGGCCGGCGCCTGGCTGGTGCACCACGGCCACCCGTTCACCACCGTCGCCGAACGCCTCAGACCCGAGTCGCTCTTCGACCGGTTCGTTGCTTTTCGTGAGAGCCTGGGCATGGAGGTGCTG
The DNA here is from genome assembly GCF_039536785.1 of Actinomadura miaoliensis. Taxonomy (NCBI): domain Bacteria; kingdom Bacillati; phylum Actinomycetota; class Actinomycetes; order Streptosporangiales; family Thermomonosporaceae; genus Actinomadura; species Actinomadura miaoliensis. The sequence continues at coordinate 36,286 of NZ_BAAAZG010000062.1, forward strand.
GCGCACCGGGGCGCGTCGGCGTTCGGCAGGCTGGCCCAGCGGCTGCGCGCGGGCGGCGCGGTCTGCCTGGTCGTCGACCGCGACCTCACCGAGACGGGGGTCGAGGTGGAATTCTTCGGCGCGACCGCGCGCATGCCCGCGGTGACCGCGGCGCTGGCCATGCAGACGGGCGCCGCGCTGTTCCCGGTGACCCTCTGGTACGAGGGCGACTACTGGGCGGCCCGCGTGCACGAGGAGATCCCGGTGCCCGAGGAGGGGGACAGGCGCGACAGGATCCGGGCCATGACGCAGCGGCTGGCGCGGGAGTTCGAGGCGGGCATCGCCGCCCACCCCGAGGACTGGCACATGCTGCAGAAGGTCTGGGTGGAGGACCTGGCCGCCGACGGCCGTCCCGCCGGGGAGGACGCCCCGTGAGGATCGGCATCGTGTGCCCGTACACCTGGAACGTCCCGGGCGGCGTGCAGCAGCACATCCGCGACCTGGCCGAGGCGCTCATCGGCTTCGGCCACCACGTGTCGGTCATCACGCCCGCCGACGACGACGCGACCCTGCCGCCCTACGCGGTGTCGACGGGGCGTGCCGTGCCCGTCCCGTACAACGGGTCGGTGGGGCGCGTCGCGTTCGGGTTCCTGTCGGCGAGCCGGGTCCGGCGGTGGATCAACGAGGGCGGGTTCGACGTGCTGCACGTCCACGAGCCCGCCGCGCCGTCGCTGGGCATCCTGGCGTGCTGGGCGGCCGACGGCCCGATCGTCGGCACCTTCCACGCCTCCTACGAGCGCTCGCGGGTGGTGGCGGTGACCGCGCCGATCCTGCAGAGCGCCCTGGAGAAGATCACCGGGCGGATCGCGGTGTCGGAGGCGGCCCGCAAGACCCTCGTCGAGCACCTGGGCGGCGACGCGGTGCTGATCCCCAACGGGGTGGCCACCGAACGGTACGCGATGGCCGAGCCGCTGCCGGGCTGGCAGCCCGGCCGCTCCGACGGCGTGCAGACCCTGGGCTTCCTGGGGCGCATGGACGAGCCGCGCAAGGGCCTGCCCGTCCTGCTGCGCGCGTTCGAGATCCTGGGCCGCCGGCGGCCCGGCCTGCGGCTGCTGCTGGCCGGCCCCGGCGACACCGACGAGGCCCTCGGCCGGGTCCCGCGCGAGCTGCGCGACCGGGTGGTGACGCTCGGCATGGTCAGCGAGGAGGACAAGATCCGCGCCTACCACTCGGTGGACGTGTTCGTGGCGCCCAACACCGGCGGCGAGAGCTTCGGCATCGTGCTGGCCGAGGCGATGTCGGCGGGCGCGCCGATCGTGGCCAGCGACCTGGAGGCGTTCGACCGGGTGCTGCTGGGCGGGCGCGCCGGGGCGCTGTTCCCGGTGGGCGACCACGAGGCCCTCGCCCGGGTCGCCGGGGAACTGCTGGACGACGCGCCGCGGCGCAAGCAGCTGTCGGCCGAGGCGCGCGCGGCGGTGCGGCGCTACGACTGGTCGGCCGTGGCGCGCGACGTGCTGCGCGTGTACGAGACGGTCGCCCTGGACGGCGCCGGGGTCGTGGAGTCGCCCGGCGGCGGGCGGGTCGGGGCGTAAGGCGCGGCCGTGACCTACGACTGGATCATCGACGTCCTGTTCTGGATCGCCGCCGTCTTCCTGGTCGGCGTGTACGTGTCGTGGCGGGCCACCCGTCTGGACCGGCTGCACGTGCGCGTGGAGACCGCGCGGGCCGCGCTGGACGCCGCGCTGGTGCGCCGCGCGGCGGTCGCCCTGGAGTTGGCGGCCTCGCGGCTGCTGGACCCCGCGACGAGCCTGCTGCTGGCCACGGCCGCGCACGAGGCCCGCACCGCCGACGCCGAGTCCCGCGAGTTCGCCGAGAGCGACCTGTCGCGCGCGCTGCGGGCCGTGGCCGACCAGCCCGAGTTCGCCGCCACCGTGGCGGCCCGCGACGACGGCAAGGCCGTGCTGGAGGAGCTGGCGGGCGCCGCGGCCAAGGTCGTCTACGCCCGCCGCTTCTACAACGACGCCGTCTCCGCCACCCGCATCGCCCGCCGCAAGCTGCTGATCCGCGCGCTGCCGCTGGCGGGCAAGGCCCCCCTGCCGGACTTCTTCGAGATCGACGACGACCCGCCCCGCCTGTGACGAGGCCGTCCGGGGACGTGCGTACGGCGCCGGGTCGAGCCGTGGAGCCGCGCCGTCCGTACCCCTGTGCGGCTGCTCCCGTCCGGGCGGGGCCTGGCATATGTGCTGGTTCGCTACCCTCGGGCGGGTCGCAGGAGGAGGGTGACATCGTGCGATTCGCAGGGGTTGTGCGGGGAACGGGAGGCGGCCGGGCCGCCGCGGGGCTGGCCGGCGCCGTCGTCCTGGGCGGCGTCCTGGCGGGCTGCTCCGGGGGCGGCGCCGAGAACGCCGCGCCGCCCGCTGCGCCCGGCGGCACCGCCCCGACCGGCTCGCCGGCCCCGGCGACCCACCCGTTCACCGGCGGCACGCGCGGGCTGCGCAACCCCGTGCTGGCCGTCAAGATCGAGAACACCCGTCCGGCGATGCCGCAGTACGGCGTCACCGCGGCCGACATCGTCTACGTCGAGCAGGTGGAGGGCGGCGAGACCCGGCTGATGGCGGTGTACTCGTCCCGGCTGCCGCGCCGCGTCGGCCCGGTGCGCAGCGCCCGCATCTCCGACCTGCACATCCTGCCGCAGTTCGGCCGGCCCGCGTTCGCCTTCTCCGGCGTGCAGAGCAAGATGAAGCCGTACATCCGGCAGGCGCCGGTGTACGACGTGTCGCAGGAGAACGGCGGATCCGCCTACTTCCGGGCCGGACCCAAGCCGATCCCCTACAACCTGTACGCCGACCCCAGGAACCTGCTGAAGCTGGCGCCCCGGGCCGAGCCGCCGCGCGACATCGGCTTCCGGTTCGGCCCCGCCCCCGAGGGCGGCAGGCCCACCAGGACCTTCACCGCGCGATGGCCGTCGGCGACCATGGCGTTCACCTGGTCGGCCAAGAACAAGCGCTGGCTGTCGTCGTTCGGCGGTAGTGCCAACGTGGGCGCCGAGGGCACGGTGCTGGGCGGCCACACCGTCGTCGTCCAATACGCGAAGACCACCCGGTCACAGTTCCATGACTTCCTCGGCAGCTACACCCCGCTGATCCAGACCACGGGGACGGGACGCGCGACGGTGCTGCGCGACGGCATGGCCTACGACGCGCGCTGGTCGCGTCCCTCCGACGCGCAGGGCACCACGTTCACCACCGCCGACGGAAAGCCCATGACGTTCGCCACAGGCCAGGTGTGGGTCGTCCTGGTCAACGACGGCCGGCCGTACATCCCCTAGCGCCCGCGCGGCGCCCTGGCAACCGACACGGCGTAAGGCCGGTGGCGCGGAGGTTGACGCTCTGGCGGGTCCGGGGCCCGTCCGAGCAGGCAATATCATGGGGAGTGACTTGTCGTCCCTTCATGTGAGGATTGCCCGTGTCCACTACCGACGTCCCCGCCACCGAGAACGCCGCCCCCGAGACCGGGACCGCCCGTGTCAAGCGCGGCATGGCGGAGATGCTCAAGGGCGGCGTGATCATGGACGTCGTCACCCCCGAGCAGGCGAAGATCGCCGAGGACGCGGGCGCGGTGGCGGTCATGGCCCTGGAGCGCGTTCCCGCCGACATCCGCGCCCAGGGCGGCGTCGCCCGGATGAGCGACCCCGACATGATCGAGGGCATCATCGAGGCGGTGTCCATCCCCGTCATGGCCAAGGCGCGGATCGGCCACTTCGTCGAGGCCCAGGTGCTGCAGGCCCTCGGCGTCGACTACATCGACGAGTCCGAGGTGCTCACCCCGGCCGACTACGAGCACCACATCGACAAGTGGGCCTTCACCGTCCCGTTCGTGTGCGGCGCCACCAACCTCGGCGAGGCGCTGCGCCGCATCACCGAGGGCGCCGCGATGATCCGCTCCAAGGGCGAGGCCGGCACCGGCGACGTCTCCAACGCCACCACCCACATGCGCCGCATCCGTGCCGAGATCAGGCGCCTGCAGTCGCTGCCCGAGGACGAGCTGTTCGTGGCCGCCAAGGAGCTGCAGGCCCCCTACGAGCTCGTCAAGGAGGTCGCGCAGGCGGGCAAGCTGCCGGTCGTGCTGTTCACCGCGGGCGGCATCGCCACCCCCGCCGACGCCGCCATGATGATGCAGCTGGGCGCCGAGGGCGTGTTCGTCGGCTCGGGCATCTTCAAGTCCGGCGACCCGGCCAAGCGCGCCGAGGCGATCGTCAAGGCCACCACCTTCTTCGACGACCCCGACGTGGTCGCCAAGGCCTCCCGCGGCCTCGGCGAGGCCATGGTCGGCATCAACGTCGCCTCGCTCGGCGAGGACCAGAAGTACGCCGGCCGCGGCTGGTGACCCCCGCGGGGGAGTGACAGGGGGTCCGCTGCCCCCTCCACACGGTGCCACCGGAAGGTTTACGCTGGCCGCGCGGCCGGTCGGGGGCTCCAGGGCTCCTGGGCGGCTCCGGCCGTGGGAGGGGACGACGATGGCTTGGTCGGTCGCGCTCGCCTGCGCGAGCGCGGGGGAGCCCGCCGAGGTTTTCGGCCCGGGGCTGCGGCCCGATCCGGGAGCGGCGGCGCGGCTGGCGCGCGGGCTCTACCCGGCCGCGACCCTGGTCGAGACCGGCGACACGGTGCTCGACTTCGCCCTGTGGCCCTACGAGGACGAGCTGTTCGTCGGCGCCTACGACGAACGGGCGCTGCTGCTGTGCGACCGGCGCCTGTTCTGCCTCGACGACGACGCCCGCCGCGTCGCCGACTCGGTCGCCGCGGCCCTGCCCGGGGCGCGCTGCGGCGTGCTCGTCCTGCACAGCGTCATCTCCGGATGCTGGTTCCGCTGGTACGAGGGGGGAGCGCTGCGCCGCGACGTGTTCGTCACCAAGGAGGACGGCGTCGTGGTCGACCAGGGCGAGCGGCTGCCCGTCGAACGCCCGTTCTGGACGGCCATCGACCAGGGCGCCGAGGACGTCCCGCTGCCGTTCGACCCCGAGGAGTTCGGCCTGGCGCTGGCCCGCTCCCACATGTTCGGACGCGGCATCGCCGACCGCGGCACCGACGGCTTCCTGCCCCTCGAACTGCCCCTGCGCCGCTTCAAACTGTGCTGACCCCGCGCCCCCGGAAGAGCGATGACGCCGGGGGCGTTGTAAGGAACGGCTAGGGTTTTCCCCTGACGCCCCCGTGTGTCCATGCGTACCTCCCGGAAGGTTCACCGGTGACTGCTGTGCCGACCGTGCCGTCTGAGCCGACGATCGGCGTGCTCGCCCTGCAGGGCGACGTGCGCGAGCACGCCCGCGCCCTGGAGGCCGCGGGCGCGCGGACGCTCGCCGTCCGCCGCCCCGAGGAGCTGGAACGCTGCGACGCCCTGGTCATCCCCGGCGGGGAGTCCACCACCATGTGGCGCCTGGCCCGCACCTTCGAGCTGCTGGAGCCGCTGCGCAAGCGGATCGAGGCGGGCATGCCCGCCTACGGCTCCTGCGCCGGCATGATCATGCTCGCGGACCGCATCCGCGGCGGCGTGGCCGGGCAGGAGACGATCGGCGGCATCGACATGACCGTGCGGCGCAACGCCTTCGGCCGCCAGGTCGACTCGTTCGAGAGCCCCGTGCGGCTGACGGGGATGGGCGACACGCCCTACCACGCGGTGTTCATCCGCGCTCCCTGGGTGGAGTCGGTCGGCGACGGCGTGGAGGTCCTCGGCCGCGCCGAGAGCGGCCCGAACGCCGGTAGGATCGTCGCCGTCCGTCAGGGCCGCCTGATGGCGACCGCCTTCCACCCTGAGCTGACGGGCGACTTTCGCGTGCATCGCTACTTCGCCGACCTGGTGCGCCGGGCGGCGGCCGGGGGTGGGTCCCCCATGCGGGGGTCGGAATGAGCACTGAGCAGGAGGATTGACGGATGTCCGGCCATTCCAAATGGGCGACGACCAAGCACAAGAAGGCCGCCCTCGACGCCAAGCGGGGCAAGCTCTTCGCCAAGCTGATCAAGAACATCGAGGTCGCGGCGCGCACCGGCGGCGGGGACCCCGACGCCAACCCCACGCTGTACGACGCCATCTACAAGGCCAAGAAGAACTCGGTCCCCAACGACAACATCGAGCGGGCCCGGCGCCGCGGCGCCGGTGAGGAGGCCGGCGGCGCCGACTGGCAGACGATCATGTACGAGGGGTACGCCCCCGGCGGCGTCGCCCTGCTGATCGAGTGCCTGACCGACAACCGCAACCGCGCCGCCTCCGAGGTGCGCACCGCGGTCACCCGCAACGGCGGCTCGATGGCCGACCCGGGCTCGGTGTCGTACCTGTTCAACCGCAAGGGCGTCATCATCGTCCCCAAGGCGGGCACCACCGAGGACGACCTGATGCTGGCGGTGCTGGACGCCGGCGCCGAGGAGGTCAACGACCTCGGCGAGAACTTCGAGGTGGTCTGCGAGGCGGGCGACCTGATCGCGGTGCGCAGCGCGCTGCAGGACGCCGGCATCGACTACGAGTCGGCCGACACCAACTGGCTGCCCAGCGTCACCGTCCCGCTGGACGAGGAGAACGCCAGGAAGGTCTTCCGCCTGATGGAGGCCCTGGAGGACTCCGACGACGTGCAGGAGGTCTTCGCCAACTTCGACGTCTCCGACGACGTCATGGCCAAGGTCGAGGCCTGAGCCCTACCCCTGGCCGCGCCACGCGCGCTTGCGAGCGGGCTCGCGAGGCCCGTCCCTAACGAGAACAGCGGCCCTTCCGTTCACGGAGGGGCCGCTGTCGTGTCCGCGGAGCCGCCGCCGGGCACCCGCCGCGATGGCCTACGGTCGGGATCATGGAAATCCGACCGCTGCGTCCCGACGACTTCGACGCCCTCATGGACGCGGCCACCCGCGCGTTCGGCGAGCCGCCCGCCCACGGGGCGGACATCCGGCGGCGGCACGCCGAGGCCGCCATCGCCGCCGGACGGCACCTCGGCGGCTTCGACGGCGGCCGTCTCGTCGCCACCGCCAAGGTGCACGACCTCGCCCAGTGGTGGCACGGCCGGCCGGTGTCCATGGGCGGCGTCGCCGGGGTCACCGTGGCCCCCGAGGACCGCGGCCGCGGCGCGGGCCGCCGCATCATGACCGACATCCTGCGGCTGTGCGCCGAACTCGGCCACCCCGTCTCGGTGCTGTATCCGGCCACCACGCCGCTGTACCGGTCGCTGGGCTGGGAGCACGCGGGGGCGCAGCACATCGTCACGCTGCCGACCGAGGCGCTGCGCACCCTGGCGGCGGACCCGGTGCCGATTCGGCGCGCGGGGCCCGAGGACGCCGAGGAGGTCGCCGCCACGCTGCGCCGCGTCCACCGGGACGCCCGCGACGACGGCCCGCTCGACCGGGGCGCCGACTGGTGGCGCATCCGCCTGGCCGACACCAGGCTCTACGCCTACCTCGCCGAGGACGGATTCCTCGCCTACGGCTGGGCCGACGACGACGCCGCCCTGAGCGTCGACAAGGTCGTGGCGGGCTCCGAGCGGACCCTGCGGGCGCTGTGGGGCGTCGTCGGGTCCGGGTCCTCCACGGCCGGCACCGTCCACGCCTGCGTCGGGCCGGACGACCCCGTGCTGTGGCTGGTCCGGGAGCGGTCCACCGAGCGGGTGCGGCGGGAACGCTGGATGCTGCGCGTCGTCGACGCCCCGGCCGCGATCGCGGCCCGCGGGTACCCGGCCGCCGTCACCGCCGAGGTCGCGCTGCGCGTCGACGACCCCGTGCTGCCCGCCAACTCCGGGACGTGGCGGCTGACGGTCAAGGACGGGGAGGGCGTGCTGGAGCCCGCGGCCGGCGACCCCGCCGCCGTCCGCACCGGGATCAGGGGCCTGTCGGCCCTCTACGCCGGGGTGCCGCCGGCCGCCCTGCGGCGGGCCGGTCTCGTGGAGTGCGGCGACGCCGACGCCGACGCCCTGTCCGCAGTCTTCGCCGCCACGCCGTTCACACTGGACTACTTCTAGCCGGGCGCGAGGGACACGGCGCCGCCGGTGCGCGACGATGTCCGGGGCGTTCGGTACGGTGGCCAACGCCGAACAGATGATCGAAGGAGCGGCCGTGCGGGTGCTGGGAGTCGACCCCGGGCTCACCAGATGCGGAGTCGGCGTCGTGGACGGCGCGCCGGGCACACCGCTGACGCTGGTGACGGTGGACGTCATCCGCACCAGCCCCGACGACGACGTCCCGGTCCGGCTGCTGGGCATCGAGGCGGGCATCGAGGCGCTGCTGGACGAGGTGCGGCCCGACGCCGTGGCCGTCGAACGCGTCTTCTCCCAGCACAACGTGCGCACCGTCATGGGCACCGCGCAGGCGGCGGGCGTGGCCATGCTGGCGGCCGCCCGGCGCGGCCTGCCGGTCGCCATGCACACCCCCAGCGAGGCCAAGGCGGCCGTCACCGGCAGCGGCCGCGCCGACAAGGCCCAGGTGACGAAGATGGTGACGCGGCTGCTGCGGCTGGACGCCGCGCCCAGGCCCGCCGACGCCGCCGACGCGCTGGCGCTGGCGATCTGCCATGTGTGGCGCGGCGGCGCGCAGGCCCGGCTGGCCGCCGCCCGCCGGGACGCCCGTCCCGGCACGGCCGCCGTCCGCGGCAGGAGCAGAGGAGGATTCGCGCAGTGATCGCGTTCGTCAGCGGCCTGGTCGCGGCCGCCGGACCCGACGGGGCCGTGATCGACGTGCACGGCGTGGGCCTGGCGGTGCAGTGCACGCCCGCCACCCTGGCCGGGCTGCGGGTCGGCGAGCCGGCGCGGGTGCCGACCTCGCTGGTGGTCCGCGAGGACTCCCTGACGCTGTTCGGGTTCGCCGACGAGGACGAGCGGGCCGTGTTCGAGCTGCTGCAGACCGCCAGCGGCGTCGGGCCCCGCCTGGCGCTGGCGATGCTGGCCGTGCACTCGCCGGACGCCCTGCGCCGCGCCGTCGCCGCCGAGGACGTGACCGCGCTGACCAAGGTCCCCGGCATCGGCAAGAAGGGCGCCCAGCGGATCGTCCTGGAGCTGCGCGACCGCCTCGGCGCCCCGACCGGCGACGGCGCCGACGCGCCCGTCCCGGCCCGCGCCGAACCGTGGCGCGAGCAGGTCCAGACCGGGCTGGTCAACCTCGGCTGGTCCACCAGGGACGCCGAGGCCGCGGTCTCGGCCGTCGCCGCCGACCTCGACGGCGGCGACCCGCCGCCGGTCTCCGCGCTGCTCAGGGCCGCCCTCAAGAAGCTGAGCAAGTGATCGACACGGCGGGGAGGGGCGCGCGATGAGCGCGGAGGAACGGCTCGTCTCGGCCGACGCCGAGGGGCCCGACGAGCAGGTCATCGAGGCGGCGCTGCGGCCCAAGCGGCTGGACGACTTCATCGGGCAGCACCGCGTCCGCGAGCAGCTGTCGCTGGTGCTGCACAGCGCGCTCAGACGGGGCCGCACCCCCGACCACGTGCTGCTGTCGGGCGGTCCGGGCCTCGGCAAGACCACCCTCGCCATGATCATCGCGGCGGAGCTGGGCAAGCCGCTGCGGATCTCCTCCGGCCCGGCCATCGAACGCGCCGGCGACCTGGCCGCGGTGCTGTCCACCCTGTCCGAGGGCGAGGTGCTGTTCCTCGACGAGATCCACCGCATGGCGCGTCCCGCCGAGGAGATGCTCTACATGGCGATGGAGGACTTCCGGGTCGACGTGGTCGTCGGCAAGGGCCCCGGCGCCACCGCGATCCCCCTCGACATCGCCCCGTTCACGCTGGTGGGCGCCACCACCCGGGCGGGCATGCTGCCCGGCCCCCTGCGCGACCGGTTCGGGTTCGTCGCGCACATGGACTTCTACGAGCCCGCCGAGCTGGAGATCATCGTCAAACGGTCGGCCCGGCTGCTGGACGTCCAGATCACCGACGACGGGGCCGCCGAGGTGGCCGGGCGCTCGCGCGGCACGCCCCGCATCGCCAACCGGCTGCTGCGCCGCGTCCGCGACTACGCCGAGGTGCGCGCCGACGGCGTCATCACCCGCGAACTGGCCCGCGACGCGCTGACCCTGTACGAGGTCGACGAACGCGGCCTGGACCGTCTCGACCGGGCCGTGCTGGCCTCGCTGCTGCGCAAGTTCGGCGGGGGGCCGGTGGGCCTGTCGACGCTGGCGGTGTCGGTGGGGGAGGAGCCCGAGACGGTCGAGGTGGTGGCCGAACCGTTCCTGGTACGGCAGGGAATGCTGGCCCGCACCCCGCGCGGCCGCATCGCCACCCCCGCGGCCTGGGCGCACCTGGGCCTGACGCCCCCGCCCACCGCGCCGATGGCGGGCACGCTGTTCGACCTGGACGACGGTGATGACCAGGACTCGGTGATCAACTGATAACGGGTTGGGAACTTCCGGGCTGCGTCGCTCGTCACGTCGTTGCCGGGGTCTGACGTACTCTCTAGACTCCGGGACTTGGTCACCTCTCCAGCCGACGATCCTGTGACGAGGCCGAATTCCGGCGACCGGCTGGCACAGCACATCGGAAGGATGCCCGAGCGAAGGGCAGCGACATGAATTTTGCAGCAGAGCAGAGCAGCAGCGGGCCCCTGAACCTGCTGTTGCTGCTCGCCATCCCCCTGGTCTTCTATTTCCTGTTGATCCGGCCGCAGAGCAAGCGGCGCAAGGAGCAGATGCAGATGCAGAGCTCCCTGAGGCCGGGCGCGCGGGTGATGACGACCAGCGGCATGTACGCCACCGTGGTCGCGGTGGACGACGACGGCGTGGTCCTGGAGATCGCGCCGGACGTCGAGGCCCGGTTCGTCAAGCAGGCCGTGATGCAGATCGTCACCGAGAGCGACGCCGCCGACGACGAGCTCGACGACGACGCCGATGACGCCGACGAGACCGGCGACGCCGACGACCGGATCGACCTGTCCAAGAAGGACGCCGACGACGCCGAGGACGGCGCCGCCGGCACGGCCGGGAAGAACGCCGAGGACGTCAAGGGCACCGCGGACACCGAGGCCGAGGAGGACGAGGACGCACCCAAGGCCAGGGCCGCGGGCAAGCCGTCGTCCTGACGCGACGTTTCGTCCATATCCCGGAACCGCCCGTCCGTCGCGCGGGCGCTCGGGCGGCCGGGAGGACGTGACGTCGCCGCCCGACGCCGTACGGCGTACCACCAAGACGGGAAGTACAACGACCAGTGGCTCCGCCTCGTAGCAACGTTCCCAAGCCCGGGCGCACACTCTTCGGGCTGTTCGCGGTCATGGCGGTCCTGACCTGCGTGATGTTCCTCCAGGGCCAGCCCACGCCCAAGCTCGGGCTGGACCTGGCCGGCGGCACCACCGTCACGCTGACCGCCAGGACCGAAAGCGGCGCGACGCCGCCCGACACCCAGATGACCCAGGCCGTCAAGATCATGACGCAGCGGGTCAACGGGCTGGGCGTGTCCGACGCCGAGGTCGCCAAGCAGGGCAACCGCAACATCGTCGTCAACGTCCCCGGAGAGGGCCAGGACCGCGTCGTCCAGCTCATCGGGACCACGGCCAAGCTGCAGTTCCGGCAGGTGTTCGCCGTCGCCGAGGGCAGGCCGACCTCGGGGACCTCGCCGAGCCCCGCACCCAGCCCGAGCGGCAGCGCCAAGCCGTCGGCGAGCCCGTCGGCGAGTCCTTCGGGCACGACCACGCCGCGCGGCAGGGCGGTGTCGAAGGCGCTGGCGGCGCCGTCGCCGTCGCCGTCGGCCTCGTCCAGCGGCGGCAGCGCGTCTCCGTCGGCCTCTCCGTCGGCCACGGGCGCCCCGTCGCCGCTGCCGACCGACCTGCTCGGCGGGCAGGACTACAGCGCCATCGACGACAAGGCCGTGATCCAGCAGTTCGAGAAGCTGAACTGCTCGGGCGCCGACAAGCGCGCCCCCGGCGCCAACGACCCCAACCGCAAGTGGGTGGCGGCCTGCGACCAGGACGGCGAGGCCAAGTACATCCTCGGCCCGGTGCGGGTGGAGGGCACCCAGGTCTCCGACGCCAACGCCATGCCGCCGGACGCCCAGCAGGGCCAGAGCAGCTGGACCGTCGCGCTGAAGTTCAAGGCGCAGGGCGGCCGCCAGTTCGGACAGGTGACCAGCGAGGCCTACCAGGCCCCGGCGGGCAGCCCGCAGCGGCAGGTGGCGATCGTGCTGGACGGCCAGGTGATCTCCGCGCCGAGCATCGACAACGGCGCGATCACCGGCGGCACCGCCAGCATCTACGGCCCGCCGGAGAGCTTCACCCAGAGCTACGCCACGGACCTGGCCAACGTGCTCAAGTACGGCGCGCTGCCGCTGGAGTTCACCCAGAGCTCCATCGACGAGGTGTCGTCCACGCTCGGCTCCGACCAGCTGCGCGGCGGCCTGATCGCCGGTGCGATCGGCCTGGTGCTGGTGGTGCTGTACTGCCTGCTGTACTACCGGGGCCTGGGTCTGGTCGCGGTCGGCAGCCTCCTGGTGGCCTCCGGGATCACCTGGGTGTCGGTGGTGATCCTGGGCGAGAACATGGGGTTCCGGCTGTCGCTGCCGCACATCATCGGCCTCATCGTCTCCATCGGCATCACCGCAGACTCGTTCATCGTCTACTTCGAGCGGCTGCGTGACGAGCTGCGCGCCGGACGCACGCTCAGACCGTCGGTGGAGACCGCCTGGCGCCGGGCCCGGCGCACCATCCTGGTCGCCGACGCGGTGACGTTCCTGGCGGCCCTGGTGCTGTACTTCCTGGCCGTCGGCGGGGTCCGCGGCTTCGCGTTCGCCATGGGGCTGACCACGCTCATCGACGTGGTGGTGGTGTTCTTCTTCACCAAGCCGCTGGTGGCGCTGCTGTCGCGGACGAGGTTCTTCGGCCGCGGCCATGCGCTGTCGGGTCTCGACCCCAGGCGGCTGCGCGCGACGACCACGACCACCACGACCCGTCCGACCGGCCAGGAGGCGTGATGCTGGGGCTGCGCGCAGTCATATCCCGGGTCTACCGGGGCGAGATCAGCGCCGACATCGTCGGCCGGCCCAAGCTGTGGTACTCGATCTCCGGCCTGCTGCTGGCGCTGTCCATCGCCGGGCTGGTGGTCCAGGGCCTGAACTTCGGCGTGGAGTTCCGCGGCGGGTCGGTGTTCACCTTCGGCGCCTCCAACCACTCCATCGAGGACGTGCGCGGGGCGGTCCAGGGCGGCGGCGCCCATCAGGCCATCGTGCAGAAGGCCGGCGGCGACTGGCGGGTCACCACCGAGAGCCTCAGCTCCACCGAGGTCAACGAGGTCAAGAAGAGCATCTCCGACGACCTCGGGGTGCCCGCCGCGAAGGTCAGCACGCAGGTGGTGGGGGCGTCCTGGGGCGGTGAGGTCTCGGCGAAGGCCTGGCAGGCGCTCGCCGTCTTCATGGTGCTGATCATCGCCTACCTCAGCCTGGCCTTCGAATGGCGGATGGCGCTGGCCGCGCTGGTGGCGTTGGTGCACGACCTGATCATCACGGCGGGCATCTACGCCTGGTCCGGGTTCGAGGTCACCCCGGCGACGCTGCTGGGCTTCCTGACCATCCTGGGCTACTCGCTGTACGACGCGGTCGTGGTCTTCGACATGATCAAGGAGGTCACCAAACCGCTCGGCCCCACGTCCAAGATCACCTACAGCGAGGCGGCGAACCAGGCGCTCAGCAGCACCCTGGTCCGCTCCCTGAACACCTCGCTGGTGGCGATCCTGCCGGTGGCGGCGATCCTGTTCATCGGCACCACGCTGTTCGGCGCCGGGACGCTGAAGGACCTGTCGCTGGCCCTGTTCGTCGGCATGATCGTCGGGACGTACTCGTCGATCTGCGTGGCCACCCCGATGCTGGTGCAGCTCAAGGAGCGCGAACCCCGCTACCGGCAGCTGCGCGAGAACATCGCCCGCCGCGACGCCAGCGCCAAGCGGCAGGCCAAGGCCGCCCGGACCCGGGCCGCGGTGACGACCGCCGACGAGGACGACGTGCCGCCGGGCGACTCCGAGGGCCCCGGCGAGGCCGCGCCGAACGGCGGCCGCTCCGGCGGCGGCGCCGAGGCCGCCGAGGAGGCGCCCGTGTCGGTCACGGTGCGCAAGGTCGTCCAGCAGGGGCCCCGGCAGCAGCCCAAGCGGGGCACCCGCCAGCAGCGCCGCGGCGGCAAATGACCGCCTGAGCGGTCGTCAGATCGTCGCCCGGCGCCGCCGGGCGCGGATTGAACCGGAAACCGGCCGTGTGCGGGCCTCCCCCGGGAGGCCCGCACACGGCCGCCGCATGAGCAGGAGAACACCGCCTGTGGACCTCGAGAAGCTGATCCACGACCGGATCCGCGACGTGCCCGACTACCCCAAGCCGGGCGTGCTGTTCAAGGACATCACCCCCTTGCTGGCCGACCACGTGGCGTTCGCCGGCGTGGTCGACGCGATCGTCAACCACCACGGCCGCGGCACCATCGACAAGATCGTCGGCATCGAGGCGCGCGGCTTCATCCTGGCCGCCCCCGTGGCCTACCACTTCGGCGCCGGATTCGTTCCGGTGCGAAAAAAGGGAAAGCTGCCCGCGCGGACGTACGAGGAGACCTATGATCTCGAGTACGGGACCGAGACCATCGAGGTGCACGCCGACGCCTTCGGTCCCGGCGAACGGGTTCTGATCGTCGACGACGTCCTGGCCACCGGAGGCACCGCGCGAGCGGCCGCCGAGCTGGTGGGCCGGACGGGCGCCCAGGTGGTGGGTCTGTCGGTGCTGCTGGAGCTGTCCTTCCTGCGCGGCCGCGACCGGCTCGGTGACCTGGACGTGCACACCCTGGTCACGGTCTGACGGCCCTGGTCACGGTCCTGGAACCGGACATGGGCGGATAGACTGGCGGGAATCAGGATCCGGTGGGACGGGCGCCGCCCGCGCGGGGCGGTACCGACGGGGACGGCGTCCACTGGACTAGGGAGGCTGGGTGCCAGGTGAGGTGGCATCGACCGACGCGGTGAACGGCGCCGCGGTGGACGGGGCGGACGACACCGCCCGCCGTCCCGCGGAGCGCGCCGCCCCGGCCCGCGCCGCCGATCCGGCGGCCGACCCGAAGACCTCGGGCGAGGGCGCCGAGGTCCGCGAGGAGGGGCCGAAAGGCGAGGGCGGCGGTGACGCGGCCCGTCCCGCCGAGCCCCCGCGCGACCGCCCGCAGGCCGGCGGCTCCGCCGCGAAAGAGCCCGCCTCCGCCGCGAAAGAGCCCGCCTCCGCCGCCCGTCCGCCCTCCCGCGGCCAGACCGCCCAGCCCCCCTCCCGCACCGCCGCCTCCGCCCCCACCGTCCCGTCCCGGCCCTCTCCGGCCACGACCCCGCCGTCCGCCGCCCGGGTACGCCGCAGGCTCGCCCGGCTGGGGGCCCAGCGCGGCACCGCTATGAACCCGGTACTGGAACCACTGATCAAGACCGTCCGCAACACCCATCCCAAAGCGGACCTGCGGCTGATCGAGCGCGCCTACGACGTCGCCGCGCACTACCACCGCGAGCAGAAGCGCAAGAGCGGCGACCCCTACATCACCCACCCCCTCGCCGTCGCCACCATCCTCGCCGAGCTCGGCATGAACACCGAGACGCTGTGCGCGGCGCTGCTGCACGACACCGTCGAGGACACCCCGTACACCATCGAGGAGCTGCGCGCCGACTTCGGCGACGAGATCACCGCGCTGGTCGACGGGGTGACCAAGCTCGACAAGGTCAAGTACGGCGAGGCGGCCGAGGCCGAGACCGTCCGCAAGATGGTCGTGGCGATGTCGCGCGACATCCGGGTCCTGGTCATCAAGCTGGCCGACCGGCTGCACAACATGCGCACGCTGCGCTACCTGCCCCGGCACAAGCAGGAGCGCAAGGCCCGGGAGACGCTGGAGATCTTCGCCCCGCTGGCGCACCGGCTCGGCATGAACACCCTCAAGTGGGAGCTGGAGGACCTGGCGTTCGCCACCCTCTACCCCAAGCGGTTCGACGAGATCGCCCGGCTGGTGTCCGAGCGGGCCCCGCGCCGCGACGTCTACCTGCAGGAAGTGATCGAGAACGTCTCCGCCGACCTGCGCGAGGCGCGGATCAAGGCGACCGTGACCGGCCGCCCCAAGCACTACTACTCGATCTACCAGAAGATGATCGCCCGGGACGTCAGCTTCGACGACATCTACGACCTCGTCGGCATCCGCGTCCTGGTCGACAGCGTCCGCGACTGCTACGCCGCCCTCGGCTCGATCCACGCGCGATGGAACCCGGTCCCCGGCCGGTTCAAGGACTACATCGCGATGCCGAAGTTCAACATGTACCAGTCGCTGCACACCACGGTGATCGGCCCGGAGGGCAAGCCGGTCGAGCTGCAGATCCGCACCTGGGGCATGCACCGCCGCGCCGAGTACGGCGTCGCCGCGCACTGGAAGTACAAGGAGGAGACGGTCGCCGGCCGCAAGGCGGGCGACATGCAGTGGCTGCGCCAGCTCCTGGACTGGCAGAAGGAGACCGCCGACCCGGCCGAGTTCCTGGAGTCGCTGCGCTTCGACCTGTCGGTCTCCGAGGTCTTCGTCTTCACCCCCAAGGGCGACGTGATCGCGCTGCCGCAGGGCGCCACCCCGGTCGACTTCGCCTACGCCATCCACACCGAGGTCGGGCACCGCTGCATCGGCGCCCGCGTCAACGGCCGCCTCGTGCCGCTGGAGTCCGCGCTCGACAACGGCGACACCGTCGAGGTGTTCACGTCCAAGTCACCCGATGCCGGGCCCAGCCGCGACTGGCTGGGGTTCGTCAAGAGCGCCCGCGCCCGCAACAAGATCAAGCACTGGTTCTCCAAGGAGCGCCGCGACACCGCGATCGAGTCCGGCAAGGAGTCGATCGCCCGCGCCATGCGCAAGCAGAACATGCCGCTGCAGCGCATGATGTCCGGCGAGGCCCTGCTGGCGCTGGCCCGCGACATGAACTACACCGACGTGTCGTCCCTGTACGCCGCGGTCGGCGAGGGCCACGTCTCGGCCCAGCACGTCGTGCAGCGCCTGGTGGACGCCCTGGGCGGGGTGGAGAGCGCCGAGGAGGACCTGGCCGAGATCGCCCTGCCGACCCGCCGCAAGCGGGTCCGCCCGGCGGGCGACCCCGGCGTCGTCGTGGCCGGCGACCCGGACGTGTGGGTACGGCTGTCGCGCTGCTGCACCCCGGTGCCCGGCGACGACATCGTCGGCTTCGTCACCCGCGGGCACGGCGTGTCGGTGCACCGCGCCGACTGCGCCAACGTCGCCCAGCTGCGCTCCCAGCCGGACCGGCTTATCGACGTCAAGTGGTCGCCCACCGAGGACTCGGTCTTCCTGGTCGCCATCCAGGTCGAGGCGCTGGACCGTCCCCGCCTGCTGTCGGACGTCACCCGCGTCCTGTCCGACCAGCACGTGAACATCCTGTCGGCCTCGGTCACCACCACCCGCGACCGCGTCGCCGTCAGCCGCTTCACCTTCGAGATGGGCGACCCGAAGCATCTCGGCCACGTCCTGAAGGCCGTCCGCTCCATCGACGGCGTCTACGACGTCTACCGCATCACCAGCGGCACCCACCGCTGACCCCGGAGAACCCCGGCGAAC
>NZ_BAAAZG010000062.1:53831-60823 GCF_039536785.1 Actinomadura miaoliensis
CGCCCTTCTGGTTCAGGACTGGGACTCTTCCTCTTCGGGGATGACGTCGATGCCGGCCTCGGCCCGCTGCTGCGGGGTGATGGTCGTGGGGGCCGAGGTGAGGGGATCGAAGCCGGACGCGGCCTTCGGGAAGGCGATCACGTCGCGGATCGAGTCGCCGCCCGCCAGGAGCATCACGACGCGGTCCCAGCCGAACGCGATGCCGCCGTGCGGCGGCGGGCCGTACTTGAACGCCTCCAGGAGCCAGCCGAACTTGGACTCGGCCTCCTCCTTGGTCATGCCGAGCACGTCGAACACCCGCTGCTGCATCTCGGCCCGGTGGATACGGATGGAGCCGCCGCCGATCTCGTAGCCGTTGCAGACCAGGTCGTAGGCGTTGGCGAGGGCCTCGCCCGGACGGTCCTGGAAGTCGTCGGCGAACTCGGGCTTGGGCGCGGTGAACGGGTGGTGGACGGGCGTCCAGCCGATCTGCTCGCCCTTCTCGTCGTACAGCGGCTCGAACACCGGCGCGTCGACCACCCAGGCGAACGCCCAGGCCGACTCGTCGATCAGGCCGCAGCGGCGGCCGATCTCCAGGCGGGCGGCGCCCAGCAGCTCGCGGGAGTCCTGCGGACGGCCCGCGGCGAAGAACACCGCGTCGCCGGGGGCGGCGCCGACCTTGGCGGCCAGGCCCTCCTTCTCGGCGTCCGACAGGTTCTTGGCGACCGGGCCGCCCAGCGTCCCGTCCTGCTGCACCAGCACGTAGGCCAGCCCGCGCGCGCCGCGGGCCTTGGCCCAGTCCTGCCAGGCGTCCAGCTCCTTGCGGGTCTGGGACGCGCCGCCCGGCATCACCACGGCGCCCACGTACGGGGCCTGGAAGACGCGGAAGGACGTGCCGGAGAAGTACTCCGTCATGTCGGTCAGCTCTTGGCCGAACCGCAGGTCGGGCTTGTCCGAGCCGTACCGCGCCATCGCCTCGGCGTAGGTGAGGTGCGGGATGGGCCGCGGGATCTCGTACTCGGCGATGTCCTTCCACAGCCGGGCGACCAGGTCCTCGGCGACCCGCAGCACGTCTTCCTGGGTGACGAACGACATCTCGATGTCGATCTGGGTGAACTCCGGCTGCCGGTCGGCGCGGAAGTCCTCGTCGCGGTAGCAGCGGGCGATCTGGTAGTACCGCTCCGTGCCCGCCACCATGAGCAGCTGCTTGAACAGCTGCGGCGACTGCGGCAGCGCGTACCAGTGGCCCGGCTGGAGCCGGACGGGCACCAGGAAGTCGCGGGCGCCCTCGGGCGTCGAGCGGGTCAGCGTGGGCGTCTCGACGTTGACGAACCCGTGCTCGCGCATGACGTCGTGCACCACGAACGACGCCTGGGAGCGGATCCGCACGGCGCGGGCGACGGCGTCGCGGCGGATGTCGAGGTAGCGGTACTTGAGCCGGACCTCCTCGTTGACGTTGGCGTCCCCCTCGATCGGGAACGGCAGCGGCGCGGACTCCGACAGCACCTCGATGTCGGTGGCGGCGACCTCGACGTCGCCGGTGGGCAGCTCGGGGTTCTCGTTGCCGGCCGGGCGCACCCGCACCTCGCCGGTGATCTTGACGCAGTACTCCGAGCGCAGGTCGTGCGCGGTGTCCTCCTCACGGAAGACCACCTGCGCGACGCCGGACGCGTCGCGCAGGTCGATGAACGTGACCCCGCCGTGGTCGCGGCGGCGGGCCACCCAGCCGGCCAGCGTGACCTGCCGGCCGGCGTGCTCCCGGCGGAGCGTCCCCGCCTCGTGCGAGCGGATCATCGTGCGAGCCTCTCCCTCAACGTCGTGACGATCTCGGTGAGCGGTACGGCGGTCTGGTCGCCGCCGGCCAGGTCCTTCAGCTGGACGGACCCGGCGGCGATATCTCGCTCGCCGAGGATCACGGCGTACCGGGCGCCGGAACGGTCGGCGTCCTTCATGGCGCCCTTCAGCTTCTTGCCGCCGTAGGCCATGTCCGCCGCCACGCCCGCGGCGCGCAGCTCGGCGACCAGGCCGAACAGCCTGCGTTCGGCCTCCTCGCCGAGGGCGACGCCGAACACCTGGCAGCGCGGCGGCGCGGTGAACCCGGCCCCTTCGGCCTCCAGTGCGAGCAGGGTGCGGTCCAGGCCGAGGCCGAACCCGATGCCCGGCAGCGGCGGGCCGCCGATGTCCTCCGACAGCCCGTCGTAGCGTCCGCCGCCGCCGATGCCCGACTGGGCGCCCAGCAGCGGGTGGTCGAACTCGTAGGTGGTGCGGGTGTAGTAGTCCAGGCCGCGCACCAGCGTCGGCGTGTCCTCCCAGGCGATGCCCAGGTCGGCCAGCAGGCCGCGGACCCGGTCGTGGTGGGTCTTGCAGGCCGCGCACAGGTGGTCGGCCATCAGCGGCGCGCCGGCGAGCTGGGCGCGGACCTCGGGCCGCTTGTCGTCCAGCACCCGCAGCGGGTTGATCTCGATGCGGGCGCGGGTGGCCTCGTCCAGGTCCAAGCCGCGCAGGAACTCCTGCAGGCGGGCGCGGTAGGCGGGGCGGCACTCGCGGCACCCCAGCGAGTTGAGCAGCAGCCGCACCCGCGTCAGCCCGAGCGAGCGGTACCAGTTCCAGGCGATCGCGATGGTCTCGGCGTCGACCTGCGGGTCCTCGCTGCCGATCGCCTCCAGGTCGAGCTGGTAGAACTGCCGGTAGCGGCCCTGCTGGGGCCGTTCGGCGCGGAACGCCGGGCCGGTCGTCCACACCTTGACCGGCAGCCCGCCGCGCTTGTGCAGGCCGTGCTCCAGGACGGCGCGCAGCACCCCGGCGGTGAACTCCGGGCGCAGCGTCAGGGAGCGTCCGCCGCGGTCGGTGAAGGTGTACATCTCCTTGCTGACCACGTCGGTGGACTCGCCGACACCGCGCCGGAACAGGTTGGTGTCCTCGAAGACCGCCAGCTCCAGGTAGCCGTATCCGGCCAGCCGGGCCTGCTCGGCGAACCGCTGCCGGACGGCCTGCAGCAGGTCCGCACGCGGCGGGACGTACTCACTGACCCCCTTGGGGGCCTGGAAGCTCGAACTCATGATCCTTATGGGGTCACATCCCCGTGCGGGGACCCTCGGCGGGCGCCAGCTCCGCCAGGAACGGGTTGGTCGCGCGTTCGCGGCCGATGGTGGTCTGCGGGCCGTGGCCGGGCAGGACGGCGGTCTCGTCCGGCAGCGTCAGGCAGACCCGCGACAGGCTCTCCTGGATCTGCTCGTAGGAGCCGCCCGGCAGGTCGGTGCGCCCGATGGAGCCGGCGAACAGCAGGTCGCCGGTGAAGATCACGTCGGGCACGTCGCCCGCGGCGGGCGTGCGGAACGTCACCGATCCCGGCGTGTGGCCCGGCGCGTGGTCCACGGTGAGGCGCAGCCCGGCCAGCTCGATCACCGCGCCGTCCGACAGCTCGCGCACGTCGTCGGGCTCGGTGAGTTCGAGCCCGCCGAACAGCTGCTGCCCAGGACCCAGGCCCAGGCCCTTGGCGGGGTCGGTGAGCAGGTCGCGGTCGTCCGGATGGACGTAGGCGGGCACGTCCTTGGCGCCGCACACCGGCGCCACCGACCAGACGTGGTCGAGATGCCCGTGCGTGAGCAGGACGGCGACCGGCTTGAGCCGGTGCTCGCGCAGCAGCTCGTCGATGCCGGCCTCGGCGTCCTGGCCGGGATCGACGATCACGCACTCCTCGCCCGCGGCGGGCGCCACGACGTAGCAGTTCGCGGCGAACGATCCTGCGGGGAACCCGGCGACGAGCACGGTCGTCCTTCCCTTCGAGCCTGTGGTGCCGGCCCGCGCCGTCGCCGGCGGGGCCGTGCCCGGCCGCCCGTCGCGGCGGGTCGTCCGGGGCGGGCGTCCGTGGGATCGTCCGGCCGGGCGGCCCGGCGGCGCAGGCGGCGGCGTTTCGAGGGTACCGGCGAGGCCAGGGGCATCGCGAACGAGATCGGTCGTTCGCCGTGTCGCCGGGCCGCGGCGGGCCCGGCGGCGCCGCCGGCGGACGGGTCCGCGTGAGGGAAGTCGCGTGCGGGGGGCTTGACCATACACGGGCCATATGCCGGTACCGCTACTATGCGCTGCACGTTCCCCTGATCACATCCTCGGCCCGGCGCGTCGGGGGCGGGGCGGACGGTTCGACGCAACGGATCCGCATCACCAGGAGGGGCAGGCACGTGGCGGGGAAGGACCGCAAGAAGCAACTCGCGCGGCAGCGCTACGAGCGGCAGCAGCAGCGCCGCAGGGCCGAGCAGGCCCGGGCCCGCCGCGTGAAGATCGTCGGAGCGGTGGTGGCCGTGGCGGTCGTGGCCGCGGGCGCGGCGGTCATCGTGGCGGCGACCCGGCCCGACCCGCTGAGGTGCGCCTACGACGCCGCCCAGGGGAAGGCGGCCAAGAACGTCGGCAAGCCGCCCGCCGAGCCCGCGTACGAGAAGGCCGTCAAGGCGACCCTGGACACCAGCCAGGGGAAGGTGGAGATGGAGCTGGACGGCGCGAAGGCCCCCTGCACCGTCAACTCCTTCGCCTTCCTGGCCCAGAAGAACTACTTCGACAAGTCCGACTGCCACCGGCTGACCAGCGGCGGGCTGAACGTCCTGCAGTGCGGCGACCCCAAGGGGGACGGCACCGGCGGCCCGGGCTACCAGTTCGCCAACGAGAACACCGAGGGCGCCAAGTACGTCAAGGGCACCCTGGCGATGGCCAACTCCGGCCCGGACACCAACGGCAGCCAGTTCTTCATCGTGTACGCCGATTCCAACGATCTGCCCGCCGACTACACGGTGTTCGGCAAGATCACCTCGGGGATGGACGTGCTCGAAAAGATCGCCAAGGGCGGGTCCGAGCCGCAGGGTGACGGTAAGCCGAAGACAAAGGTGACGATCCAGGACGTCGCGATCGCCGGGAATTAGGCGAACGGGATACTAAGGTGTGGAGGGTCCGGTGAGTGTGAGCACGATCGGACCGTGATTCAGGAGGCAAGGGTGTCCAGCGCGACCGATCCCTGGGGCCGGGTGGACGAGGACGGCACCGTCTATGTGCGGACCGCGGGCGGTGAGCGGGTCGTCGGATCGTGGCAGGCCGGCGCCCCGGAGGAGGCCCTGGCCTACTTCCGGCGCAAGTACGACGCTCTGGTCACCGAGGTGGGCCTGCTGGAGCAGCGGGTGCGCACCACCGACCTGCAGCCGGGCCAGGCCCAGCAGAGCATCCAGCGGCTGCGCGAGGCGGTGAGCGACGCCCACGCGGTCGGTGACCTCGACGCGCTGCTGCGCCGCCTCGACGTGCTGGGCGAGGAGGTGGGCCGGCGCCGCGAGGAGGTCCGGGCGGCGCGCGAGCACGCCCGCGGCGAGGCCCGCGTGATCAAGGAGCGGATCGTCGCCGAGGCCGAGCGCATCGCCGCCGAGGAGACGCACTGGAAGCACGGCGGCGAGCGGCTGCGCCAGCTGGTGGAGGAGTGGAAGGCGGCCGAGCGGGTCGACCGGCCCACCGAGACCGCGCTGTGGAAGCGGCTGTCGGCGGCGCGCAACGCCTTCACCAAGCGCCGCAAGGCCTACTTCGCCTCGCTGGACGACCAGCGCGAGGAGGCCCGGCGGGAGAAGGAGCGCCTGGTCGCCGAGGCCGAGGCCATGCAGGAGTCCACCGACTGGGGCGAGACCGCCGCCGCCTACCGGGACCTGATGCGCCGCTGGAAGCTGGCCGGGCGGGCGGCCCGGGACGTGGAGGAGGACCTGTGGGCCCGCTTCAAGGCGGCCCAGGACGTGTTCTTCCACGCCCGCAACGCCGCGTTCGCCGAACGCGACGCCGAGCTGCGGGTGCACGCCGACGAGAAGGACAAGCTGCTGGCCGAGGCCGAGCGGCTGGTGCCGGTCGGCGACGTGCGGGCCGCGCGGCAGTCGCTGCGGTCGATCCAAGAGCGCTGGGAGGCGATCGGCCCGGTGCCGCGCGACCAGCGCGACCGCCTGGAGGGACGGCTGCGCAAGATCGAGGAGGCGGTGCGCGGCGTCGAGGAGGCCGAGTGGCGGCGCACCAACCCCGAGGCGCGGGCGCGCGCCGAGGCGACGGTGGCGCAGCTGCGCAGCTCCATCGACCAGCTGGAGAAGCGGCTGGCCAAGGCCCGCGACGCCGGGCGGGGCAAGGACGTCAAGGAGGCCGAGGAGGCCCTGACGGCCCGCCGCGCCTGGCTGGAGGAGGCCGAGCGCACCCTGGCCGAGTTCTCCCGCTGACGCCCCGCGTCGAGCCCTGACGGCGGCCTCGGCGGCGGCCGGGCGCGGTCGCGGCCTTCTGGCGCCTGCCGGTCGCGCGGCGGCTCGGGACACGCGGCGTGACGTGACGTGCGCGGCGCGGCCCCCGGGCGGGGGCCGCGCCGGCGGTCAGGGGGTGGCGCCGCGTTCGGTGAGCATGCGGGTCATCAGGGTGATCTCCGACTGCTGCCCGTCCACCATGCTCCGGGCCAGGCTGCGGACCCGGGGACGGTCGGTCCGCTCCAGGACGGCGCGGGCCATGTCCACGCCCGCCCGGTGGTGCACGATCATCAGCCGCAGGTAGCGGATCTCGGCGTCGCGTCCGGACGCCGCCTCCATTTCCCGCAGCTGCGTGCGCGTCGCCATGCCCGGCATGACGGCCCCGTCGGCGCCGGCTCCCGGGGCGGGCGAGGCGCCGCCGTGGTGCCCGCCCATCCAGCGCATGTGGCCCGCCGGGTCCGTCTTGGGCAGGCCCCATTCGTCCAGCCAGGCGGTCATCATGCCGATCTGCGCCTGCTGGGTGGTGATGATGTCGTACGCCAGCAGCCGCACCGGCTCGTCGTCGGTGCGGTCGCGGACGATGAACGACATCCGCACGGCCTGGGCGTGGTGGGTGCTCATGTCGCGGGCGAATCCCGCCTCCGCCGAGTCGGTGCCGGGGTGGCCGGACCGCCGCATCGCCAGGGCGACCAGCACCGCCGCCGCCAGCAGCACCAGCACCGCCAGCACGACGGTGACGCGGCGTGCGCCGGTGGCACCGGACGGGCCGTCCGC
>NZ_BAAAZG010000062.1:60872-95539 GCF_039536785.1 Actinomadura miaoliensis
ACGGCCGTGCCGGTCTCGGCGTCGCTCACGGGGTGTCCTTGGCGCCGTTGCAGGCGGCGCCCGGCTCGGGGGTCTGCGGGCCCTTCACGTAGGCGCGCAGGAACGCGTCGATCCGCGAGTCGGAGGCGTCCTGCACCTTCAGCTGCTTGCCCCACGCGCTGAGGACGATGGGGGCGTCCAGGTTCGGATACGGGCTCAGCAGCGTGTAGTCGGTGCCGTCCACCTTGTCCTTGAGCCGGTCGAGCTGGTCGCCGGCCAGGCCGGGACGGTAGGTGATCCACACCGCGCCGTGCTCCAGGGAGTGGACGGCGTTCTCGTTGCGCAGCGGCTGGTCGTAGACCCGTCCGTCGCAGTTCTGCCAGACGGGGTCGTGGGCGCCGCCCATGGGCGGGTCGGTGTCGTACTGCACGGCCCCGCCGGTGTGGTCGCGGCTGAGGTTGTCCTTCTGCACCACGCCGGAGATCGCCGCCGCCTCCGAGGCGGACGGCTCCCGGGTCTGCATGAAGGCGAACGCGATGGCCACCACCGCCACGACGCCGATCACCGTGAAGAAGACGATGCCTCCCCACGGGACCTCCCGCTTGGTGAGCACGTTCTTCTGGTTGCGGTTGCGCGCCTGCGGTGCGCGGTTGCGGTTCTGCTGGTTCTTCTGCTGGTTCTGGTTGCGGGCCCGTGTACGGGCGCTCTTGGACATTCGGGGGTCTCTCCAAGGGAACTGGGATGAGGCAGGAACGGCGACATGGCCGTAGGGCGGCAGGGCCGCACGGCAAGCGCGGTGAGCGGGGAAGGCCCTGGCTCCTACGGCCGGGCCGTCACAGCCTCAGAACCTGGAGAGAAGCGAGTGAAGGCGGGGAGGGCGGGCCGGTCGCCTGTGGGGCGAGGACCCTGTGCCCACGGGGCGCCAAAAGCGCGCGCATGGGACGCCGTCCCACGGCCAGCGCGAGCGTCAGCAGGCTGATCAGCACGGCGAGGCACAGGCACGCGTGGGCGGGGCTCAGCGGAGGCAGGTCGACCGGGGCCTTCAGCGTCGTCGCCAGAGGCGTCGCCGCCGGATGCGCGGGGTGCGCCTGTTCCGGCGGGCCGCCGGCCAGCGCGTCGGCGACCTCGGACGGCACCGACAGGGCGTGCTGGGTGCACACGCGCAGCGGCGCCCCGTGCCCCAGCCCGTAGCTGGAGACGAGCCCGGCCACCACGAACAACGCCACGAGCAGGCCGGCCAGCCCGTGGCGCCGCTGCGAGGCGGCGGCCGCCGTACGGGTCACCGATTCACCTCCGGGCGATGCCAACGCGATCACGGCGCTCGACGCGACCGACATGACCAACACGACCAACCTGACCGAACCGGCCAAACCTCACCGAGCTGGCCGAATAGACCAGCTTGATGAACCTGGCCAAGCACCCAACGCCGCGCCGCGGTGCCGAGTTCCCCAGGACGCGGGTGCCGGATCGGTTGATATCGGAACGGTACCGTCATTCCGGGCGGCGGCGCGGGGAACCGTCCGCCCCGCCCCGAGGGGGTCGGAGCCCTGCCGGAGATGTCGGTCCGGCGAGATAGTGTTCGGAAGGTGAGCAGGGCGCGACCGGACCAGCCGGAGGGGCTTTTCGACGACCCGCTGGAGGAGATCACCGGCGGTCGCTCGGCCGAACCGGCCGCCGCCGGACCGGCCGCCGCGAGTGCGGCGGGCGCGGGCCCGGCCGACGGCCGGGAGCCGCTGGCGGTGCGGATGCGCCCGCGCGGCCTGGACGAGGTGGTCGGCCAGTCGCACCTGCTGGGCCCGGGCACGCCGATCCGCCAGCTCGTCGACCGCGACCAGCCCATGTCGCTGGTGCTGTGGGGGCCGCCCGGCACCGGCAAGACCACCCTGGCCACCGTGGTCAGCCGTGTCACCAGCCGCCGCTTCGTGGAGATCTCCGCGGTGACCGACGGCGTCAAACGGGTCCGCGCCGAGATCGACCTGGCCCGCCGCGAACTGGGCATGACCGGGCGGCAGACCGTCCTGTTCGTCGACGAGGTGCACCGCTTCAACAAGGCCCAGCAGGACGCGCTGCTGCCCGCGGTGGAGAACCGCTGGGTGTCGTTCATCGGCGCCACCACCGAGAACCCGTTCTTCTCGGTGATCAGCCCGCTGCTGTCGCGGTCGCTGCTGCTCACCCTGGAGCCGCTCGGCGAGGACGACCTGCGCGAGGTGGTGCGCCGCGCGCTGGCCGACGAACGCGGCCTGGCCGGGGCGACCACGCTGGACGCCCCCGCCGAGGACCACCTCATCCGCCTGGCCGGCGGCGACGCCCGGCGCGCCCTGACCTACCTGGAGGCCGCCGCCCTGGTCGCCGGGGACGGGCAGCCGATCACCGTCGAGGTGCTGGAGAAGGCGGTCGA
Organism: Actinomadura miaoliensis; assembly: GCF_039536785.1. Classification (NCBI taxonomy): domain Bacteria; kingdom Bacillati; phylum Actinomycetota; class Actinomycetes; order Streptosporangiales; family Thermomonosporaceae; genus Actinomadura; species Actinomadura miaoliensis. Next base: position 63,250 of record NZ_BAAAZG010000062.1, read on the forward strand.
CCGGGCCGCGGTGCGCTACGACCGCGAGGGCGACCAGCACTACGACGTCATCAGCGCGTTCATCAAGAGCATCCGCGGCAGCGACGTCGACGCGGCCCTGCACTACCTGGCCCGCATGCTGGAGGCGGGGGAGGACGCCCGGTTCATCGCCCGGCGGCTGATCGTGCACGCCAGCGAGGACGTCGGCATGGCCGACCCCACCGCGCTGCAGACCGCCGTCGCCGCCGCGCAGGCCGTGGAGTTCGTCGGGCTGCCCGAGGCTCGCATCAACCTGGCCCAGGCCGTGATCCACCTGGCCGTCGCGCCCAAGTCCAACGCCGTGATCACCGCCGTGGACGAGGCGATCGGCGACGTCCGCCGCGGCCTGGTCGGGCCCGTGCCCGCCCACCTGCGCGACGCCCACTACAAGGGCGCCGCCAAGATCGGGCACGGGGAGGGCTACAAGTACGCCCACAACTACCCCGGCGGCGTGGTGCGCCAGCAGTACGCGCCCGACGCGGTGCGCGGACGCGAGTACTACCGGCCCACCCGCTACGGCGCCGAGGCCCGCTTCTCGGAGATCGTCGACCGCATCCGCTCCGTCCTGCGCGGCCGCGCCCGCGACACGCCGCCCGACGCCCGCTGACCCCGCCGGCCCCCGCCGCCCTCACCGAGGCGGCCCCGCCGCCCCCGGGCGCCTCCGTCGACGCGATGTAGGGATTCATTCGGGCATCGCCGGTGTTTGCCCGATAACCTGCCGTGCGACACCCCGGTCACACTGGGACCGCGGCGCCCCGCCCGCCCGCGGCGGACGGCCGCGTTGCGCGCCCCCGGCGGCTGCGCACCCGCGTCTCCCTGACCGGTGCCCACGGTAAGGTCTGTCAGACCGGACCAGCCAGCCCGAAAGACACAGCGAACGGAAGTCCTGATGCTCACAGGTGGACAGCTCGCGGGCCTCATCGTGGCCGTGTTCTGGGCCGTGCTCGTCTCCTTCCTCGCCTACACGCTGCTGCGGCTCGCCCGGCTCCTGCGCGAGGCCGGCGACCTGGTCGCCGACATCGCCGACCAGGCCGGTCCGCTCATGGAGGACATGACCCGCACGGTGCGCCGCGCCAACGAGCAGCTCGGCCGCACCGACGTGATCACCAAGCAGGTCGCGGGGGTCACCCAGAACGTCTCGGCCGTCACCACCGTGATGACGTCCGTGGTGGGCGGCCCGCTGGTGAAGGCGGCGGCGTTCTCCTACGGGGTCCGCAAGGCGCTGGCCGCCCGCTCCGAGGAGGGCCGCGCCACGGGACGGTCCGAGCTGACGCCCGCTCCCTCCCGCAACGGCGCCAGGAGCAGGGGGCGCGGGCGATGAAACGGCTGTTCTGGCTCTCGGTCGGCGCGGGCGCCGGCATCTACGCCAGCCACCGGGTCAAGCGCCGGGTGGAGCGCCTGGCGCGCACCTGGTCGCCCGAGGGCGTGGCGTCCCGCGCGGTCACCGCCGGACACGACATGGGGGATCGGCTGAGGCATTTCGCCGACGACGTCCGTAGAGAGATGCGGAACCGTGAGGCGGAACTGCGGGAGGCCGTACAGATCGACACCGTGCCGATCGACCCCGCGCCGGACCCGACCCGGCGGCGCCGGGTGCTCAAGGCGCGTTACACGATCATCGACGACGACAAGGATGGCCACTGATCATGGAGTCGGCAGAAGTCGCACGCCGCTTCCTTTCGTTCTTCGAACGGCGCGGGCACACCGTGGTGCCCTCGGCCAGCCTGGTCGCCGAGGACCCGACCCTGCTGCTGGTGAACGCCGGCATGGTCCCGTTCAAGCCGTACTTCCTCGGCCAGCGCACCCCGCCCTCGCAGCGGATGACCAGCGCCCAGAAGTGCGTGCGCACCCCGGACATCGACGAGGTCGGCAAGACCACCAGGCACGCCACCTTCTTCCAGATGCTGGGCAACTTCTCCATCGGCGACTACTTCAAGGAGGGGGCGATCCCCTTCGCGTGGGAGCTGCTGACCACGCCGCAGTCCGACGGCGGGTTCGGCTTCCCCGAGGACAGGCTGTGGGTCACCGTCTTCCAGGACGACGACGAGGCCGCCGACATCTGGCACACCAAGGTCGGCGTGCCGCTGGAGCGCATCCAGCGCCGCGGCCTGGCCGACAACTACTGGCACATGGGCGTGCCCGGGCCCGGCGGCCCCTGCTCGGAGATCTACTACGACCGCGGCCCCGAGTACGGCCGTGAGGGCGGGCCGGTCGCCGACGAGGACCGCTACCTCGAGGTCTGGAACCTGGTGTTCATGCAGTCGCAGCTGGCGGCGGTGCGCAGCAAGGTCGACTTCGACGTCGAGGGCGACCTGCCCGCCAAGAACATCGACACCGGCATGGGCCTGGAGCGCATGGCCGCGATCCTGCAGGGCGTCGACAACATCTACGAGACCGACACCCTGCGGAAGATCCTCGACCGCGCCGCCGGGCTGACCGGCGCCAAGTACGGCCGTGACGCCCGCGCCGACGTGTCCCTGCGGGTCGTCGCCGACCACGTGCGCAGCGGCACGATGATGGTCGCCGACGGCATCCGCCCCGGCAACGAGGGCCGCGGCTACGTGCTGCGCCGCATCCTGCGCCGCTCCATCCGCAACCTGCGGCTGCTCGGCGGCCAGGACGCCGGGCTGATGCACGAGCTGACCGCCGTGGCGATCTCCGCCATGGGCGAGCAGTACCCCGAGCTCGTCCGCACCGCCGCCAACATCCACACGGTGATCGACGCCGAGGAGGAGTCGTTCCTGGCGACCCTGCGCACCGGCACCGCGATCTTCGACACGGCGGTGGCGGAGACCCGCGGCGCGGGCGGCACCACGCTGCCGGGCGAGCAGGCGTTCAAGCTGCACGACACCTACGGCTTCCCCATCGACCTCACCCTGGAGATGGCCGCCGAGCAGGGCCTGAGCGTCGACGAGGCGGGCTTCCGCCGGCTGATGGCCGAGCAGCGGGAGCGGGCCAAGCGCGACGCGGCGGAGAAGAAGACCGGCAACCTGGACGTGTCGGTGCTGGACGAGCTGCTCACCAGCGCGGGCGGCCGGGTCGACTTCGTCGGCTACGAGAACGTCACCGGCGAGGCCCGGCTGGTCGGCCTGCTGGTGGGCGGCGCGGGCGTGCCCGCCGCGGGCGAGGGCACCGAGGTCGAGGCGGTCCTGGACCGCACCCCGTTCTACGCCGAGGGCGGCGGCCAGCTCGCCGACCAGGGCGCGATCCGGCTCGGCAACGGCGCGGTCATCCAGGTCCGCGACGTGCAGTCGCCGCTGGCCGGGCTGATCGTGCACCGCGGCGTGGTGGCCAGCGGCGAGGCCCAGGTCGGCGACGCCGCCTACGCCGAGATCGACGTGGACCGGCGCCGGGCGATCTCCCGGTCGCACTCGGCCACCCACATGGTGCACGCCGGGTTCCGCCGGGCGCTCGGCGAGTCGGCCGCGCAGGCGGGCTCGGAGAACTCCCCGGGCCGGTTCCGGTTCGACTTCACCGCCGCCGGGGCCGTGCCGCACAGCGTCCTGCGCGACGTGGAGGACGAGGTCAACGCCGTGCTGGTGGACGACCTGGACGTGCGGGCCTTCCACACCTCCATCGACCAGGCGCGGGCCATGGGCGCGCTGGCGCTGTTCGGTGAGAAGTACGGCGACGAGGTCCGCGTCGTGGAGATCGGCGACTACTCGCGCGAGCTGTGCGGCGGCACCCACGTGCACCGGTCCGGGCAGCTCGGCCTGGTCAAGATCCTCGGCGAGTCGTCCATCGGCGCCGGGGTGCGCCGGGTCGAGGCGCTGGTCGGCATTGACGCCTTCCGCTTCCTGGCCCGCGAGAGCGTGCTGGTCGCGCAGCTGGCCGAGCAGATGAAGGCGCGCAAGGAGGAGCTGCCCGAGCGGATCTCCGGCGTGGTGACGCGGCTGCGCGAGGCCGAGAAGGAGCTGGAGCGGCTGCGCTCGGCGCAGGTGCTGGCCGTCGCCGGCTCGCTGGCCGACGGCGCCAGGGACATCGGCGGCGTGGCGTTCGTCGGGCACCGCGCGCCCGACGGCACCGGCGCCGACGACCTGCGCAAGCTCGCCGTGGACGTGCGCGGACGGCTGGCCGCCCGGCCCGCCGTCGTCATGGTCACCGGCGTGCCCAAGGACCGTCCGGTCGTGGTCGTCGCCGTCACCGAGGGCGCGCGCGAGCGCGGCCTGAAGGCGGGCGCGCTGGTCGGCGTGGCCGCCAAGGCGCTCGGCGGCGGCGGAGGCGGCAAGGACGACCTCGCCCAGGGCGGCGGCTCCAACGCCGGCGCCGTCGGCGAGGCGCTGGCCGCCGTGGAACGGGCCGTAGGGGCCGCGTGAGCGCCATGGTCGCGCGAGGGCACGGCATGGGCGCGCACCGCGCCCGCGGGCGTCACCCGGGACGCCGGTCGCGGGAGCGCCGTGCGCGGCGGAGCGGAGCACGGCCATGAGGCAGGGCGTCCGGCTCGGGATCGACGTGGGCACCGTCCGCATCGGCGTCGCCCGCAGCGATCCCGCCGGCATACTCGCCTCGCCACTGGAGACGGTGCGGCGCGGCAAGGGCGACCTGGACCGCCTTGCCGCGCTCGCCGCGGAGAACGAGGCCATCGAGGTGGTCGTGGGCCTGCCCACGTCGCTGTCGGGCCGTGAGGGACCCGCCGCCGAGGCGGCCCGGCGGTTCGCCGCCGAGCTCGCCGGGCGGCTGGCCCCCGGCACCGTCCGGCTCTGCGACGAGCGGCTCACCACCGTCACGGCGGAGACCGGGCTGCGCGCGGGGGGCGTGCGCGGCCGGGCGCGCCGGCAGGTCGTCGACCAGACGGCCGCCGCTGTTCTGTTGCAATCGGCCCTGGACGGGGAAAGGTTGACGGGGCGCCCCCCAGGCGAGATCGTCCGGGGAGGCTCATGAACGACTTGGATCTGTTCTCCGACCCCTACGGGGACCGCCCCCAAGGGCACGGGGGCTACGAGGAACAACAACAACGACGGCAGGCACCGCCGCCCGGGCGCCGCGACCGGCGCACCGCGCGCAGGCGGCAGCGCCGCAAACGCCGCAACAGCCGCGCCGCCGTGCTGTTCGCGCTGGCGTTCCTGGTGGCGGTGGGCGGCACCGGCGGGGTGCTCGGCGTCGCCTGGCTGGACCACCGGCTGCATCCGCCGGACTACGACGGCACGGGCTCGGGCACTGTCACGGTCCAGATCAAGGAGGGCGACAGCGGCTCGTCCATCGCCGCCACCCTGCAGGGCCACGGCGTGGTCAAGAGCACCCGCGCGTTCGTGCAGGTGTACGGCAAGGAGCCCAAGGCGTCCACCATCCAGCCGGGCTTCTACCAGATGCGCAAGCGGATGTCGTCGGCCGCGGCGATGGCGCTGCTGCTCGATCCCAAGTCGCGGTCGGGCAACCAGATCACCATCCCCGAGGGGCTGCGCGCGACCCAGGTCGTCCAGCAGCTGTCCCGCAAGACCGGCATCCCGCAGGCCGAGTTCACCAGGGTGCTGCGGAAGCCGAGCGGGCTGGGCCTGCCGTCGTACGCCAAGGGCAACGTCGAGGGCTACCTGTGGCCGGGACGCTACGACCTGAACCCCAACGCCTCGGCGCAGGAGATCCTCAAGCAGATGGTGGACCGGTTCAAGCAGGCCGCCGACCGGATGGACCTGGAGGGCAAGGCCAAGTCCGCCGAGATCCCCATGTCCCCCGGTTCGGTGATCACCATGGCCAGCCTGATCCAGGCCGAGAGCGGCCGTCCCTCGGACATGCCGAAGATCTCCCGGGTGATCTACAACCGGCTGAAGCACAAGCCCGAGCCGATGTACCTGAAGTTCGACAGCACCACGCTGTACGGGCTGAACAAGTTCGGGTACGTGGCCAGCAACGAGGACATCCGCTCGCAGAGCCCGTACAACACCTACCAGCATGCGGGGCTGCCGCCGGGCGCGATCTCCAACCCGGGCGAGTCGGCCATCCAGGCGGTGTTCGAGCCCGAGCCGGGCGACTGGCTGTGGTTCGTCGCCACCGACCCCAAGAACCGGATCACCGAGTACGCCGACAGCGAGGCCGAGTTCAACCGGCTGCGGGCCAAGCTGAACGCGTACCTGGAAAGGAACGGGGGGAACTAGTGCCGCACGCCCTCGTCGCGGGCTCCCCGATCGCGCACTCGCTGTCCCCGGTGCTGCACCGGGCCGCGTACGCCGCGATGGGCCTGGACGACTGGACGTACGACGCGGTCGAGTGCGCCGAGGAGGGCCTGCCCGCCCTCCTCGGCGGGCTCGGCCCCGGCTGGGCCGGGCTGTCGCTCACCATGCCGCTCAAGCGCGTGGCGCTGACGCTGGCCGACACGGTGACGGACCTTGCGGCCACGGTGGGCGCCGCCAACACCCTCGTGCCGCGCGACGGCCGCCTGCACGCCGACAACACCGACGTGTACGGCATCGTCACCGCGCTCACCGAGGCCGGGCTGGGCGAGCCCGCGTCGGTGCTGGTGCTGGGCGGCGGCGCGACGGCCGCGTCCGCCCTGGCCGCGCTGGCGCAGCTCGGCGTGACCGGGACGCGGCTCGCGGCGCGCCGCCCCGAACGCGCCCGCGACGCCGCCGAGGCCGGGCGGCGGTTCGGCCTGGCCGTCGAGGTCGCCTCGCTCGACCGGCTGCCCGCCCTGCTGGACGTCGACCTGGTGGTGTCGACGCTGCCCGCGGGCGCCGCCGACCCCTACGCCGAGCTGGTGGCCGGGTCCGGCGCCGCCCTGTTCGACGTGGCGTACGGGCGGCCGACGGAGCTGACCGGAGCGGTCGAGAGCGCCGGGGCACGGGTCGTCGACGGCTTCCCCATGCTGGTCCACCAGGCCGTACGGCAGGTGCAGCTGATGACCGGACGCGACGACGTGCCGGTCGAGGCGATGCGCGACGCCGGAAGCGCCGAGCTGCTGCGCCGCGCCCGCGTCTCCTACGGCGCCTGACGCTCCACCGCCCCTCACTGGGGGGTCGGCGGCGGCTCTGCGGTCTGCTGTCCGGGCGCGGGAAGCGCCGGGGGCGGGGAGCGGCGCCGCTTGGCCGTCTCGTGCGCGGTGGTCATCACCATCGGCAGGATCACGCTGAGCCAGAAGTCCTTCCAGCCCCACGTGCCGGTGGCCACGCCGCCCATGCTCCCCACCGCCACCAGGGCGAGCAGCAGCCTGCTCCAGTTGCGCCGCAGATACGGCACGACCTGGACGCGCGGCCCCTGGGAGGGAAGCAGGGCGGGCAGGGGACGGTCACGGGCGTGTGAGCGCTGCACCACGGCCGCGTCCGGCAGCCAGTGCAGCACGTCCCCGGACTCGGCCAACGGCATCCGGGTCAGATCCGTCAGCGCCTCCAGACGCCACCACAGCGTCCACAACGACGTGCGGCCGCTGCCGGGAAGGCCGTTCCACCGGGGCGTGGCCACCTCACCGCGCACCAGCGTGTGGAACGCGCAGCCCACCGTGGGGCCGGGCACGCCGCGCGGGTCGCGCAGCAGCGCCGACAACGCGATCGGCAGGCCGTAGTGCCACAACGCCAGCCGCCACACCGGCCGCGTGTCCGGCCCGTTGGGCGCCACGTCGTAGGTCTCGATCCAGGTGTGCGAGTCCTCGGTGTCCAGGTTGGCGCGCAGCCAGTCGTAGGCCGCCGGCAACCGCTCGTCGTGCTGCAGGGGGCGCGCCTCCGCCAGGGTCAGAAGGACGAAGGCGGTGTGGGTGACGGTCGGACCCGCGGCCCGTGTCGGCCCCCAGGCGGGGCGCCTGCTCGTACGGTCGGACGTCAGCCACTCCACGCCCCGCTCGACGGCGGGGTGGTACGGGTTGAGCTGGGTCAGCGCGCGCAGGGCCAGGCACGTCTGCCACACCCGCGACGGGCACCCGTACAGCGACCCCCAGCCGCCGTCCGGATTCTGGTTGTGCAGCAGCCACCGGTAGGCGCGCCGGATGTCGGGTGCGTCGTCACGCAGGTCGCAACGCGCGCGTGCCAGGAACCGCGCGATCCACGCCGTCGCCTCCACGACGGGCAGGCCCAGGCTGGTCCTGGTGGACCAGCCGCCGTCCCTGAGAGGGTCGGCGGAGGCGGTCTGGCGGGCGGCCAGGTACGCCAGCCCTTCGTCGAAGTGCTCGAACGACCGGCCCGCCTCCGTGAACGCCAGCAGGCCCACCGCCGTCGCGGTCGCCCCCGGGTCGGGGCGCGTCAGGTCGTGGTACCAGCCGCCGCCGACATCGTCGGCCGGGGCGTAGGCGTCGCGCAGGACGTCGAGCGACTCGTTCAGCCGGGTCTGGAGCACGGCCATGTCGATACTGGAGAAGGCGCTGGGCGGCGGTACTGTCGTCACGGTAGAACGATCTTTGTCAACATGGCCGTCATCTCTTGTGTATGTGCCCGTTAAGCCACGGTTCTGCACCCCCGATGTGCGCAGGCTCTGACCCGCCGACCCCCACGGCGAGGTAGATCTACCGCATCAGCCGCGCGCCGCAGGGCACGCTCTGGGACGCCCCCCGATCCCCCGCACGCTCCCAGGAGGCGTCGTGGCCGAACCCGCGATGCGTACCGACCCCCAGACGGACTGCGTCCTGTGCCCCCCGCTCAGATTCCGCTTCAACGCCATGGCCGACCTGCCCGGGCCCGGCTGCGTCCTGGCGGCGGACGACGCGTTCCTGCTCATGCCCGACCTGGCACCGCTCACCGACGGGCACCTCCTGCTGGTGACGACCGGCCACCACCAGTGCGCGGCGGCGTTCAGCGCGGCCCTGTGGGGTCGCGCGCTGCGATGGCGCCGCCACGTCGCCCGCCTCTACACGGCCGCCTACGGCGCAGCCGACGTGCTGGTCATGGAGCACGGACCCGGCAGCCCCCAAGGCGGAGGCGCGTGCATCGACCACGCCCACTGGCACCTGCTGCCGACCACGGCGAGCGTACGGGTCGTCCTGGAGGAACAAGGCCTGCGCGGCGGGGTTGCGACGCACCAGGCGCTGCGCGCATGCTTCCGTGCCCGCCGCTCCTACCTCCTGGTGGAGGAACGCGGCCAGGCCGTCATGTACCCAGGGGACGGAGCCCCGCGCCAGTACCTGCGCTGGGCCGCCGCCGTGGCGCTGAGCCGTCACACTGGCGGCACGGCACCGGACGTCTGGCGCTGGCAGGAGATGTTCGGCCTGTCGCAGAGCAAGGCCCGCTTCCTGCGCACGCTGGACGCCATGCGCGCGGCCGTCGCGGCGACCGGCCCCCACGAGCGGGGTCAGCGGCTCCCCGGCGCGCCCCCGCTGGAACGCAACGACAGCCACCAGTAGAGCTCCCCGGCCGCCAGCCGGTCACCGAACCCTGTGCGGCGCACCCGCGGGCCGTACCCCGACGGGTACTCCATGAGCACATGCTCCCGCCGGTACGCCACCACGTCCTCCAGCGCGCTGGGGCCGTGACGCAGCAGCCACAACGGCCGTCCCCGCACTGTGCGGTCCAGCGCCGGCAGCATCTCCCGCACGCCGGCCGCGTCGCACGGCACCGGCAGGCCCAGCAGCCGGGCCAGCGTCGGCACCTCGGTGATGACCACGTCGGCCGCCTCGAGCACCGGCATCGCCTCGGCGGCGGGCAGCCTGCGGTCGATGTCGTGCGGCACCAGGTCGAACGCCACCAGCGTGCCGGCCTCCCGCGCGACCTGCACCGCCGCCCGCAGCGCCGCCCGCGACACCGGCGCCAGCAGGGCGTAGCCGTCGGCGAACAGGGCGTCCGCGTGCCGGATCGCCCGGCCCGCCCGGCGCACCTCGCTTTCGGTCAGGCGGCGGCCCGGACCTTGGTCGTCCACCACCAGCAGCCGTACCCCGCGCCGCCCGTCCGCGCCCTGCCCGGTCGGCCCGCCCCGGCCGTCCTCCCGGTTGTCGCCGGGCGGCTCCGCCCGCCAGTCCGCGGCGCGCCCGGCCGGCCCGTCTCCGGCGGCCTCTCGGCCGTCGGCCGGGGGCACCGCGTCGGGGTGGGCGGCTCCGTCGCGCAGCATCATCGCAACGCCGTTGGGTGCGCCAGGCTCCACGCACAGCAGGTCGCGCACGCCCATCCGCCGCAGCTCGCGCCGGATCACGGGAGTGAACGCGTCGTCGCCGATCTTGCCCAGCACCGCCACCCGGCGGAAGTAGCCGGTGGCGCACCGGGCCATGTTCACCGCCGTGCCCGCCACCACCGCCCGGGCCGGGGCGTAGGCCAGCCGGTCGGCGGCCACGTCGGCGAAGCGCACGCCGGGCAGATCCGCCCGCGCCTCGATCATCACGTCGCCCAGCACGACCAGGCGGAACCGGCGCTGTGCGGCGCCGTCCAGCCCCGGCCACAGGACGGGCGCGGACGCGGCCGCCCGGCCGCCGGGGGAGGAGGCCGCCCCCGTGCCGTCCCCGGTCACCCGGCCGCCGCGTGCAGCCGCAGGAACGCCCGCATCACCGGCCGCAGGTCGGGGATCAGGTCGAAGCCGGACAGGCGGGCCAGCGGCACCCAGGTGAGTTCGCCCAGGTGGTCGTCGGGCATCTGGTGCTCCAGGGTGATCTCCGTGGTCACCGCACGGCACGTGCGCGCGACCGCCACCACCCTGACCAGCCCGCGCCCGCCGCCCGAGCCCGGTGACCCGCCCTCCGGACCGTCGGGGCCGTCGGGGCGGTCCGCGGGCGCCCGACCGGGCATGAACCACTGCCACAGGTGGAACGGCGGCCCGGGATCGACCTTGAGGCCGACCTCCTCCCAGACCTCCCGGCGGATGTGGTCGTCCAGGTCCAGGTCGTCGGCCACCTCCAGGCGGCCGCCCGGTACCTCCCACCGGCCCGGATGCAGCGGGTCGGACGCGGACTTGCGCACCAGCAGCAACCGGTCGTCGTGGACGATGAAGGCCTTCTGCGCGAACTCCAGCCGGACCGGGGAGCCGGTCAGGTCGGTGGTCGTAACGGCCTCGCTCCTGAATACGGGCATCGCGGGAATTCTTTCCGTGCGGCCGGCCCACGGCGTCCCCTGGGCAGGACCACGGTAACAAGGGCGCCGCCGGCGGCACAGGGCGCGCGAGTGAGTTCTGACGTGCCTTTCACGGGCAGCCGGGTGTGCCCCAGACAGGGGCCCAAAGGGAATGAACGGGGCGCGGCAGGGGTTTGCAACCAGTGGCGTACAACACGGCAGAACGCACGCGTACCGGCCCGGCCGGCGATCGGGCGGCGAAGCCGGATGGCACATCAGGACCCGGCAGGTGATAGTCTTGGTGGTCGACCGATCCGGCATGGGTGTCCAAGTGTTCACCCGGGCCGGGCGCAAGCGGAGGCCACCTCCCACCTGACCGGCCGTTAGAGGCCGGTGGGTCTCGGTTCCGGCGGACGGGCGCCAGCGGCGTCCGGCACGCCGTCGTCCCCGGGCACCGTCCCGAGGGCGGCCGAAGGTGGCCCCGCATGCGATGCCGTGCGGGGCTTTTCGTATGGGAAGCCCTGGGTACGACCGGTCCGAAGACTTGGAGTAACGGCCCCTAGGAGGTCCCATCAGCGCCGAACCGCGTATCAACGAGCGCATCCGAGTGCCCGAGGTCCGGCTCGTCGGTCCGAACGGCGAACAGGTGGGCATCGTGCCCATCGCCAAGGCCCTTGAACTCGCGCGCGAGGCCGACCTCGACCTCGTCGAGGTGGCCCCCACGGCGCGCCCGCCCGTCGCCAAGCTCATGGACTACGGCAAGTTCAAGTACGAGTCCGCGATGAAGGCGCGAGAGGCGCGCAAGAACCAGGCGCACACGGTCATCAAGGAGATCAAGCTCCGACCGAAGATCGACCCGCACGACTACGAGACCAAGAAGGGTCACGTGGTGCGGTTCCTCAAGGCCGGCGACAAGGTCAAGGTCACGATCATGTTCCGTGGCCGTGAGCAGTCCCGGCCGGAACTGGGCTTCCGCCTGCTGCAGCGGCTGGCCGACGACGTCGAGGAACTCGGTTTCGTCGAGTCCCGGCCCAAGCAGGACGGGCGGAATATGATCATGGTGATCGGGCCGCACAAGAAGAAGGCGGAGGCCCGGGCCGAGCGAGCGGCGGCCCGCTCGCAGAACACGGGGCCCGGCTCGGACTGAGCCGGCCCCGCCTCGGCCCCGTCCCGGGCCGCCCTGTGGCGGCGCGGCCGGGCCGCGCGGACGGCCGTCCGGCCGTTCCGCGTGTGACCCTGCGCTCAGGCAGGGTCGAGACGCACGTACATTGAAGCCTGATCCAGGCGCGTCCCCCACGGGACCCGTGGGGCGCGCCGATCAGGCGCGCCCCCGTGCACCCCGGGGGCCCGGAGTTGAGGGAGACGACGGCGACCATGCCGAAGACGAAGACGCACAGCGGCGCCAAGAAGCGGTTCAAGCTGACCGGCTCCGGCAAGGTGATCCGCCGCCGCGCCAACCGCAACCACCTGCTCGAGCACAAGCCCAGCAAGCGGACCCGGCGCCTGGACGGCACGACCGTGGTGTCCCCGGCCGACGCCAAGAACCTCAAGAAGCTGCTGCGCAAGTAGTAGTCGCGCCTACCGGATCTGTACGACCGGCCGAGGGCCAGGCGGCCCCGGCCCCCACGAAGGAGCAGTCACGTGGCACGCGTGAAGCGGGCGGTCAACGCCGCCAAGAAGCGTCGGGTCGTCCTGGAGCGGTCGAGCGGCTACCGCGGCCAGCGGTCGCGTCTGTACCGCAAGGCCAAGGAGCAGCAGCTCCACTCGATGACCTACGCCTTCCGGGACCGCAAGGACCGCAAGGGCCAGTTCCGGCGGCTGTGGATCCAGCGCATCAACGCCGCCGCCCGCGCCAACGGCATGACCTACAACCGGTTCATCCAGGGGCTGAAGGCCGCCGAGGTGGACGTCGACCGGCGCATGCTGGCCGAGCTGGCGGTCAACGACGCCGCCGCGTTCGCCGCCCTGGTGCAGGTGGCCAAGAAGGCGCTGCCGGCCGAGGGCTCGGCGGCGGCCTGACCGGGCTCGGACCGACGATGGCGAGCGGCGAGCTGACCTCCGTCCGGTCACCCCGGGTCAAGGCGGCTCGCCGGCTCGCCAAACGCGCGTTCCGGCGCCGCGACCGCCGGTTCCTGGCCGAGGGACCGCAGGCGGTGCGCGAGGCCCTGGAGGTGCCCGGGCGTCTGGCCGAACTCTTCACCACCGCCGAGGCCGAGTCGCGGCACGCCGACCTGGTGCGCGCCGCCGAGCGGGCGGGCGTGCCGGTGCTGCGGGTCAGCGGCGAGGTCATGGCCGAGCTGGCGCAGACCGTCACCCCGCAGGGCCTGCTGGCGGTGTGCGAGTTCGTGGACGTCCCGCTGGAGGGCGCGCTGGAGGCCGCGCCCCGGCTGGTGACGGTGCTCGCGCACGTGCGCGACCCGGGCAACGCGGGCACGGTGCTGCGCACCGCCGACGCCGCCGGATCGGAGTCGGTGATCTTCACCGACGCCTCGGTGGACCCGTACAACGGCAAGTGCGTGCGGGCCTCGGCGGGCAGCCTGTTCCATCTGCCCGTCGTCGTCGGGCCGCGGTTCGACGACCTGATCCCCGCGCTGCGGAGCGCGGGCCTGACGGTGCTGGCCGCCGACGGGGCGGGCAAGCGCACCCTGGACGAGGCGATCGACGACGGGCTGCTGGCCCGCCCCACCGCCTGGGTGTTCGGCAACGAGGCGTGGGGGCTGCCCGAGGAGATCCTGGGCAGCGTCGACGACGTGGTGCGCGTGCCGATCTACGGCCGCGCCGAGAGCCTCAACCTGGCCACGGCCGCGGCCGTGTGCCTGTACGCCTCCGCCCGCGCCCAGCGCGCGGGCCGGGCGGGCTAGTTCGCGCCGTCTGTGCGCACTATTACCGATGGCCGGATGCGGCCGCCATCGGCCCCGCCGCAACCTCGGTGAACTGGGAAGATGGAGTCCCGCCGGGCGGCGCCGCGGGGGAGTCGGCGCGCGTTCGGGCTCGTTCCGAAGGAGGAGCGGGAGACCACCCGGACGGCGGATTTCAGGCGTCGTACCCGATGCCTACCGTGAGGGGCGAGAGCGGCGACGAGGCCGCGGGAAAATGGGGGCGGACATGATGACCGACGACGGCAGGGCGACGCGGCGCGCGGGCCTGGGACGGCGCCGGCCGGAGATCCGGTGCCGGTCGAGCGCGGTCCGGCGGCCGCGGGGCACCCCGCCGGATCTGAGGGTGACCGTCGCCGACGCCTTCGCCGACGCCGCCGTCGTGACCGTCGAGGGCGAGATCGACCTGGGCACCGCCGAGACGCTGCGCGCCGAGCTGTTCGCCCTGCACGCCGCGGGCCGCCGCGGCCTGGTGGTCGACTTCGCCGGGGTGCGCTTCTGCGACGCCAGCGGCCTGGGCGCGCTGGTCGCCGCCCACAACCGGGTGACCGCCGACGGCGGCCGGGTCCACCTGGCCCGCGTCCGCCCGCAGCAGGCGCGCCTGCTGAGCATCACCGGCCTGGACCGGCTGTTCCCCTCCCACGACGACCTCGCCGAGGCCGTCGCCGCCGCCCGCGCCTCCACCGCGTCCGCGGGGTAGCGCCGGCCGGCGGCGTGTACGGCGGCGTGTACGGCGGGGACACAAAAGGCTTGCCGGGGCGGGGCTTCCGGGTGCCGTGAGACGCCGGTGTGCGGATAGAGTCTCCTCTCGTAAAGACTCGGAAAGGCCGCGTTCCAACCGGTGACTGGAGGCCGTCGTGGGCGGAGAGCACTCCCCGGACGCGTCCGGGCGCGAGGCTCTCGACGATCTTCCCGACGGGGTGCTGGTGGCCGACCGGGCCGGGCGGGTCGTGGCGTTCAACGCCGCCGCCGCCCGGATGACCGGCGTCCCGGCGCGCGCGGCGCTCGGCCGCGACTTCCGCGACGTGCTGCCGCTGCGCGACGTCGAGGGCCGCGACTGGTGGAAGTGCGTGGCCCCCTACGAGGGCCTGGCGATCCGCACCCGGCACCCCGAACGGTCGCTGTACCTGCCCGACGGCACCGAGGTGCTGGTGACCGCCGGCTACCGGCGCGGCGAGGGCCGGCGCGTGGAACGGTTCACCGTGTGCCTGCGCGACGCCGCCCAGCGCGCCCGCCGCGAACGCGACCGCGCCGACCTGGTGTCCACCGTCGCGCACGAGCTGCGCTCCCCGCTGACCAGCGTCAAGGGGTTCACCGCCACGCTGCTGGCGCGCTGGCACCGCTTCAACGACGACCAGAAGCGGGTCATGCTGGAGACGGTCAACGCCGACGCCGACCGCGTCACCCGGCTGATCACCGAGCTGCTGGACGTCTCGCGCATCGAGGCCGGGCGGCTGGAGATGCGCCGCCAGGTGGTCGACCTGGCCGAGGAGGTCCGCAAGGTGATCGCCGGACGGGTCGCGGCGGGCGACGCCGAGGACCGGTTCCGGTTCGAGACGCGCGGCACCCTGCCGGAGATGTGGCTGGACCCGGACAAGATCGGGCAGATCATCGGTAATCTGGTGGAAAACGCGGTGCGTCACGGCGCCGGAACGGTCACCATAGTGGTGGAGCCGGACGTGCATGGGGAGGGAGCCGCCGTGTCGGTGCGCGACGAGGGCGAGGGCATCCCGCCCGAGGCCGCGCAGCGCGTGTTCCGGCAGTTCTGGCGCGGCCCCGGAGGCAACCGGCGCCGCGGCACCGGCCTCGGTCTCTACATCGTCAAGGGCCTGGTGGAGGCGCACGGCGGCACGATCACCGTGCAGCGCGCCCCGGGCGGCGGCGCCGAGTTCCGATTTATCTTGCCCGCCGGGGCTCCCGACTACGCCGTCTGAGCGGCGTCACGAGCCGCCGAGCGGGCCGACACCGGAGATCATTCCGCCGCGTCCCGGGATCGCGCCGCAGGCGGCGCCACTAGACTCGGGGCGTTCCACGCCGACCGGAGTTGTCAACCACCATGTCTGCACCCAACAAGTCCTACGACCCTGTCGAGGTGTCCACGCTGGCGCCCGAGGAGGTCGAGCGGGCCCGCGACGAGGCGCTGGCCGCCATCGCCGCGGCCGCCGACCTCGACGAGCTCAAGCAGGTGCGCCTGGCGCACGCGGGCGACCGTTCCCCGCTGGCCCTGGCCAACCGCGAGATCGGCGCGCTGCCGCCCGCGGCCCGCGCCGAGGCGGGCAAGCGCGTCGGCGCCGCCCGCGGCGCGGTCGGCAAGGCGATCAAGGCGCGCCAGGCCGAGCTGGAGGCCGAACGCGACCGGCGCGTGCTGGTCGAGGAGACCGTCGACGTCACGCTGCCGTGGGACCGGGCCCCGCGCGGCGCCCGGCATCCGCTGACCACGATCCAGGAGCGGATGGCCGACGTGTTCGTCTCGATGGGGTTCGAGATCGCCGAGGGGCCCGAGGTCGAGGCGGGCTGGTTCAACTTCGACGCGCTGAACTTCAAGCCCGACCACCCGGCGCGCACCATGCAGGACACCTTCTTCGTCGGCTCCGAGGACACCGACCTGGTGCTGCGCACGCACACCTCGCCGGTGCAGGTGCGGTCGCTGCTGGAGCGCGACCTGCCGGTGTACGTGGTGGTGCCGGGCCGCACGTACCGCACCGACGAGCTGGACGCCACGCACAGCCCGGTCTTCCACCAGCTGGAGGGCCTGGCGGTCGACGAGGGCCTGACCATGGCCGACCTGCGCGGCGCGATCGACGCGTTCGTCGGCGGCATGTTCGGGGAGGGCCTGGCGACGCGGTTCCGGCCGTCGTACTTCCCGTTCACCGAGCCGTCGGCCGAGGTGGACATGCAGTGCTTCGTGTGCCGGGGCGCGTCGGTCGAGCCGGACGCCGAGCCGTGCCGCACCTGCTCCTCGGAGGGCTGGATCGAGCTGGGCGGCTGCGGCATGGTCAACCCGCGGGTGCTGGTGGCCTGCGGCGTCGACCCCGAGCGCTACAGCGGCTGGGCGTTCGGGCTGGGCGTGGAGCGGACGCTGATGTTCCGCCACGGCGTCGAGGACATGCACGACATGGTCGAGGGTGACGTGCGGTTCACCCTTCCGTTCGGGATGGAGATCTGATGCGGGTCCCGCTTTCGTGGCTGCGGGAGTTCGTCGAGCTGCCCGCGGACGTCACCGGCCGCGACCTGGCCGCCCGGCTGATCGAGGCGGGCCTGGAGGTCGAGACGGTCGAGCAGGCCGGCGCCGACGTCGTCGGCCCGCTGGTGGTCGGCGAGGTGCTGGCCGTCGAGGAGCTGACCGGGTTCAAGAAGCCGATCCGGTACTGCCAGGTGAACGTGGGGCAGGCCAACGGCACGGGCGAGCCGCAGAACATCATCTGCGGCGCCACCAACTTCGCCGCCGGCGACCGCGTCGTGGTGATCCTGCCCGGCGGGGTGCTGCCCGGCGGGTTCGAGATCGGCGCGCGTAAGACCTACGGCCGCATGTCCGAGGGCATGATCTGCTCGGTGCGCGAGCTGGGCATCGGCGACGACCACGCCGGCATCCTGGTGCTGCCGCCCGACGCGCCGGTCGGCGCCGACGCGATCGAGCTGCTCGGCCTGCGCGACGACGTGCTCGACATCGCCGTCACGCCCGACCGCGGCTACGCGCTGTCGATCCGCGGCGTGGCGCGCGAGGCCGCCATCGCCTACGACGTGCCGTTCCGGGACCCGGCCGCCGTCGACCTCCCCGACGACACCGCCGAGGTCCACCCGGCGAGCATCGCCGACCCGACCGCCTGCGACCGGTTCGTGCTGCGCGAGGTGCGCGGCTTCGACCCCGCCGCGCAGACCCCCATGTGGATGCAGGTGCGGCTGTTCCGCGCCGGGATGCGGCCGGTGTCGCTGGCGGTGGACGTCACCAACTACCTGATGCTGGAGCTGGGCCAGCCGCTGCACGCCTTCGACCGCGGCAAGCTGACCGGCCCGATCGTGGTGCGCCGCGCCCGCGAGGGCGAGAGCCTGGAGACGCTCGACCACGTCAAGCGCGACCTGCACCCCGAGGACATCCTCATCACCGACGCCTCCGGGCCGATCTCCATGGCGGGCACCATGGGCGGCCTGGCCACCGAGATCGACGAGACCTCGACCGACATGGTGATCGAGGCGGCGCACTTCGACGCCATCGGCACCGCGCGCATGGTCCGCCGCCACAAGCTGCACAGCGAGGCGTCCTACCGGTTCGAGCGCGGCGTCGACCGCGAGCTGCCGCTGTACGCCTCGTACCGGGCGGCGCGGATGCTGGCCGAGCTGGGCGGCGCCGAGATCGTCCCGGGCGTCACGCACGCGCAGGCCCCGGCCGGCACGGTCACGATCACCATGCGGGCCGATCACCCGGCACGCGTCGCGGGGGTCTCCTACGACCGGGCCACGGTGGTGCGCCGCCTGGAGCAGGTCGGCTGCGCGGTCGACGGCGGCGCCGGCGACGGCGCCGAGGACGGGGACGTGCTGACGGTGACGCCGCCGTCGTGGCGTCCCGACCTCACCGACCCCAACGACCTGGCCGAAGAGGTCATCCGGCTGGAGGGCTACGAGAACATCCCGGCGCGGCCGCCGCGTCCCATCGCCGGGCGGGGCCTGACGCCCGGCCAGCGGCTGCGCCGCCGCATCGGCCGGGCGCTGGCGGGCGCGGGCTACGTCGAGACGCCGAACTTCCCGTTCGTCGCCGAACGCGACTGGGACGCGCTGCAACTGCCGGCCGACGACCCGCGGCGCCGGGCGCTGCGGCTGGCCAACCCGCTGTCGGAGGACGAGCCGCTGCTGCGCACCACGCTGCTGCCGGGGCTGCTGCGCACCCTGGCCCGCAACGTGGGCCGCGGCTTCTCCGACGTGGCGCTGTTCGAGCTCGGCCTGGTGTTCCGGCCGCGTCCGGGCGCGCCGGAGCGGGCGCCGCGCCTGCCGGTCGACCGCGGCCCGACCGCCGACGAGATCGCCTCGCTGGAGGCCGCGCTGCCCGACCAGCCGCTGCGCGCCGCCGTTGTGCTGGCGGGCGAGCGGGAGCGCGCCGGCTGGTGGGGTCCGGGCCGCCCCGCCGGGTGGGCCGACGCGATCGAGGCCGCCCGCGTGGTGGCGCGCGAGGCCGGGGTGGAGCTGACGGTGAAGGCCGACCAGCACGCGCCGTGGCACCCGGGCCGCTGCGCCGCCCTGTACGTCGGCGACACGCTGGTGGGGCACGCCGGTGAGCTGCACCCGCGCACGGTCAAGGAGTACGGCCTGCCGCAGCGGACCTGCGCGATGGAGCTGGAGGTGCGCGGCCTGGGCGAACCGGACGTGACGCGGGCGCCGCACGTGTCGTCCTACCCGGTCGCGACCCAGGACGTGGCGCTGGTCGTCGACGCGGACGTGCCGGCGGCGCAGGTCGAGGCGGCGCTGCGCGAGGGCGCCGGGGAACTGCTGGAGTCGGTGCGGCTGTTCGACGTCTACACCGGCGAGCAGGTGGGGGAGGGACGCCGGTCCCTGGCCTACACGCTGCGGTTCCGCGCCGCCGACCGCACGCTGACCGCGGAGGAGTCGGGCGCCGCCCGTGACGCGGCCGTGGCCCTGGCCGCCGAGCGCACCGGCGCCGTCCTGCGCGGCGCGTGAGGTTCGCCTTCGACGCGACGACGGAACGGCCCCGCACCATGCCGGTGCGGGGCCGTTTCTCATGCGCACGGGAATAACCCTTGGGACCTTTGTGTTGGCGGATGATGTCCGGCTAAGCTGGATCGGTCTTATCGTCGCCCGGCAGGGGAGTCCGTTGGAGAACTGAGGTCGCCGACACCGCGCGGCAGCACGCCGAAGGCGTCATGCGCGCACGTGACCTCAGGCAGGACTTTCCGTCCCGGGCTTTTTCGTGCCCGCGCGCCGTCCGTGCGCGCGTCCCGCGGTGTCTCCATGTGTTCCGCATTCGAATGTCGACGCGTTCATGGAGGGCCGCCACTGATGTCTTTTTCCATCGTCTGTTCGGATCTGTCGTTCGCCTGGCCGGACGGCACCGTGGTGCTGGACGGGCTGGACGCCGCGTTCGGCGCCGGCCGCACGGGCCTGATCGGTGTCAACGGGTCCGGGAAGTCCACGCTGCTGCGGCTGATCGCCGGGGAGCTGCGGCCGGCGTCCGGGACGGTGAGCGTGGACGGGCAGGTCGGCCACCTGCCGCAGAACCTGCCGCTCGGCACCGCCCGCACCGTGTCCGACCTGCTCGGGATCACCGCGACCCGCCGGGCGCTGCACGCGATCGAGCGGGGCGAGGCCACCGAGGACGACTTCGCCGCCGTCGGCGACGACTGGGACGTGGAGGAACGCGCCCGCGCCCAGCTCGACCGCCTCGGCCTGGAGCACCTCGACCTGGACCGCACGGTGGCGGCGCTGTCGGGCGGCGAGTCGGTCATGGTGGGGCTGGCCGCGCTGCTGCTGGCCCGTCCCGACGTCCTGCTGCTGGACGAGCCCACCAACAACCTGGACCTGGACGCCCGGCGCCGCCTGTACGACGCGGTCGCCGCCTGGCCGGGCGTGCTGGTGGTGGTCAGCCACGACCGGGAGCTGCTGGAGCTGGTGGACGAGATCGCCGACCTGCGCGACGGCGCCGTCCGCACGTTCGGCGGGAACCTGCCGGCCTACGAGGAGCTGCTGGCGGTGGAGCGGGAGGCGGCCGAACGCGCCGTCCGCTCGGCGGAGGCGCATCTGCGGCGGCAGAAGCGCGAGCTGGAGGAGGCACATGTGAAGCTGGCCCGCCGCGTCCGCTACGGCAACAAGATGTACGACAGCAAGCGCGAGCCGAAGATCGTCATGAACGCGCGCAAGCGGGAGGCGCAGGTGTCGGCGGGCAAGCACCGCATCATGCACGAGCAGCGCCTGGCCGACGCGCGCGACCGGCTCGCCGAGGCCGAGGAGGCGGTCCGCGAGGACGAGGAGATCCGGGTCGAGCTGCCCGCCACCGAGGTCCCGGCGGGCCGCACCGTGCTGACCGTCACCGGGCTGCGCGCGCCCGAGCCGGGCTCCCTGGAGGAGCTGATCGTGCGGGGGCCGGAGCGCATCGCGCTGGTCGGCCCGAACGGCTCGGGCAAGACGACGCTGCTGCGCGCGGTCGCCGGCGAGACGGTGCCCGAGGCCGGGGCGTTCACGGCGGGCACGACCGTCAGGACGGGCGTGGAGGGCGTGCGGTACCTCCCGCAACGCCTCGACGTCCTGGACGACGCGCTGAGCGTGGTCGACAACGTGCGGGCCTTCGCCCCGTCGGCGTCGGTGAACGCGGTGCGGGCCGGACTGGCGCGGTTCCTGTTCCGCGGCGCCCGCGCCGACCGGCCCGCGGGCACGCTGTCGGGCGGCGAGCGGTTCCGGGCGGTGCTGGCGGCGCTGCTGCTGGCCGAGCCCGCGCCGCGCCTGCTGATGCTGGACGAGCCGACCAACAACCTGGACCTGGCCAGCGTGCGCAGGCTCGGCGAGGCGCTGGACGCCTACCGGGGCGCGCTGATCGTGGTCAGCCACGACCTGCCGTTCCTGCGTGCGCTGGGCATCACCCGCTGGCTGCGCATGGACCGCGCCGCCGGACTGGCCGAGGTCGACGCCATGTGAGCGCGACCTGAGCTGGAACGACACGGTCGCCTGTCGCCGCCGACGGAGTAACGTTACGGACCCGGCTTTGAATATTCATCCATCATGCTGCATACTCTTGCTGAACGTGGTGAGAGAAGGGCGGGGTGCGGATGGGCATCCGGGCGGCGGTGGCGGGCGCCAGCGGCTACGCGGGCGGTGAGGTCCTGCGGATCCTGGCGGGCCACCCCGAGTTCGAGATCGGCACGGTGACGGCGGGCGCCAACGCGGGCACGCCGCTGGGCGCGCACCAGCCGCACCTGCGTCCGCTGGCCGGGCGGGTCCTGGCCGAGACGACGCCGGACGTCCTGGCCGGGCACGACGCGGTGTTCCTCGCGCTGCCGCACGGCCAGTCCGCGGCGATCGCCGAGCGGCTGGGCGACGACGTGCTCGTGGTCGACTGCGGCGCCGACTTCCGCCTGGCCGACCCCGCCGACTGGGAGCACTTCTACGGCACCCCGCACGCGGGCACCTGGCCGTACGGGCTACCCGAACTGCCCGGCCACCGCGAGCGCCTGCGCGGCACCCGCCGTATCGCCGTGCCCGGCTGCTACCCGACGGCCGTGCTGCTGGCGCTGTTCCCGGCGTTCGCCGCCGGGCTGGCCGAGCCGGACGTCGTGGTCGTCGCCGCGTCCGGCACCTCCGGCGCGGGCCGCGCCCTCAAGCCGCACCTGCTGGGCAGCGAGGTCATGGGCTCGGTCAGCGCCTACGGCGTGGGCGGCGGCCACCGGCACACCCCCGAGATGGCGCAGGGCCTCAGCGCCGTCGCCGGCGAGCCGGTCACCGTGTCGTTCACGCCCACCCTGGCGCCGATGAGCCGCGGCATCCTGGCCACCTGCACCGCCAGGGCCCGGCCGGGCGTCACCGCCGAGACGCTGCGCGCCGCCTACGAGCGGGCGTACGCCGACGAGCCGTTCGTCGGGCTGCTGCCCGAGGGCACCTGGCCCGCCACGTCCATGACCCTGGGCGCGAACACCGCGCTCGTGCAGACCGCCCTCGACGAGCGCGCCGGGCGCCTCGTCGTGGTCGCCGCCATCGACAACCTCGCCAAGGGCACCGCCGGGGGCGCCGTGCAGAGCGCCAACCTCGCCCTCGGCCTGCCCGAAGAACTCGGACTCACCACGATCGGAGTGTCCCCGTGAGCGTCACCGCCCCCCGGGGGTTCCGCGCCGCCGGCGTCGTCGCCGGGCTCAAGGACGGCGGAATCCGCGACCTGGCCCTGGTCGTCAACGACGGCCCCTCCCGCGCGGCGGCCGGCGTCTTCACCCGCAACCGCGTGAAGGCCGCCCCCGTCCTGTGGTCCCAGCAGGTCCTCCAAGGCGGCCGCGTGCGCGCGGTGGTGCTCAACTCCGGTGGCGCCAACGCCTGCACCGGCGCGGCCGGGTTCCAGGACACCCACGCCACCGCCGAGAAGGCCGCCGAGCTGCTGGCCGACTCGGCCGGCGAGATCGCGGTGTGCTCCACCGGTCTGATCGGCGAGCGGCTGCCCATGGACAAACTCCTGCCCGGCGTGGAGGCGGCCGTGGCCGAGCTGTCGCGCGGCGACGGGGGACTGGCCGCCGCCGACGCCATCCGCACCACCGACACCGTCGCCAAGATCGCCTTCCGGCCGGGCGACGGCTACATGATCGGCGGCATGGCCAAGGGCGCGGGCATGCTCGCGCCGTCGCTGGCCACCATGCTGTGCGTGCTGACCACCGACGCCGACCTGGACGCCGCCGCCCTCGACCGGGCCCTGCGCGCCGCCACGTCCGTCACCCTCGACCGGCTGGACGCCGACGGCTGCATGTCCACCAACGACACCGTGCTGCTGCTGGCGTCCGGCGCCAGCGGCGTCACCCCGGACGAGGCGGCGTTCACCGAGCTGCTCACCGACCTGTGCGCCGACCTGACCCGGCAGCTGCTGGTCGACGCCGAGGGCGCGGCCAAGGCCATCGCCATCGAGGTCGTCGGCGCCGCCAGCGAGGACGACGCCGTCACCGTGGGCCGCTCCATCGCCCGCAACAACCTGCTCAAGTGCGCCATCCACGGAGAGGACCCCAACTGGGGCCGGGTGCTGTCGGCGGTCGGCACCACCGACGCGGTGTTCGAGCCCGACCACCTCAACGTCGCCATCAACGGCGTGTGGGTGTGCCGCAACGGCTCGTTCGGCGACGACCGCGACAAGGTCGACCTGCGGCCCCGCGACGTCACCATCACCGTCGACCTGTCGGCCGGCACGCACAGCGCCACCGTCTGGACCACCGACCTGACCGCCGACTACGTCCACGAGAACTCGGCCTACTCGACATGAGCGACATCGTCTCCGGAGCGCGGGTGCGCAAGAACCGGGCCGGGGTCCTGGACAAGGCCGAGACCCTGATCAAGGCCCTGCCGTGGCTGGAGCGCTTCCACGGCAAGACCGTCGTGATCAAGTACGGCGGGCACGCCATGACCGACGAGGCGCTGCGCTCCACGTTCGCCGAGGACGTGGTGTTCCTGCGGTACGCGGGCCTGCGCCCGGTGATCGTCCACGGCGGCGGCCCGCAGATCAACGCCGCCCTCGACAAGCAGGGCATCGAGTCCACGTTCACCGCCGGGCTGCGCGTCACCACCCCCGAGGCGATGGAGGTGGTGCGGATGGTGCTGGTCGGGCAGGTCGGCCGGGACGTGGTCGGGCTGATCAACCGGCACGGCCCGTTCGCCGTCGGCATGTCCGGCGAGGACGCCAACCTGTTCACCGCCGAGCGCAAGCACGCCGTCGTGGACGGCGAGCCGGTCGACATCGGCCAGGTCGGCGAGATCGTCGAGGTGCAGGTCGACGCGGTGCGGGCGCTGCTGGACGACGGCCGCATCCCGGTGGTGTCCAGCGTCGCCCGCGGCGACGACGGCGAGATCTACAACGTCAACGCCGACACCGCCGCCGCCGCGCTGGCCGTCGCGCTCGACGCGGCCAAGCTGGTGGTCCTCACCGACGTGGAGGGCCTGTACGCCGACTGGCCCGACAGCGACGACGTCATCGACCGCCTCACCACCGACGAGCTGGCCGCGCTGCTGCCGGGACTGTCGTCGGGCATGGTGCCCAAGATGGAGGCGTGCCTGCACGCGGTGCGCGGCGGGGTGCCGCGCGCGCACGTGCTGGACGGCCGCGTGCCCCACTCGCTGCTGCTGGAGATCTTCACCGACGAAGGGATCGGGACGATGGTCCTGCCCAGCCCCATGGAGGCGGGGAAATGAACGACGAGCTGAGAAAGCGGTTCGAGGCCGCGTTCATGCCCAACTACGGCGTGCCGCCGGTGGCGCTGGCGCGCGGCGAGGGCAGCCGGGTCTGGGACGCCGACGGCAACGCCTACCTCGACCTGATCGCGGGCATCGCCGTCAGCTCCCTCGGGCACGGCCACCCCGCCCTGGTCGAGGCGGTCACCGCGCAGGTCGCGCGGCTGGCCCACACCTCCAACCTGTTCCTGCACGAGCCGGAGGTGCTGCTGGCCGAGCGGCTGCGCGACCTGCTCGGCGGCGACGGCAGGGTGTTCTTCGCCAACAGCGGCACCGAGGCCAACGAGTGCGCGGTCAAGCTGGCCGTCAAGCACGGCAAGGCGCACGGCCGCACGTACTTCGTGGCCACCGAGAACGGATTCCACGGCCGCACCATGGGCGCGTTGGCGCTGACGGGCAAGGCGTCCATCCGCGAGCCGTTCGGGCCGTTCGGCCTGGACGTGCGGTTCGTCCCCTACGGCGACGCCGAAGCCCTGGAGGCCGCCGTCACCGACCAGTGCGCGGCCGTGTTCCTGGAGCCCACCCAGGGCGAGGCGGGCGTCGTGCCCCCGCCGGACGGCTACTTCGCCGCGGCGCGGCGGATCTGCGACGCCACCGGCGCGCTGCTGGTGGCCGACGAGATCCAGTCGGCGATCGGCCGCACCGGCGCCTGGTTCGCCCACCAGCACGACAACGTCCGCCCCGACGTGCTCACCCTCGCCAAGGGCCTGGGCGGCGGCATGCCGATCGGCGCGTGCGTCGCGCTCGGCCCCTACGGCGAGGTGTTCGCCAAGGGTGACCACGGCTCCACCTTCGGCGGCAACCCCGTCAGCGCCGCCGCGGCCCTGGCCGTCCTGGACACCATCGAACGCGACGGCCTGCTCGCCAACGTCACCGAGGTCGGCGCGGTGCTGTCCGACGGGATCGCCGCGATCTCCCACCCGCTGCTGGCGGGCGTGCGCGGCCGCGGGCTGTGGCTGGGCGTGGTCCTGAACGGCGCGGTCGCCGCCGCCGTGGAGGCCGCCGCCCGCGACGCCGGATTCCTGGTCAACGCCCTGCAGCCGGACGCGGTCCGCCTGGCCCCGCCCCTGATCCTCACCGCCGGTGAGGCGCGGTCGTTCGTCGACGCGCTCCCGGCGATCCTCGACACGGCCGCCGAGGCCGTCCCGGCCGGTAAGGAGAACTGACCGATGGTCCGGCACTTCCTGCGCGACGACGACCTGACCCCCGCCGAGCAGGCCGAGGTCCTGGACCTGGCCGCCGAGCTCAAGCGCGACCGGTTCGCCCGCCGTCCCCTGGAGGGCCCGAGGTCGGTCGCGGTGCTGTTCGACAAGCCGTCCACCCGCACCCGCGTGTCGTTCGCCGTCGGCATCGCCGAGCTGGGCGGCCACGCCCTGGTCATGGACGCCGGCTCCAGCCAGCTCGGCCGCGGCGAGACGATCGCCGACACCGCACGCGTGCTGGAACGGCAGGTCAGCGCGATCGTGTGGCGCACCTCCGGGCAGGAGCGCATCGAGGAGATGGCCGACGGCACCACCGTGCCCGTCGTCAACGCCCTCACCGACCTGTTCCACCCCTGCCAGGTGCTGGCCGACCTGCAGACCGTCCGGGAGGCCAAGGGCGCCCTGAACGGCCTCACCCTGGCCTACTTCGGCGACGGCGCCAACAACATGGCCCACTCCTACCTGCTGGGCGGCGCCACCGCCGGCATGCACGTGCGGATCGCCGCGCCCGAGCAGCTCCCGCCGGACGCCGCCGTCGTCGACCGCGCCACCGAGATCGCCGCGGCGACCGGCGGGTCGGTCACCGTCACCGCCGACGCCAAGCGCGCCGCCGCGGGCGCCGACGTGCTGGCCACCGACACGTGGGTGTCCATGGGCCAGGAGGGCAAGGACACCTCCGTCTACGAGCCGTACGCGATCGACGAGGCGCTGCTCGCCCAGGCCGCCCCCGACGCCTGCGTGCTGCACTGCCTGCCGGCCTACCGCGGCAAGGAGATCGCCGCCGCCGTCCTGGACGGGCCGCAGAGCCTGGTGTGGGATGAGGCCGAGAACCGCCTGCACGCCCAGAAGGCCCTGCTGACCTGGTTGCTGGAGCACTGACCATGACCACCCCGCTCACCAAGACCGCCCGCCAGGCCCGGGTGATCGAGCTGCTCACCCGGCATCCCGTGCACTCCCAGGGGGAGCTGGCCAAGCTGCTGGCCGACGAGGGCGTCGAGGTCACCCAGGCCACGCTGTCGCGCGACCTGGTGGAGATCGGGGCGGTCAAGCTGCGCGCCCAGGACGGCAGCCTCATCTACGCGGTGCCCGGCGAGGGCGGCGAACGCATCCGCCGTGCCGCCACCGGCGCCGCCGAGACCTTCACCGGGCGGCTCGCCCGGGTGGCCGCCGAGCTGCTGGTGTCGGCCGAGGCGTCGGCCAATCTGGTGATCGTGCGCACTCCGGCGGGCGCCGCCCAGTACCTGGCCTCGGCGATCGACCACGCCGAGTGGCCCACCATCCTCGGCACGGTGGCCGGCGACGACACCGTCCTGGTGATCGCCCGCGACCCGGACGGGGGCGAGTCGGTCGCCCAGTCCCTGCTGCGCCTGACGAACGGACGCGAACGACGAGCCTAGGGGCCCACGCGCCCCCACAGGAACACCTGACCGCGTTCCCGGCCGAGATCGGGGCCGCACGGGACGGGGCATGCCGCCCTTCCCCGCGAAGTGGTCGTACGCTGATGCGGGACATCCCGCGTGACCCCGGCCCGAGACGGCCCGGGTGCAGCCGACGCGGTAGACAGAAACTCAGCCATGACGGTGGGAAGAGGAATTTCGTGACCAAGGCACCGACGCGACTGTGGGGCGGACGGTTCGAGGGCGGTCCGTCGGACGCGCTCGCGCGGCTCTCGGTGAGCGTCCAGTTCGACTGGCGGCTGGCCCCCTACGACCTCATGGGGTCGCGCGCGCACGCCCGCGTGCTCAACCGGGCGGGCCTGCTCACCGACGAGGAGCTCGACCGCATGCTCGGTGCCCTGGACGACCTGGAGGAGGCGTGCCGGTCCGGCGAGTTCCGGCCCACCGTCGCCGACGAGGACGTCCACACGGCGCTGGAGCGCGGCCTGCTGGAGCGCCTCGGCACGCTCGGCGGCAAGCTGCGCGCCGGCCGCAGCCGCAACGACCAGGTCGCCACCGACCTGCGCCTGTACCTGCGCGACCACGTCCGGCAGATCGTGCACCGGCTGGTCGAGCTGGAGACCGCGCTGATCGCCCAGGCCGACCACAACCTGGGCGTGGCCGCGCCCGGCATGACCCACCTGCAGCACGCCCAGCCCGTGCTGTTCTCCCACCAGCTGCTGGCGCACGTGCAGCCGCTGACCCGCGACATCGACCGGCTGCGCGACTGGGACCGGCGCGCGGCCGTCTCCCCGCTGGGGTCGGGCGCCCTGGCCGGCTCGTCGCTGCCGCTGGACCCGCAGGCCACCGCCGAGGAACTGGGCTTCGACTCGGCCGCGCCCAACTCCATGGACGCCGTCGCCGACCGCGACTTCGTCGCCGAGTTCCTGTTCGCCGCCGCGCTGATCGGGGTGCACCTGTCGCGGCTGGGCGAGGAGGTCTGCCTGTGGGCCTCGCAGGAGTTCCGCTGGATCGAGATGGACGACACCTACGCCACCGGGTCGTCCATCATGCCGCAGAAGAAGAACCCCGACGTGGCGGAGCTGGCCCGCGGCAAGGCCGGTCGGCTCATCGGCCACCTGGTGGGCCTGCTGACCACCCTCAAGGGCCTGCCCCTGACCTACAACCGCGACCTGCAGGAGGACAAGGAGGGCGCCTTCGACGCCGTCGAGACGCTGCTGCTGGTCCTGCCCGCGATGTCCGGGCTGATCGCCACGATGCGGGTCAACACCGAGCGGCTGGAGGCGACGGCGCCCGACGGGTTCGCCCTGGCCACCGACCTGGCCGAGCTGCTGGTGCGGCGCGGCGTCCCGTTCCGCGAGGCGCACGAGGTCGTCGGCCACCTGGTGGTGTGGTGCCAGGTCAACGACAAGGACCTCGGCGACCTCACCGACGAGGACCTGGCCAAGGTGTCGCCGCACCTGACCCCGGACGTGCGGGAGGTCCTGGACGTCCACGGGGCGCTGGCGTCCCGCAAGGCGTACGGGGGCACCGCCCCCGACCGGGTCCGCGAGCAGCTGAGCGCGCTGCGCGCCCTCGTCAACGAGCACGCCGCCTGGGCCGCGGGCCCCGACGAGAGCTGATCCCCCCATCTCCCGACAAGCGGTACGGTGACAGGCCGACGCACACCCCGGGCGTCCCAGGCGCCCGGGGTGGCACCCGCGCCGCGCCCGGAACCTCCACCCGGCGGCCCGCGTCCGCAGAGCGTGGACGGAGACGGGGCGGCGCCCAGGCGGCATCACGGTGAGGTCATGGACGAAGTTCTGCTGCGACGCGACTTCTTCGACCGTCCGGTCGACGAGGTCGCACCCGACCTGCTCGGACGTGTGCTCGCGCACCGTACGGACGAGGGCGAGGTCGCGGTACGGCTCACCGAGGTGGAGGCGTACGCCGGCCCCCTGGACCCGGCCTCCCACGCCTACCGTGGGCTGACCCCCCGCACGGCGGTGATGTTCGGCCCGCCCGGGCACGCCTACGTGTACTTCACCTACGGCATGCACTTCTGCGTCAACCTGGTGTGCGGCCCGGACGGCACCGCCTCGGCCGTCCTGCTGCGCGCCGGCCAGGTCATCGCGGGCGAGGACGTGGCGCGACGCCGCCGTCCACGCTCGACCGTACGGGACCTGGCACGCGGCCCCGCGAGGCTCTGCCAGTCCCTGGCCATCGCCCGCGAACAGAACGGCCTGGACGTCTGCTCACCCGGCGGCGAGCTGCGGATCCTGGCGGGCGACGGCCCCGTCGACCCGTCCCTCGTGCGGACGGGGCCGCGCACCGGCGTGAACGGCGGCAAGGAGACCCCGTGGCGCTTCTGGATCGACGGCGACCCCACCGTCTCCCCCTACCGCCCCCACGTCCCACGCCGCCGCGGTTCGGGGAAGGCCGGGAACTCGGGAGCGGCGACCGCCGATGCCTGACCGCCGTAAAGCGTCACGCGCGGTGGCGGTGGTCCTGACAGCGCTGCTCGTGCAGGGAGCCACGGCGCTGGTGCTGCTGCTGGACACGCGACTTCACCGTACGGAGAAGTTCGGCCGCATCGCCCAGCCCGCGACGGTGACGTACGAGGACGACAGGCGCCACTACGTCGGCGTCGTCCGGGAACGCAGCTGGATTTTCGGCCGCCACCAGGCCTACCGCCTGTACGCGGGCGGCAGTCCCGACCTCGGCTACGGCCACTTCGTCCGGCTGGAGTTCCTCGGGGTCGACCGGCCGGTGCCGGCCGGGGCCGACTGGCGCCGCGACGGCGTACGGGTCCGGTTCACCTCCGGGCACGAGGTGTTCGTCCCGGCGCGGTACTTCCTGGGCGGGCGATAGTACGACCCGCCGTCCGGTGCGCATCCGCCGCCCGGTGTTCAGGTCGTGATGACGGATGCGGCAATTCAGGGTGTCGTGCTCGCACGGGATGATGCCGGTCATATCGTCCGGCGTTTCCCGTCGCGGCGACGGATGCGGTCCGTCCGGGGGCCTCCCTAGCCTCATGATCGACTTTGCCGCCGAGGACAAGGACACCCATGAGGCAGAACAACCCCCCGAGCCGTTCGCTACCGTCGCGCGCCCTCGCGGGACTCGCCGCCGGCACCGTGGCCGCCGTGATGATCGGCGCGTCGCCCGTCACCGCCGTCGCCGCCGGCGACGGGGCGCCCGCCTGCATCGCCACGGACGAGATCGCCTTCCGCGGCCAGCCGCTGACCTGGCACGTCTCCGACCTCTGCGAGGATCCCGACGGCGACCCGATGACGATCGTCGGGGTCAGGACGCAGGGGGAGGGCACCGCCACCCACAGCACAGACACCGTCACCTTCCAGGGCGAGGTGCGGCCGGGTTACAGCGCGCAGGTGGACGTCACCGTCTCCGACGGCGCCGGCCAGAGCGTGGCCGAACTGAGGATCTCGCACGTCGATCCCGCCATCGGCACTCCGGTGGACGACTCCTACACCGTGCGACGCGGCCAGAAGATCATCTTCGATGTGCGCGACAACGACCAGAACGCCGCGGGCAATGGGGTGTGGATCATGAACGGCCCGTATCTGGGGGACGCCCAGTCGAACGACGACGGAACGATCACCTACACGGCGGCGGATCTCCCGGGGTCGGACACGTTCGAGTATTTCCTCACGAACCCCGCCAACGGGAACCAGAGCCTCCGTCCGGCGCGGGTCACGA
Source organism: Actinomadura miaoliensis (assembly GCF_039536785.1). Classification (NCBI taxonomy): domain Bacteria; kingdom Bacillati; phylum Actinomycetota; class Actinomycetes; order Streptosporangiales; family Thermomonosporaceae; genus Actinomadura; species Actinomadura miaoliensis. Next base: position 94,233 of record NZ_BAAAZG010000062.1, read on the forward strand.
TCAAAGTCACCCAGTGAACGCGCCCCGGGTGTCCGCCACCGCGGGGCGGACACCCGGGCGGGCGCGGACCAGGCGCCGATGCCGGCGCCGGCGTCAGGGCGCCCTGCCCAGGTCGAGTCCCGCCAGTTCGCGGCGTGAGGCGACGCCGAGCTTGGGGAACGCCTTGTACAGGTGGTAACCGACCGTCCTCGGGCTGAGGAACAGCCGGGCGGCGATCTGCCGGTTGCTCAGGCCGGTGGCCGCCAGCCTGATGACCTGCAACTCCTGCGGCGTGAGGCGGTCCAGACCGCCGGCCTGGCGACCGGAGCCGACCCGGCGTTCGCCGGTGGCGCGCAGCTCGGCGCGGGCGCGGTCGGCCCAGGGCCGGGCGCCGAGCCGTTCGAATATCTCCAGAGCGGACCGCAGCTCGCGGCGGGCGTCGGCGCGGCGGCCGGCCCTGCGCAGCCACTCGCCGTACAACAGCTCGGTGCGCGCCCGCTCGAACGGCCGGTCGCCCCGCTGGTGCAGCCGGACCGCCTCGGCGTAGTACCGCTCGGCCTCCCGGCCGGAGGCCAGCAGCGCACGACAGCGCAGCGCCACCGCCTGAGCCCAGGCCTGACGGGTGTGCGCCGCCCACTCCGACCACCACTCCGACACCGTCCGCGCGATGTCGGACCGCCCCACCCGCACCGCCGCCTCCACCACGTCACCCGCCCGGTGCAGCGCCATCACGCCGCGTACGGCGGGTGCGGCATCGCCGTACTCCTCCTCGTCCCTGCGCAGGGCGGCCTCGTACCGGCCCATGGCGACGTCGAGCAGGTTCAGCGTGAGAAGGCGCAGTTCCCTCGCTGCCAGGTCCCTGACCTCGCCGACCCGCTCGGTCAGGGCCCGGCATCTGTCCTCGTCCCCCTCCAGGGCCGCCAGATACGCCAGGACGCCCGTCAGGTAGGCGGCGACCTGACGCTGGCCGGTGTCCCGGGCGACGCGCAGCCCCTCCTCGGCGCTGGCCGAGGCGTCACGGTGCAGCCCCCGGACGATCTGCGACCGGGCCGTCAGCGCCAGCGCCGTCGGCAGTACGCCGACGGCGCCTTGGGCCCGGCACTCGTGCTCGATGGCGAGGGCCCGCTCGTAGGCGGTGTCGTCGTCACCGAACACCAGGTCCCATATCGCGACCCTCGCACGCTGCTGTAGCCCCAGCGGCCGCCCGTGATCACGCAGGCCCTCCAGCATGTCGTGAAGCCACGCCCACGAGCTGGGCGGCTCCTCGGCGGCCGGCCGGGCCGGCTCCGGCGCGGCGCGCACCAGCCGGCCGGCGTTCCCCGCCGGCC
>NZ_BAAAZG010000063.1:0-1381 GCF_039536785.1 Actinomadura miaoliensis
GGCCCGGCGGGCGGGGGCGGTCCGGCGGCCGGGCCGCCGGGCGCGTCAGAGCGCACGGATTCCATCGAGGACCCTCCTGAGCAGGTTCGGATCGGTATGGGGGGCGGCCGGGGCGGACCAGCGCTGGACGCCCAGCAGACCCGCCTGGATCAGGTCGTCGGCCAGCACCCGGACCACGCCGAGCGGCAGGTCCAGGTCGGAGGCCAGGTCGGCGACCGTGTACGGGCGGCGGCACAGCGCCAGCAGGCGGCGCCGCTCGCGCGACAGGCGCTCCGGCTCGGCGGGCGCCGCGCCCGTCGCGACCAGGATGGTGACCAGGTCCAGCGGCTCGCCGTGCGGGCGGGTCCGGCCGCGGGTCACCGCGTAGGGGCGGACGATCGGCCCGGCGGCCTCGTCGAGCCACCGCTCCCCGCCCGGACCGGGGAGGCCGCCGGGGGCGCTGCGGTCCACGCTCGCTCACCCGGATCCCGGCCCCGGGCCCGTTCCCCGTCCGTCCTGTCCTCGTCCGTTCTGGCGCAGCCCGGTGGACAGCTGCCGGCCGACCCGCTTGACCAGCATCGTCATCTCGTAGGCGACCAGGCCCGCGTTGGCGCCCGCGTCGCTGAGCAGGGCCAGGCAGCTGTTCGCCCCGGCCGGGACGACGAAGAACAGCCCCTTGTCCATCTCGACGATCGTCTGCCGGATCTCGCCCGCGTCCAGATGCGGCCCGGCCCCGACCGCCAGGCTGTGGAATCCGGACGCCAGCGCGGCCAGGTACTCGGCGTCCTCACGGCCCACGTCCCGGGACGCCCCCATCACCAGCCCGTCGCGGGACAGGACGACGACCTTGCGGACCGGCGGCACCCGGTCCACCAGATCGTCCAGAAGAAAGCCCAGCTGGGCCGCCACTTCCTGCTGCGTCATGGTGACGTTCCCCTTTCCTGCCGGTGGTCCGCCGGCCCCTCGTCCTCGTCCCGGCCGCGCAGCCAGCCCGCCTGCAGGGACGCGAACAGCTCCCGCGACGCCTCGGCCGACCGCCGCTCCCACGCCGCCAGCGGGTCCTCGCCCTGCGGCGTGGGCGCCGCGAGCGGGCCGTCGTCCTCCTCGCGCAGCTGCGGCGCCAGGTTCGCCTGCCGCACGCGGCGCGGCAGCGGTGCGCGTCCGCCGGAACCGCCCGCGCCGTTCGACGCGCCCGTGCCCTCCTGGTAGGGCGGCGGCGGAGCGGCCGCGTGGCCCGGATTCGTGGCGTCGAAGGTCACGGCACCCTCGAACGACGGCGGGGCGTCGGACGGCGGCCCCGTCCCCGACCCCCAGGTGTCGACGGCGGGCGGCGCGTTCAGCATCGCCGTGGACGGGGGCGTCGGCGGCGACCAGGCACCCGGCGGGACGTCCGCGCCGCCGC
>NZ_BAAAZG010000064.1:0-41832 GCF_039536785.1 Actinomadura miaoliensis
GCCCGCCGCGCCGCCCCCGGCGCCACCGCGGCCCGAGCAGGAGCGCCCGCAGGCCGGCGGCCCGTCCTCCGACGAGGGGGAACGGTCCGGCGGCCGTTCCGCGTCCGGCGGCGAACGCGCCGACGGCGGCGGTCCGGGTGCGCACAGCCCGTCGGCCCAGGACGGTGGCGACACCGGCGGCCCCGGTCTCGCCCCGGCGTCCGACCGCGACGCCGGACGGGGCGAGGAGCCGTCGATCCGTCCGCCCGCGCCGCGTCCCGCCCCCGACTCGTCCTCCGGCCGCGGGCCGGGCGGGGAGGGCGAGCCCGGCTCCGGCCCGGCCGGCCAGCGCCGCCGCCCCGTGGTGTTCGACGAGGACGACGATCTCGACGTGCCCGACTTCCTGAAGTGATCGGTGCAGTGATCACGACCGTCCCCCTGGGCGCGGGCGTGGGCGCCGCGTTCACCGGCCGCGCCGGCGGCCGCAGCGCCGCCCCGTTCGACGGCCTCAACCTCGGCGGCGCCGTCGGCGACGACCCCGCCGCCGTCCGCGACAACCGCCGCCGCGTCGCCGCGGCGCTGGGCGTCGACCCCGAGCGCACCGTCTGGATGCGCCAGGTGCACGGAGCCGACGTGGCGTTCGTCACCCGCCCGTTCACCGGCGACCCGGCGCCCGGCGTGGACGCGGTCGTGACGACCGAACCCGGGCTCGCGCTGGCGGTGCTGGTCGCCGACTGCGCACCCGTCCTGCTGGCCGACCCGGTCGCCCGCGTGGTGGGCGCCGCCCACTCCGGCCGTCCCGGAACGGCCCTGGGCGTCGTCCCCGCGCTGGTGGCGCGGATGCGCGAGCACGGCGCCGAGCCGGCGCGGATCGCCGCGGCGATCGGCCCGGCGGCGTGCGGCGGCTGCTACGAGGTGCCCGCCGCGATGCGCGACGAGGTCGCCGCACGGGTGCCCGAGGCCTACGCGACGACGCGGGCGGGCACGCCGGGCCTGGACATCCGCGCCGGGATCGTCGGGCAGCTCAAGGCCGACGGCGTCGCCGACATTCACGTCGACCCGCGCTGCACGATCGAGACGCCCGAGCTGTTCTCGTACCGCCGCGAGGGGCGCACCGGCCGCTTCGCCGGTTTCGTCTGGCTCACCGACGACGCGGCGGAGGCCGGTCATGGGTGACGCGGTGGCCGGGGGCGAGGCGCGCCGGGAGGAGCTGGCCGCCAACCTCGCCGAGGTCCGCAAGCGCATCGCGGCCGCCTGCGCGGCGGCCGGACGCGACGCCGGCGAGGTGACGCTGGTCGCGGTCACCAAGACGTTCCCCGCCTCCGACGTCCGGCTGCTGGCCGAGCTCGGCGTGACCGACGTCGCGGAGAACCGCGACCAGGAGGCCCGCCCCAAGGCGGAGGACTGCGCGGGGCTGCCGCTGCGCTGGCACTTCGTCGGGCAGTTGCAGACCAACAAGGCGCGTTCGGTGGCCGCCTACGCCGACGTTGTGCAGTCGGTCGACCGGGTGCGGCTGGTGCGGGCGCTGTCGGACGCCGCGACCCGCGCGGGACGGACGCTGCGCTGCCTGATCCAGGTGTCGCTGGACGAGCCGGAGCCCGGGCAGGGCGGGCGCGGCCCGGCCGCCGCCGGGGCGCGCGGCGGCGCCGACCCGGCCGACGTTCCCGCGCTGGCCGACGCGATCGCCACGGCGGACGGACTGGAGCTGGACGGCGTCATGGCGGTCGCCCCGCTGGGCGGCGACCCTTCCGTCGCGTTCGCCCGGTTGGCCCGGATTGCCGCGGACCTGCGGCGGGAGCATCCGGGGGCCGCCGTGATCTCGGCAGGGATGAGCGGCGATCTGGAGCAGGCCGTCGCGTGCGGCGCGACACATGTGCGTGTCGGTACGGCGTTGCTCGGCGGCAGGCGGGCAATCGTCAGGTAATGTCCCCCCAGGGGTACCTGCCGAAACGGCGGGGTATACGGACGGGCGGTCCGAGGCGGCGTCGAGGCGCCGGTGCCGCGGCCACAGGACGACGGAGGGGCGTATGGCCAGCGCGATGCGCAAGATGGCGGTCTACCTCGGCCTTGTGGAGGACGACCGCTACGACGACAAGTACGGCAAGTATGACGAGTACGACGAGTACGAGGTCTACGACGACGACGCCGACACCCTCACCGGCCGCCGTACCGGACGCGACGAGGAGTCCGGCGGCCAGCTTACACGGGCCGAGGACGCCGCGGAGCGGGAACGCGATCATCACAGCGCGTCACCGGGCGACCGACGCTCCGTGGCACTGTACGAGAGCGGTTCCACCGACCTCGCGCGCATCACTACGCTGCATCCCAGGACCTACAACGAGGCGAGGACCATCGGGGAGCACTTCCGTGAGGGCACACCAGTGATCATGAATCTGACCGAGATGGTCGACAGCGACGCCAAGCGCCTGGTCGACTTCGCGGCGGGTCTGGTATTCGGCCTGCACGGGAGCATCGAGCGTGTTACGAACAAGGTGTTCCTGCTGTCGCCCGCCAACGTCGAGGTGACGGCCGAGGACAAGGCCCGGATGGCAGAACGAGGGTTCTTCAACCAGAGCTGACGGCGAACATGCGAGAGACTGATACTTCGTGACCATCGTTGGATCCGTGCTCAGCGCGGTGCTGTACATCTTCCTGCTGTTCCTCATCGGGAGACTGATCCTGGAGGTGCTGCAGTCGTTCGCCCGGTCATGGCGTCCCACGGGGCTGGTGCTGGTGATCGCCGAGACCACCTACACCATCACCGATCCGCCACTGAAACTGCTGAGGCGTTTCATCCCACCGATACGGCTGGGTAACGTGGCCCTGGACCTCAGCTTCACGGTCCTCATCCTTGTGGTCTGGGTCATGATCATCTTCGTGCAGAGGCTCTGATCGGATACCGTCCTAGCGGACAGACTCCAAGCGCGCCAAGGAGACGACATGCCACTGACACCCGCCGACGTGCGGAACAAGCAGTTCAGTACCACCAGGCTGAGGCCGGGTTATGACGAGGAGGAGGTGGACGCCTTCCTCGACGAGGTCGAGGCCGAGCTCGACCGCCTCATCCAGGAGAACGAGGAGCTGCGGGCGAAGCTGGCCGAGTGCCTGCGCGGCAAGGTCCCCGCCATGGCCGCGCCGATCGTCGAGCCCAAGCCGGACGTGCCGCAGATCCCCGAGCCGCCCCGGCCCGAGCCGCAGCCCCAGCCCGAGCCGGAGCCCGCCCCGCTCGGCGGCGGCCTCGGCATGGCCCCCGCCCCCTCCGGCGAGGACAACATGGACACCGCGGCGCGCGTGCTGGCGCTGGCGCAGCAGACCGCCGACCAGGCGATCGCCGACGCCCGCCGGGAGGCCGACGAGACGCTCGGCCGGGCCCGCCGCGAGGCCGAGGAGATCCTCGGCAAGGCCCGCCGCCAGGCCGACCAGATCGTCAGCGAGGCCCGCTCCCGCGCCGAGGCCCTCGACCGGGACGCCCAGGAGCGGCACCGCCAGGTCATGGGCTCGCTGGTGCAGCAGCGCGAGGAGCTCGAACGCGAGGTCGACAACCTGCGCGCCTTCGAACGCGAGTACCGCAGCCGCCTGAAGGTCTACCTGGAGGGACAGCTGCGCGACCTGGAGGCCGGCAGCACCGAGACCGGCGCGTTCCAGCCCGGCGCCCCCGCGCAGCCCGCCCCGACCGCCACCGGCCCGCAGAGCACCCTCGCCCACGACGGCCGCACCGGCGCCCCCGGCGGCTCCGCTCCCACCGGACCCACCCCCTTCCCTCCGCCCGCCGAGCCGGCCCAGCACGCCCAGCAGGTCCAGCACTCGGCGACCGGCGCCTTCCACGCGGCTGACAACCCGCCGCACGAGAGGCGCTGAGCCCCGGCCCGCAGGCGATAGTGTCTTCCCGACCGCCGCGTCGCGCGGCCGGTCCGTCGCGGCGACCGCGCGGGCCGAAGCCGTTCCGGCGGCGTTCCGGTACGTCGGTGAAGGCCGTCCGGAGCGACGTGCTCCGGAGAGCGCCCGGCCCTGGAAGGGGAGAGACCCTTGATCATCCTCAGTGGCGTCCTCGTGGTGGTGGCGATCGCCCTGCTGGTCGCGGGCATCGTCGCGGGCAGCGGAGACAGCGCACAGGTGCTCGGCGTGGACGCGCTGGTGGTGATCTACACCTCGATCGCCGTCAGCCTGGTGTCGTTCCTGTGCCTGGCCATCGGGGTCTTCCTGCGGCGCAAGGAGCTGTTCGGCGCGGTCCCCGCCCCCGCCGCGGCCCCGCCGCGCAAGGCCAGGTCCGGCCGTAAGGACAAGAAGGAGAAGAAGAAGGGCGCCACGTCCGGCCGGTCCTCGACCGCCCCGGCGCCCACCGCCGCCCCCGCCGGCACGGCGGCCCCCGGCAAGGACGCCGGTGCCCCGCCCGCCGACGAGCCCCTGGACATTCCCGTCCAGCCGGCGAACGTCCCCGACGACGCCCTGGTGTACGTGGTGCGCGGCCGTCGCCGCTACCACCTGGACACCTGCCGCCAGCTCGCGGGACGCGACAAGGACGAGCTGACCTACATCGAGGCCAAGGAGGAGGGGTTCAGCCCCTGCACGGCCTGCATGCCCGACACCGCTCTGGCGGCGCGCGCCGCGGTGTCGGTGCCCGCACGGTCCGGTGCGCAGGGCCGCTCCTCTTCGTCGGCCTCGCCGGCCGAGAGCGTGGCCGGATCCGGCCGCTCCTCGGCGTCGTCCGCGACGGCGTCCGCGTCCGCCGAGACCGCCCCCGTCAAGCCGGCCCCGGACAAGCCCGCGGCCGGCAAGCCCGCGGCCGGGGCGGGCGCGCCGCCGTCGGCGTGGCCCGTTCCGGGAACGGCCTCCGCATCCTCCGCCGCTGCGCGTCCGTCCGACGGCGCCTCCGGGCAGGAGGCCGCCCCGACCACGCCGGCGAAGGACGGGTCCGCCAAGGACGTTCCGTCACGGGCCGCCGAGGGCGGCACGGCTGACGCTTCCCCCGCCGACACGACGACGACGCGGCCCATCTCGCCCACGGCCCCCCAGGGGGACGGGCCCGCGCGAGGCGAGGCGCACGCGGACGCGCCCGCGGCGGGCGACGGCGACGGCCCGCAGGTGCGCATCCTCAGCGGCACCAAGCGCTACCACCGCGTCGACTGCGCGCTGATCGAGGACATCGGCGACGAGGCCGAGGACCTGGAGACCCTGTCCCGGGCGGAGGCCGTGGCGCGGGGCTGCACGCCCTGCCTGGTCTGCCAGCCCGACCGCGACCAGGCCTCCTCGTAACGCCCGAGCTCCGGACGCCGGGACGCCCGGGGTCAGTGCCCCAGGTGGCCGCGGTGGCGCCTGTCGCGTGACTCGCGCAGGTGGGCGCGCCGTTCGTCGCGGACCTCCCGTTGCCGTTCGCGCAGCTCCCGGCGCCGCCGCCTGCGGTCGGCGCGGGTGCCGTCCAGTTCCCGGCGTTTGACGTTGACGCCGCCGAACAGCACGAACCCGGTGAGCCGGATGACGGGCGCGTCCGGCTCCAGCGGATCGTCGTCCGGCAGCTCCACCCCGCCGAAGATCGCCGCGGTGGAGTTGGTCACCCGCACGCCCGGCGGCACCGTGATCTCCACGCCGCCGAAGATGCAGGACACGTTGACGGTCACCTCCGCCTGCGCCAGCACGGCCTGCCGGAAGTCCAGCTCGGCCCCGCCGAACACGCAGTTGACGTGGGTGGTGGGCTCGGCCAGCCAGCGGCCCCGCCGCTGCGCCCCGGAGAAGATCGCCACGACGGCCGAGGGCTGCCGCTCGGGCGGCGGCAGGTCCGGGGCGATCTCCTTGCGCAGGTTGACGCGGGGCTGGGCCGCGCCCGGCGGGACGGGGGCCCGCTCGGCGGCCCCCGGGATGTCCGACACCAGGGGCACCAGCTCGGCGTAGGTCTTGGCCCGGTACACCGCGTCGATCCGCTCGGCGTGCTCCTCGGCGGTGATGCGGCCCTCGGCGAGGGCCTCGCGCAGCAGGTCGGCGATCCGGTCGCGGTCGGCGTCCGAGGCCCGCATGAGCGCCGGGTCCGCCGTGGCGTCGGCCTCCGCGAACACGACCCCCGCGGGCGTGGGCTCGGAGCGAACGGGCTCGGACGGAACGGGCTCGGAGGGAACGGGCTTTGAGGGAACGGGCCCGGACGGGGCCGGATCGGAGGAAGAGGGAGGTTCGGGCAGGTTCACATCGCCATCATCGCAAACGCGATGTGTCGCGATGAACCCTTTCCTCACGACCGGCCCGTCAGGCGGTCGACCGGCCCGTCAGGCGGTGGAGCGGCGCAGCCAGAACGTCAGGCCCAGCTCGTCGTCGCGGCGGGCGGGCAGGTCCCCGTCCGGGCGGCCCTCGTGGAACTCGACGGCCAGCACCTCGGCGGCGATCTCCGGGCCGTGCTCGCGCAGGGCCTCGGCGAGGTCGTCGCCGGAGGCCCGCCACCACAGGGCGACCCGGTCGGTGACGTCCAGGCCCGCGGCCTTGCGGGCGTCCTGCAGGAGCCGGACGACCTCCCGGACCTGACCGGCGCGCCGCAGCTCGGGCGTGACGGTCAGGTCGAGCGCGACGGTCTCGCCGGCGGCGCTCTCCACGGCCCAGCCGGTGCGCGGCCGTTCGGTGACGATGACCTCGGCGGGGGACAGGGCCACGGCGCCGATCCCGGGAGCCTCGACGGTGGCCGTGCCGTCGGCGCGCAGCGCGGCGACGAGCGCGGCGGGGTCGGCGGCCGCGACCGCCCCGGCGACCTTGGGGGTGTCCTTGGCGAACCGGCGGCCCAGCTCACGGAAGTTGGGCTTGACCTGGTAGTGGACGAGGTCGCCGCCGATCGACGACAGGTCCTGCAGCGCCGCGACGTTCAGCTCCTCGGCGATCTGGGCGCGCAGCTCCTCGGGCAGGTCCGGCCAGCCGGGCGCGCCGACCAGGGCGCGGCCGAGGGGCTGGCGGGTGCGCACGCCGCTGGCGGCCCGCGCGGACCGTCCCAGCTCCACCAGCCGCCGGACGAGCCCCATCCGCGCGGTCAGCCCGGGGTCGAGCAGGTCCTCGCGGACGGTGGGCCAGTCGGCCAGGTGCACCGACTCGGGGCCGTCGGCGGGACGGATGACGTCCCAGACGTAGTCGGTGACGAACGGCACCATCGGCGCCATGAGCCGGGTCAGGGTCTCCAGGCACTCGTACAGGGTGGCGAACGCGGCGGCCCCGGCGGGGGTGTCCGGGCCCTCCCAGAAGCGCCGCCGGGAGCGCCGCACGTACCAGTTGGACAGGTCGTCGACGAACTCGGCGAGACGGCGTCCCGCCGCGGCCGAGTCGAACCGCTCCAGGGCCGCGTCCACCTCACCGACGGTGCGGTGCAGTTCGGCCAGGGCCCAGCGGTCCAGCAGGGGCCGGTCGGCGGGGGCGGGGGCCTCGTCCATCCGCTCCGGCGTCCACGGGCGTCCACCCTGGGACGCGGCGGCGTCGGCGTACAGCACCAGGAACGACGCGGTGTTCCAGTAGGTGAGGAGCACCTTGCGGACGATCTCCTCCAGCGCGTTGTGGCCGACCCGGCGCGACGCCCACGGCATGCCGCTGGCGAGCATGAACCAGCGCAGCGCGTCGGCGCCGTGCTGTTCCATCAGCGGGATGGGCTCCAGCATGTTGCCCAGGTGCTTGCTCATCTTGCGGCCGTCCTCGGCCAGGATGAGCCCCAGGCACAGCACGTTCTCGTAGGACGAGCGGTCGAACACCAGGGTGCCGACGGCCATCAGGGAGTAGAACCAGCCGCGCGTCTGGTCCTGCGCCTCGCAGATGTACTGGGCGGGGTAGGAGGACTCGAAGACCTCCTTGTTGCGGTGGGGGGCGCCCCACTGCGCGAACGGCATGGAGCCGGAGTCGTACCAGGCGTCGATGACGTCGGGCACGCGGCGTGCCTGCGCACCGCACTGCGGGCAGGGGAAGGTGACGTCGTCCACATAGGGGCGGTGCGGGTCCAGGGCGGACAGGTCGCGGCCGGCCAGTTCCCCGAGTTCGGCCAGGGAGCCCACGCACGTGATGTGGTCGTCGTCGGCTTCGCACACCCACAGCGGAAGGGGCGTGCCCCAGTAGCGGCTGCGGGACAGCGCCCAGTCGACGTTGTTGCGCAGCCATTCGCCGTAGCGGCCGTACTTGACGGTCTCGGGGAACCAGCTGGTCTTCTCGTTCTCCTCCAGCAGCCGCTGCTTGATCTGCGTCGTGCGGATGTACCAGGCGGGCAGCGCGTAGTAGAGCAGCGGCGTGTGGCAGCGCCAGCAGTGCGGATAGCTGTGCTCCAGCTCCCCGTTCCGGTAGAGCAGACCGCGCTCCCGCAGGTCGGCGGTGAGGGGTTCGTCGGCGTTCTTGAAGAACCTGCCGCCCACCAGGGGGACCTCGCGCAGGAAGCGTCCGTCCGGGCCGATCGGGTTGACGACGGGCATGCCGTAGGCGCGGCAGACGGTCATGTCGTCCGCGCCGAACGCTGGGGCCTGGTGGACGAGACCGGTGCCGTCCTCCACGGTGACGTAGTCGCCCAGCACCACGTAGTGGGCGTCGGGGATGTCGACCAGGTCGAACGGGCGCCGGTAGGAGGTGCGTTCCAGATCGGTGCCCCGGAAGGTGGCGACCCGGTCCGCCCCCTCGCCCAGCACCTGCTCCAGGAGCGGCTCGGCGACGACGAGCACCTCGTTGGAACCGGCGGGACGGGCCGCGACATAGACGACGTCCGGATGCACGGCGACCGCAGTGTTGGACACCAGCGTCCACGGGGTGGTGGTCCAGATGAGCAGGGACGCGCCCATGTCGGCCAGGGGGCCGGACGTGACGGGCATGCGCACGTACACCGACGGGCTGGTGACGGTCTCGTACCCGCCGGGCTGGCCGAGCTCGTGGTCGGACAGGCCGGTGCCGCAGCGGGGGCAGTAGGGCGTGATGCGGAAGTCGCGGAACAGCAGCCCCTTGTCGAACACCACCTTCAGGGACCACCACACGGACTCCACGTACTCGGGGTCCATGGTGCGGTACGCCTGGGCGGTGTCCACCCAGAAGCCCAGCCGGTCGGACATCTCCTCGAAGGCGTCCACATGGCGCAGCACGGACTCGCGGCACCGACGGTTGAACTCCGCGACGCCGTAGGCCTCGATGTCCTTCTTGCCGGACAGGCCGAGCTCCCTCTCCACCGCCACCTCGACGGGCAGGCCGTGGCAGTCCCACCCGGCCTTGCGGGGGACGTGGAAGCCCTTCATCGTCTTGAACCTGGGGAAGACGTCCTTGAAGACGCGGGCCTCCACGTGGTGCACGCCCGGCATGCCGTTGGCGGTGGGCGGGCCCTCGTAGAACGTCCAGCGCGGCCCGGACGCGGTGCGCTCCAGGGACCGTTCGAAGACCTTGTTCTCCTGCCAGCGGCGCAGCATCTCCCGCTCCAGGGCGGGCAGGTCGACCTGCGCGGGCAGCGGGCGGAACCGACGACTCACGGGGCGGACCTCCGGATGCTCACATGTGACGGCACGTGGACCGGAGGGACGAGGCGCCATGGGGCCCCCGCGGTACCACCCTCCTTGGCCGCGCCCTGGGCGCGACCCGCTTCGTTCACCTCTCGACTGCCGGGTCTACTGGGCCCGTCCGGTCGCCGTGGGACGCGTGCGTCCCGCCGGGGCGCGGGCGGGCGGTTCTTCCGGCGGCTCCGGGGTGATCTGGCCGCCGGGCCCGCCCCCGGGCTCGCACCGTCCCCGGGTCGCTCATGGCTGCCTTCGGCGGCAGGTGTCCCCATCAAGGCCGTGCCGATGAGGCCGCTTGCTGTGACCGTAACGCACCCTGGCCCGAATCTCTTCCCTCCGCGCCACCGGCCCCACCCACGACCACGAGAATGTGGCGTAGGTCACTCTTGCGATCTGGCCGGCGGGAGGTTCCCGTGCGGTCGTGACGGGGCATATGCGGTCAGTAATCTTCGCCGGCGTCTCTGGGGCGTCGGCGCACGTCGTTTGCCGTCCCGCGAAAGGGGACCTATGCTGCCCGCACTGCGTGTGGAGGACATCAGCGCGAGGGGGGCCGAAATGGCCGGCGCGGCGAAGGGGGACAAGCCTCCCGGTGGGCGCGCCCGGGGTGGACGCGCGGCCTCGGGGAACGCCTCCGGTGCGGCCCCGTCCTCCGGGACGGACGCGCGCGCCCCTGGCAGGAAACCCGCGGGCACCAAGGGCCCCAAGGACCGGACGGCCGACGCCGTCACCCGGCGGGCGGACGCCCCGTCCGAAGGGGCGGCGGGCGCCACGGGCCCGGCGAGCCCGGCCGGGACGACGGGCACGACGACCAGGGCCGCGTCGAGGGCCGCGGCCAAGGACGGGGCGGCCACGTCGTCCAAGAACACCGCCAAGGCCCCGGCCAGGACGGCGCCGGGCGAGGGCGCGGGGGGCGCCGCGGCCAAGGCGGCCGAGCTGCCGGTCCGTGAGGACGAGGAACGCTGGACCGAGGAGGAGCTGGCCGAGGTCCGCTCGCGGCTGCGCGAGGAGAGCAGCGCGCTGGAGGCGGAGATCGCGGCCACCACCACGCACATCGCCGACGGCGACTCCACCGCCTCGGCGGGTGACGACCAGGCCGACGCGGGGGCCAAGACGTACGCGCGCGAGCACGAGCTGGCGCTGACCTACAATGCGCGTGACCTGCTCGCCCAGAACGAGCGGGCCGTCCAGCGGATGGACGCGGGCACGTACGGGATCTGCGAGTCGTGCGGCAGGCCGATCGGCAAGGCGCGCCTCCAGGCGTTCCCGCGTGCGACCCTATGTGTGAGATGCAAACAACGCGAGGAACGTCGCTGAGCGACACGAAGAAGTCGTCGACGAGCGGGGCCGAGGGATCGTCCGGATCGCCTCGGCCGCGCCGTGTGGGCACCCTGGTCGCGGTCGCGCTGACCGCGCTGGCCCTGGACGTGGTCACGAAGGTCGTCGTGGTGGCCACCCTGTCCGACCGTGAACCGATCCGGCTGCTGGGCGGGCTGCTGACGCTGCGCGAGACGCGCAACAGCGGGGCCGCGTTCTCCATCGGCACCGGCTACACGATCGTCTTCACGCTGATCGCCTGCGGGGTGGTCGTGGCGATCCTGCGCACCGCCCGCAACCTGCGCAGCCTGCCGTGGGCGGTGTGCCTGGGCCTGCTGCTGGGCGGCGCGGTGGGCAACCTGGCCGACCGGATGCTGCGCGCGCCCGCGCCGCTGAAGGGGCACGTGGTCGACTGGATCGAGCTGCCGTACTGGCCGGTCTTCAACCTCGCCGACTCGGCGATCGTGTGCGGCGGCGTGCTCGCGGTCGTGCTGGCCGCGCGCGGCCTTCAGCTCGACGGCACCCGCCTGGGCGACGAGGAGCCCGACGAACCCGATGAGCCCGACACGTCCGGCTCCGACGCGTCCGGTTCTGGCGCGTCCGGCGCCGGGACGGGCGAGGGCGACGCCGCCGGTGACCCGGCCGCGCGAGAAGGGGCCGCCGGAGCGCGTGAGGAGGCGTCTGCGGGCCCCGTCCCCGCCGACGCGGCTCCCGCGTCCGAGAGGGCGGCGAGCGCCGCCGACGGCGGCTCTGACGGCCGCGGCGGCGACGAGCCCGCCGCGTCGGCCGGGCACGGGCCGGCCGAGGAGGGCGGGACGGCCGCCGGGCCGGGCGCCCGCGGGTCCGCGGCTCCGGAGGAGAAGTCCTGATGGCCGACGTACGCAGTCTCCCCGTCCCCGACGGCCTGGAGGGCGAGCGCGTGGACGCCGCGCTGGCACGGCTGTTCGGGCTGTCGCGCGGCCGGGCCGCCGACATCATCGCCGCCGGTGACGTGCTGCTGGACGGCCGGGAGGTCGCCAAGTCCGAGCGGCTGCACGCCGGGGCCTGGCTGGAGGTGACCCTGCCGCCCCCGCCCACCGCCCCCGCCCCGGTCGCCGAACCCGTGCCCGGGATGGGAATCCTGTACGAGGACGCCGACATCGTCGTCGTCGACAAGCCCGTCGGGGTCGCCGCCCACCCCACCACGGGGTGGACCGGCCCGACCGTCCTCGGCGGGCTGCTGGGCGCCGGGCACACCGTGGCCACCAGCGGCGCCGCCGAACGGCAGGGCATCGTCCACCGGCTGGACGCCAACACCACCGGGGCGATGGTCGTGGCCAAGAGCGAGGTCGCGTACTCGCGCCTGAAGCGGGCCTTTAAGGAGCGCCGCGTCGACAAGCGCTACCACGCCCTGGTGCAGGGCCACCCGGACCCGTTCCGCGGCACGGTGGACGCGCCCATCGACCGGCACCCGTCCGGCGACGGCCGCTTCGCCGTGGTGGCCGGGGGCAAGCCGTCGGTCACCCACTACGACACGGTGGAGGCGTTCCGCGCGGCCACCCTGCTCGACATCAACCTGGAGACCGGCCGCACCCACCAGATCCGCGTGCACATGTCGGCGATCCGGCACCCGTGCGTCGGCGACCTGGCCTACGGGGCCGACCCGACGCTCGCCGCCCGGCTCGGCATGACCCGCCAGTGGCTGCACGCGGTGCGCCTGGGGTTCGAGCACCCCACCCAGGGGGACTGGGTGGAGTTCGAGAGCCCGTACCCGGACGACCTCGCGCGCGCCCTGGAGATCGTCGACGCCGAGTCCTGACCGCCTAGAACAGGCGCAGGGCGGCGGTCACGCCGGCGGCCACGACCAGCACCACCAGGAACGGGGCGCGCAGCAGCAGCGCGGCCACGGCGGCGCCCAGCCCGGCCAGGCGCGGCGCGTCCAGTTCCAGGGGCCCGTTCTGGGCCAGGGCCTGCACGGCGATCAGCGCGGTCAGCAGCGCGACCGGGATGAGGTCGGCGAACCGGCGCACCCGGGGGTCCTCCAGCACCCGCTGGGGCGTGACCAGCCCGCCCAGCTTGAGCGCGTAGCAGCCGACACCGGTGGCGATCACGGCGATCCACACGTTCACGGCCGCTCCTGCGCGTCCGGGCGGGCGCCGCGCCTGGGCCGCAGCAGCGCGGGCAGGGCCGCGGCGGCGGCCAGCATCACGGGCACGCCGGACGGCAGCAACGGCGTCGCCCCGACGGCGATGACGGCGGCGGCCGCCGCCACCCAGCGTTCCGTGCCGCCCGCGGTCAGCCGGGGCCACAGCAGCGCCAGGAACGCCGCGGGCCCCAGCGTGTCCAGGCCGAAGGCCGTGGGGTCGCCCACCCGGGCGGCGCCGAGCGCCCCCAGAAGCGTCGTCAGGTTCCAGGCCACGTAGAGGCTGACCGCGGTCACGTAGAAGCCGGTACGGGCCGAGGCGCGGTCCGGCTGGGCGGTCGCCACGGCCGTGGTCTCGTCGATGACGACATGGGCGGTCGCCAGGCGGCGCCAGCCCCGCACCCGCAGCAGGTCCGCCAGGCGCAGCCCGTACAGCGCGTTACGGCCGCCCAGCAGCACCGCGCCCAGCGCCCCGGTCGCCAGCGCGCCCCCGCCGCCGATCACGCCCACCAGGGCGAACTGCGACGCGCCGGTGAAGGCCACCAGGCTCAGCACGCACGCCTGCGCCACCGACAGTCCCGCCGTGACCGCGGCCGCCCCGAAGGCCAGCCCGGACACCCCCACTCCCAGGCCCACGCCCAGCCCGTCCCGCATGGCCGCGGAACGCCGCTGAGCGGTCCCGACATCCGATTCCGTCACCGTCATGGGCATGGACGCTAGTCAGCGGGCCCGGGAACCGTCTTGAACGTTCTTGCGGTCGCGTTCGGAGACCTCGAGACCCGCCTCGATGACGACGTTCATGATGCGGGCCAGGCGCTCGGGCCCCAGCGTCGGGGCGCGCTCGGCCATCGCCGCGACGATCTCCCGCTCCCGGTCCGGGCAGCGGCCCGCGAAGCCCCCGACCGGTTTCAGGCGCTGCACGACGCCCGCCACGGCGGCGCGCCGTTCGAGCAGCGCGGCCAGCGCCGCGTCGATCCCGTCGATGGCCGCGCGCGCCTCCTCCACCGTGGAGAGCCTGTCGGGGCGCGGGATCGTGACGCGCAGTTCCTCGTGCTGAAGCGCCTCGTTCTCGAGCGCCTCGTTGCGGAGCGCGTCGGTCTGGAACGTCTCGGTCTGGAGCGTCTCGGTCTGGAGCGTCTGGTCTGGCATGTCCGGTTCCCTTCTGCGGTGGCGGCCCGCGTCAGGGAAGGTGATGCCGTCCGTACCCGGGCCGCGCTCTGAACGCGAAAAGGCAGAGCCCTCTGGGGCTCTGCCTTCGCCGGCTCCGGGGTCGTCGCCGGGTCAGCCCGCGCCGACCGGCTCGCCCGGAGCCGGCTGCATAAACACGGGATAGCGACGGTTCACGCTTGTCATCGTAGGCTCCGCCCCTCCCGACACGCCAATGCACGGAACGAACATCTCGCATGTTGAGACGACTTAGAGGGGTTTGCGCATCCAGATGTGCGGGATGCCCGCCTCGATGTCCTCCTCGCCGTACGCCTCGTACCCGAGCCGCTCGTAGAACGCGCGCACCGCCGTCTGCGCGTGCAGCTCCACCGACCGCAGCCCCGCCTCCCGCGCGCGCTGCTCGACCGCCCGCACCAGGGCGGCGCCCAGGCCGGTGCCCCGCGTCTCCGGCAGCACCGCCAGCCGCCCCAGCACGCCGCAGCCGTCGCGGCGCAGCATCCGCGCCGTGCCCACGGGACGGCCCTCCAGGCGGGCCAGGAAGTGGTCGGCGTCCGCGTCGTGCTCGTCCAGTTCCAGTTCCGGCGGCACGCCCTGCTCGCCGACGAAGACCCGCAACCGGATCTCCTCGGCGGCGGCCCGCTCCTGTGGGCCGGTGACCAGCGAGATATGCATCCTCCTATGATTTCAGTCGTGTCACAGGAGGTCGCTCATTACTGGCGACATCCCGCTCAGCCCGATGTGGACCTGCTGCGGGCCCGTTACGTCACCCACCGCTTCGGCCGTCACACCCACGACGGGTACGTCGTCGCCCTCATCGAGGCCGGAGTGGAGGCGTTCGAGCACGCGGGCAGCACCGAGCGCGCCCCCGAGGGCGCCCTCATCGTGGTCAACCCCGACGTGGTGCACACCGGGTACGCGGGCGCGCCCGAGGGGTGGGCCTACCGGGTCCTGTACCCGGCGGTGGACGTCGTCGCCGACGTCGCCGCCGAACTGGGCGCGCGGGCGGGCACGCCCTACTTCCCCGAGACCGTCATCGAGCGGACGCCCGCCGCCGCCCTGGTCCGCGCCGCCCACCGCGCCGGTGAGGGCGGCGACGCCCTGGCGGCCTCGTCGCTGTTGCGCACGGCCCTGGGGGCCCTGCTGCGCCACCACGCCCGCGACATGCCCGCCGAGTACGGGACGGCCCTGTCCCCGTCCGTGCGCGCCGCCCGCGACATCCTGCACGACCGCCTGGTGGACCCGCCCACGCTGGAGGAACTGGCCGAGACCGTGGGCACGCGCCCGTTCCGCCTCATCCGGGCGTTCAGGGCCGCCACGGGCCTGCCGCCCCACGCCTACCTCAACCAGGTGCGCGTCCGGCGCGCACGCGGGCTGCTCGACAGGGGGCTGCGCCCGGCCGAGGTGGCCGCCCGCACGGGTTTCGCCGACCAGGCCCACCTCACCCGCCATTTCAAACGTGTCGTCGGCGTTCCGCCCGGCGCCTACCAGCACGCCCGGGGTGCCGCCCGGTCCTGACCGTCCCCACGGGGCGCGGGCGCGACATCCGGCTGATCAGCGCCATAAGGGCAGGTTAGGGACGTGGCAGGGCGAACATGGGGTGAGCGGGCATCCCGGAGTGTCGAGGCGCGAGGTGTCCCGGGGGCGGGTTAGGCTCTCAGAGCCGCGTCGTCCCGGGCGCTCACCCGGGCGGCGATCTTCCCCCGGAACGGATAACACAGCCACGCACCGGCAGGTGCGTGCGCGGTCGCGTGCAACCAGGAGGCGCAGCGGGCATGGCGGACTCGTTCGTCCATCTACATGTTCATACCGAGTACTCCATGCTGGACGGGGCCGCGCGGCTCAAGCAGCTGTTCGACGAGGTCCAGCGGCAGAAGATGCCCGCGATCGCCATGACCGACCACGGCAACATGCACGGCGCCTACGACTTCTGGAGGCACGCCAAGGACGCCGGCGTCACTCCCGTGATCGGCATCGAGGCGTACATGGCGCCCGAGTCGCGCTTCCACAAGAAGAAGGTCCAGTGGGGCGAGCCCAGCCAGAAGCGCGACGACGTGTCCGGCGGCGGCCTGATCAACCACAAAACCATCTGGGCGCGTAACCGGACCGGGCTGCACAACCTGTTCAAGCTGTCCAGCCGCTCCTACACCGAGGGCTTCGTCTTCAAGTACGCCCGTATGGACGAGGAGTTGCTGGCCGAGCACGCCGACGGGCTGATGGCCACCACCGGCTGCCCGTCCGGCAAGATCCAGACGCGGTTGCGGCTGGGGCAGTTCGACGAGGCGCTCAAGGCGGCCGCCACCTTCCAGGACATCTTCGGCAAGGAGAACTACTTCCTGGAGCTGATGGACCACGGGCTGGAGATCGAGCGCCGCGTCCGCGACGGCCTGGTCGAGATCGGCAGGAAGCTGAACATCCCGCCGGTGGTCACCAACGACTCGCACTACACCCATGAGAGCGAGGCGACCGCGCACGACGCCCTGCTGTGCGTCCAGGTCGGCAAGCAGCTGGCCGACCCGGATCGGTTCCGGTTCGACGGCAGCGGCTACTACATCAAGTCGCCGGACGAGATGCGCGCCCTGGACGGCTCCGACATTTGGGCCGAGGGCTGCCGCAACACCCTGCTCATCGCCGAGAAGGTCGACACGGCGGGGATGTTCGAGCACCACGACCTGATGCCGCGCTTCCCGGTGCCCGAGGGCGAGACCGAGGAGACCTGGTTCCGCAAGGAGGTCTGGAAGGGCCTGGAGCGGCGTTTCCCCGACGGCATCCCCGACCAGTACCGCGAGCAGGCCGAGTACGAGATGGGCGTCATCCTCGCCAAGGGGTACCCGTCGTACTTCCTGGTCGTCGCCGACTTCATCATGTGGGCAAAGAACAACGGCATCCTGGTGGGGCCGGGCCGAGGCAGCGCCGCGGGTTCGCTGGTGGCCTACGCGATGGGCATCACCGACCTGGACCCCCTTCCGCACGGGCTGATCTTCGAGCGGTTCCTCAATCCCGAGCGCGCGTCCATGCCCGACATCGACATCGACTTCCCTGAAGATCGGCGCGCCGAGGTCATCCGGTACACCACCGAGAAGTGGGGCGAGGACAAGGTCGCCTTCATCGCCACGTTCGGCACCATCAAGGCGAAGGCCGCCATCAAGGACGCCGGGCGCGTCCTGGGCTTCCCGTACGCGCTGGGCGACCGCATCTCCAAGGCGTTCCCGCCCGCCGTCATGGGCAAGGACATCCCGCTCTCGGGCATCTTCGACGACAAGCACCCCCGCTACAGCGAGGCGGGGGAGCTGCGCAAGCTCTACGAGGAAGAGCCCGACGTCAAGCAGATCATGGACCTGGCGCAGGGTCTGGAGGGCCTGATCCGCCAGACCGGCGTGCACGCCGCCGGGATCATCATGAGCGGCGAGACGATCACCGACCACGTCCCGATCATGCGCCGCGACTCCGACGGCGCGATCATCACGCAGTTCGACTACCCGACCTGCGAGACGCTGGGCCTGCTGAAGATGGACTTCCTGGGCCTGCGCAACCTGACGATCATCGACGACGCGCTCAAGGGCATCAAGCTCAACAAGGGCATCGACGTCAACCTGCTCGAACTGCCGCTGGACGACCCCAAGACCTACGAGCTGCTCGGCCGCGGCGACACCCTCGGGGTGTTCCAGTTCGACGGCGGGCCGATGCGGGCGCTGCTGCGGCTGATGAAGCCCGACAACTTCGAGGACATCTCCGCGGTCGGCGCGCTGTACCGGCCGGGTCCGATGGGCGCCAACTCCCACACCAACTACGCGCTGCGCAAGAACGGCCAGCAGGAGATCACCCCGATCCACCCCGAGCTGGAGGAACCGCTCAAGGACATCCTCGGCACGACCTACGGCCTGATCGTCTATCAGGAGCAGGTCATGTCCATCGCCCAGAAGGTCGCCGGGTACACGCTGGGACAGGCGGACCTGCTGCGCCGGGCGATGGGCAAGAAGAAGAAGGAGGTCCTCGACAAGGAGTTCAAGCCGTTCTCCGAGGGCATGCGCGAGCGCGGCTACTCCGACGAGGCGATCAAGACGCTGTGGGACATCCTGGTCCCGTTCTCCGACTACGCGTTCAACAAGGCGCACAGCGCCGCCTACGGCCTGGTGTCGTACTGGACGGCGTACCTGAAGGCCAACTACCCGGCCGAGTACATGGCGGCGCTGCTGACCTCCGTCGGCGACGACAAGGACAAGAGCGCCCTGTACCTGAACGAGTGCCGCCGCATGGGCCTGACCGTCCTGCCCCCCGACGTCAACACGTCCGACGCCGACTTCACCCCGATGGGCGACAAGGAGATCCGCTTCGGCCTGTCGGCGGTCCGCAACGTCGGCACCAACGTCGTCGAGGGCATCATCGCGGCGCGCAGGGAGAAGGGCGCGTACACCGACTTCAACGACTTCCTCAACAAGGTCCCGCCGCACGTGTGCAACAAGCGGGTCGTCGAGTCGCTGATCAAGGCGGGCGCGTTCGACGAGCTCAAGCACCGGCGCCGGTCGCTGCTGATGGTGCACGAGCAGGCCATCGACTCGGTCATCGACATCAAGCGCAAGGAGGCCATCGGCCAGGACTCGCTGTTCGGGGCCCTGGAGGAGGACTCCGGCGGCGGCGCGTTCGCCGTGGCCATCCCCGACGGCGACGAGTGGGACAAGACCACGCTGCTGTCGTTCGAACGCGAGATGCTCGGCCTGTACGTCTCCGACCATCCACTGCTGGGCGTCGAGCACATCCTGGAACGCGAGGCCGACTGCACGATCGCCGCGCTGAGCGAGGGCGAGCGGCCCGACGGCCAGGTGGTGATCGTGGCGGGTCTGCTGTCGGGTCTGCAGCGCAAGGTCACCAAGCAGGGCAACTCGTGGGCCATGTTCCAGCTGGAGGACCTGGGCGGGTCCATCGAGGTGATGTGCTTCCCGTCCACCTACCAGCTGTGCTCCACGCTGCTGGCCGAGGACGCCATCCTGGTGGTCAAGGGCCGTGTCGACAAGCGCGAGGACGTCGCCAAGATCATCGCGATGGAGGTGACCCAGCCGGACCTGACCATCACCGAGGGCACGGGTCCGCTGGCCGTCACCATGCCGATCGCCCGCTGCACGCCGCCGGTGGTGGCGCGCCTGAAGGAGGTCCTCACCGACCACCCGGGCACGTCCGAGGTCCACCTGCACGTGCAGAACGGCCCGCGCACCACGGTCGTCCGCCTGGACGACCGGCTGCGCGTCGCCCCGTCCCCGGCCCTGATGGGCGACCTCAAGCAGCTCCTCGGCCCCTCCTGCCTGGGCTGACCCGCTTCGAGGGGGAGGCCCCTGTTCGCAAGCCTCCGGCTTGCTTCCGGGGGCCTCTTCGCTTGTCCCCCAGGGGGGCGACCCCCTGGAACCCCCGCATGGCGGAGGCCCCTGTCCGCAAGTCTTCGGCTTGCGCTCAGGGGCCTCTTTCGCATGTGCCGCCCGGGGGCGGGGTTACGGGGTGACCGGGGTCTTGGGCGGGGCGGGGGCCGGGTGTTCGGCGTGCCAGTCCATGAAGCGGCCCAGGTCGTCGAAGCGGGCGCGGGCCACGCCGCCGCCGGGGAGGCGGGCCTCGGTCGTGCCGGCCGTCTCGCGGAAGGGGACGCGGTGGTGGCTGAGCAGCCGCGCGAGGGTGAGCTGCGGGTGGTGCGGGAACAGGCTGACGGCGTTCATCAGCAGCCGCGGCACCGGCACCGGGTCCCACGTGGCGGGGGGCGCCTGCGGGTCGTCGACGTGCAGGTAGGCCGAACCGCCGTCGTAGCCCGCGCCGATGTAGCCGCCTCCGCCGAGGACGCCCCCGGCGGCCATGGCGATCAGCTCGCCGCCGTGCCCGGCCGGGCCGGTGTACCAGGACAGGTCGATCTCGGGCGTGGTGAACTCGGGGATGCCGAGCCGCTCGCCGAGACCGCGGATGACCAGGGTCGGCTCGACGGACGGGTGGTCGTCGCCGAACTGGGGGTTGGCCCAGCCCCACAGCCAGGTGCGCTCGCGGGCGGCGTAGCTGCCGAGCAGCGAGACCCGGACCGTGACGCCGCCGCTGGTGTAGGTGCGGGCGGTCAGGTCGGCGCTCCAGTCCTCACGGGGGAGGAACTCGGCGAGGGTCTCCTGCTGCTGGAGGACGACCGCGGCAAGGGCGGCGCCGAGGCGCTGGAACGCGGGGCTGAATCCGGACATGTCGGGCACATTATCCCAAGGAAACGGCCGCTCTGGGGCGGGAATCGGACACCACACGGCAGTCGATCGGCTGACCTGGGCAGGCTAGGCTTTCGCTGTCAGGAGACATCACGTCTCGCAAGGGGACGCACGGCCATACCAGGGAGCGTACGAGGTGCGGCGACCGACGGGGAGTGCCTTGCGGACCTGTGCGGTCATCACCCTCCTCATGGCGGTCCTCGGAGTGCCCGCCGGGCTGCTGTGGGCCTGGCTCGCCCCCGACGTGAGCTTCGTCGTCATCCGCGGCCAGGCGCTGCCGCTCGACCCCGAGGGGCAGGGCCCCATCGCCGTTGACGGGACGTTCGCGCTCGTCGCGGTCGTGGCCGGGCTGGTCTGCGGCTTGCTGGCCTACCTGGCCGGGGGACGCGGCAACGACGTCCCGCTGCTGCTCGGCCTGACCGCGGGCGGGCTGGCCGCCTCGCTGCTGGCCTGGCGGGTCGGCCACCAGGTGGGCCTGGCCGAGTACGAGCGCGCGGTGCGCGCCGCCCAGGACGGGCGCACCGTCACCGGCGTGGCCGACCTGCGCGCCACCGGCGTGCTGGTGTTCTGGCCACTGCTGGCCGTGGCCGCCTACGGCGTGGCCGAGCTGGTCGTCCGCCGGCTACCCGGCGCGCGCGACCGGGGCGACCTCGGCGCCGGTGAGCCGGAGCAGATCGTCCGGGGACAGCTCGATCTGCAGGCCGCGCCGGCCGGCCGAGACGTAGACGGTCGCGAACCCTGACGCCGAGTCGTCCACCACGGTCGGCAGCCGGCGCCGCTGGCCCAGCGGGCTGATGCCGCCCACGACGTACCCGGTGGCGCGTTCGGCGTCGGCGGGGTCGGCCATGCGGGCCTTCTTGCCGCCGGCCGCGGCGGCGAGCGCCTTGAGGTCGAGCGTGGCCGACACCGGCACCACGGCCACGGTCAGCCTCCCGTCCACCTCGGCCACCAGGGTCTTGAACAGCCGTTCGTGCGGCACGCCCAGGGCGTCGGCCGCGGCCTGCCCGTAGTTGTCGGCCTCGGGGTCGACCTCGTAGGCGTGCAGGGTGAAGTCGATCTCGGCCTGTGCGGCCGCCACGGTCGCGGGCGTGCCGCCGGCCTTGGCCTTCTTCCTGGACGGGGACTTGGCTGAGCTCATGCGGCCAGTGTGCCGACCGCGCCGCACGAGCGCACGCCGGTTTCGGCTCGCGGGCCCGGCCCGGGGCTCAGTTCGGGTTGAACGCGCCGTCCAGGAACTGCCCGGCGGGCACGGTCGGCAGCATGTCCAGCAGCCGCGTCTCGCGGACCAGCAGTTCGCGTTCGGCGCGCAGCCGCCGCGCCGCGTCCTCGGCCTCCAGCAGCCGCTGCTTGTCGGGGCCGTCCAGCACGACGGCGGCGGCGATCAGGTACGACAGCCGCACCGGGTCCTCGGGCAGGTCCACCGGCTCGGAGATCTCGGCGCCCGCGGCGGCCAGCCGGTGCCGGTACAGCTGGTACAGCAGCCGCACCCGGTGCGCCAGCGGTTCGGCGTCCGCGCCCGCCTCCTCGGGCAGGAACTCCACGTCGCCGCGCAGGTAGGGCAGCGACCGGTCGACCCGCTTGAGCCGGAAGCGGCGGCCGCCCACGGTGACGATGTCGTAGCGCCCGTCGGGGTGCGGGGTCACGCTGTGCACCTCGGCGACGCAGCCGACGCCCGCCAGGCGGCGCGCCGACTCGGCGCCCACCTCGTGGCCGAGCTCGATGCCGACCACGCCGAACCGCCGCGGCTCGGGGCGCTCCAGCAGGTCGCGGACGAGCAGGCGGTAGCGCTCCTCGAACAGGTGCAGCGGCAGCACCAGGCCGGGGAACAGCACCGTGCCCAGCGGGAACAGTGGAAGCCGTTCGGTCACCGCTCCTCCCGGTCGCCTGCGGCCCCCTCGGGGCTGTCGTGGTTCGCGCCCCCGACGCCGTGCGGCGCCCACGGCGTCAGGGTACGTCCGGCGCCGATGATCAAGAAGGCCGGGATTGTCACAGTCTGAAGCCCGGCGCCGCGACGCCCGGCACCGGGCCCGGCCGCCGGTTCCGCGGCCGGCCGGATCGCCGCCCCACCGCCTGCCGCCCCGCCGCGCGGCGACCGGGCGGGCCACTGGTCGCGATTGGCTCTGCCGCCGTCCCGCACGCGGTGGTTAGCGTCGGCGGTATGAGGATGCTGGTTGTCGACGCGTTCACCGATCGCCCGTTCGCCGGGAACCCCGCCGGGGTCTGCCTGCTGGACGAGGCGGCCGACCCCGCCTGGATGCAGCGGGTGGCGGCGGAGATGAGGCACTCGGAGACGGCGTTCGTCCGCCCCGTCGGCGAGGAGTTCGAGCTGCGGTGGTTCACGCCGCAGGTGGAGGTGGCGCTGTGCGGCCACGCCACCCTGGCGAGCGGGCACGCCCTGTACGAGACGGGCACGGTCCCCGGCGACCGGCCCATCCGGTTCCGCACCCTGCACAGCGGTGTGCTCACCGTCACGCGCGCCGACGACGGCGCGCTCGGCATGGACTTCCCCGCCGCGCCGCCGGAACCGGTGGACGCGCCCGAAGGGCTCGCCGAGGCGCTCGGCACGCCGTTCTCCTGGGTGGGCCGCAACGACCAGCCCGACCTGCTGGTGCGGGTGGCGGACGAGGCCACCGTCCGCAAGCTCGCCCCCGACATCGCCGCGCTCGCCCGCCTCGACGCGCGGGCCGTCATCGTCACGGCCCCCGCCGACCCGGACGCCCCGCACGACTTCGTGTCCCGCGTGTTCGGCCCGGCGGTCGGCGTCGACGAGGACCCGGTGACCGGCTCGGCCCACTGCGCGCTCGCCCCGTACTGGAGCGCCGAGCTCGGCCGCGACGCCCTGCTCGGCCACCAGGCGTCCGAGCGCGGCGGCGACGTCCGGACCGTCGTCCGCGGCGACCGGGTGATGTTGGGCGGGCGCGCCGTCACCGTCCTCGACGGCACGCTCCGGGCGTGATGTCGGCCACCCGTCCGGCCCCTCGGCAAGCCGCTGACCTGGACGTCTCGTTGCGTGAGACGTTGCGCGAGGGGCCTGCGGCACTCCGTAGACTGGACGGGTGATTTCCCGTATCGACCTGCGCGGCTCGCTACCCGGCGACCTGCGCGACGTGCTGCCCCGCGCCGATCTCGACGTCGAGGCCGCCCTGGAGAAGGTGCGGCCGATCTGCGAGGACGTGCGGCATAGGGGCTCGGCGGCGGTACGGGAGTACACCAAGGCCTTCGACGGGGTCGACCTGGAGTCCGCCCGCGTCCCGGTCGAGGCGATCGGCGAGGCGCTGGAGGCGCTCGACCCGGCCGTGCGGGACGCGCTGGAGGAGTCGATCCGCCGTGCCCGCCTGGTGCACCGCGACCAGCGCCGCACCGACGTCACCACGCAGGTCGTGCCCGGCGGCACCGTCACCGAGCGGTGGGTGCCGGTGGGGCGCGTCGGGCTGTACGTGCCGGGCGGGCGGGCCGTCTACCCGTCCAGCGTGGTCATGAACGTGGTCCCCGCCCAGGAGGCCGGGGTCGAGTCGCTGGCGGTGACCTCGCCCGCGCAGCGCGAGTTCGGCGGTCGCCCGCACCCGGCGATCCTGGCGGCGTGCGCGCTGCTGGGCGTGGACGAGGTCTACGCGGTCGGCGGCGCCCAGGCGATCGCGATGTTCGCCTACGGCACCGCCGAGTGCCCCCGCGCCGACCTGGTCACCGGGCCCGGAAACGTGTACGTCGCGGCGGCCAAGCGGCTGCTCAAGGGCGTGATCGGCATCGACTCCGAGGCGGGCCCGACCGAGATCGCGATCCTCGCCGACGGCACCGCCGACCCGATGCACGTGGCCGCCGACCTGATCAGCCAGGCCGAGCACGACACGCTCGCCGCCGCCGTGCTGGTCACCACCGCGCCCGAGCTGGCCGACGCGGTGGAGCGGGAGCTCAAGGCGCAGGTCGCTCGCACCCGCCACGTAGAGCGGATCACCGAGGCGCTGGCCGGGCGGCAGTCCGGCATCGTCCTGGTCGACGACGTCGACGCCGGTCTGCGGGTGGTCGACGCCTACGCCGCCGAGCACCTGGAGATCCACACCGCGGACGCCCGGCAGGTCGCCGCGCGCGTCCGCAACGCCGGCGCGATCTTCATCGGGACGCACGCGCCGGTGTCGCTGGGCGACTACCTGGCCGGGTCCAACCACGTGCTGCCCACCGGCGGTTGCGCCTGCCACTCCTCGGGGCTGTCGGTGCAGTCGTTCCTGCGCGGCGTCCACGTCGTCGAGTACGACCGCGACGCCCTGGCCGAGGCCACCGCCCGCGTCGTCGCGCTGGCCGAGGCCGAGGACCTGCCCGCGCACGGCGCCGCGCTCAAGGCCCGCTTCGGCTGGCAGATCCCGGGGGAGGGCCGGTGACGTCGCTGTCCGACCTGCCGATCCGCGACGACCTGCGCGGCCAGGAGCCCTACGGCGCGCCGCAGCTGGACGTGCCCGTCGCGCTCAACACCAACGAGAACCCCTATCCGCCGTCCGAGCGGCTGGTGAAGGCGATCGGCGAGGCCGCCGCCGGGGTCGCCGCGGGCCTGAACCGCTACCCCGACCGCGACGCGACGGCGCTGCGCGAGGACCTGGCGGCGTTCCTCAACGCCGACACCCCCGGCGCCGGGCTGACCGTGCGGCACGTGTGGGCCGCCAACGGCTCCAACGAGATCATCCAGCAGATCCTGCAGGCGTTCGGCGGGCCGGGCCGCACCGCGCTGGGCTTCGAGCCGTCGTACTCGATGCACCCGATCATCACCCGCGTCACCGCCACCACCTGGGTGAACGCGCACCGCGACGCCGACTTCGGCATCGATCCGGACGGCGCCGTCGCGGCGATCGAGGAGCACCGGCCGGACGTGGTGTTCCTGACCTCGCCCAACAACCCGACCGGCACCGCCCTGCCGCCCCAGGTGATCGAGGCGGTGCTGGCGGCCGCGCCGGGCATGGTGGTGGTGGACGAGGCGTACGCCGAGTTCCGCCGCGAGGGCACCCCCTCGGCGCTGACGCTGCTGCCCGGCAACCCGCGGCTGATCGTCACCCGGACCATGTCCAAGGCGTTCGCGATGGCCGGCACCCGCCTGGGCTACCTGGCCGCCGATCCCGCCGTGATCGACGCCCTGCTGCTGGTGCGGCTGCCGTACCACCTGTCGGCGGTGACGCAGGCGGTGGCGCGCGCCGCCGTCGCGCACGGCGACGAGCTGCTGGCCACCGTGGAGCTGCTGCGCCGCGAGCGCGACGACCTGGTGGCCTGGCTGCGCCGCGAGGGCCTCACGGTGGCCGACTCCGACGCCAACTTCGTGCTGTTCGGCACCTTCCCCGACCGGCGGCGGGTCTGGCAGGGCCTGCTCGACCGGGGCGTGCTGATCCGCGAGGTGGGCCCGCCCGAATGGCTGCGGGTCAGCGTGGGCACCCCCGAGGAGATGGCCGCCTTCCGCACCGCACTCAAGGAGATTCTGTGACTGCCCGTACTGGACGTGTCGAACGCGGGACCAAGGAGACCGAGGTCCTGGTCGAGATCGACCTGGACGGCACGGGCCGCGTCGACGTGGCCACCGGCGTCGGGTTCTTCGACCACATGCTGGCCCAGCTCGGCAAGCACGGGTCGTTCGACCTGACCGTCAAGACCAGCGGCGACCTGCACATCGACAGCCACCACACGATCGAGGACACCGCGATCGCGCTCGGCCAGGCGTTCCGGCAGGCGCTCGGCGACAAGGCGGGCATCCGCCGTTTCGCCAACGCCTCCGTTCCGCTGGACGAGGCGCTCGCCCAGGTCACCGTGGACATCGCGGGCCGCCCGTACCTGGTGCACTCCGAACCGGACGGCATGGCGCCGATGATCGGGCCGGAGTACGACACCACGATGACCCGGCACGTCCTGGAGTCGTTCGTCGCCAACGCCCAGATCTGCCTGCACGTGCACGTGCCGTACGGCCGCAACGCGCACCACATCGTCGAGGCCCAGTTCAAGGCCCTGGCGCGGGCGCTGCGCGACGCGGTCGCGTTCGACCCGAAGGTGCACGGCATCCCGTCCACCAAGGGGGCTCTGTAGCCGTGGAGGTCGGCGGCCTGCACTTCACCTACGGCAACGTCGCGCTCTTCGGGCTGGCCGTCTTCCTGCTCATGGGCGTCATCAGCTTCCTCCGGCAGGGGCTCAAGGTCGCCGCCGGGGTGGTGTTCGTGCTGATGGCGCTCGCCGCCACCGCGGGGGTGCTGTACCTGTGACCCACAAGATCGTCATTCTGGACTACGGCTCGGGCAACCTGCGTTCGGCCGAGCGCGCGGTCGCCCGGCACGGCGTGGACGTCGAGGTCACCGCCGACTGGGACGCCGCCCTCGCCGCCGACGGGCTGGTCGTGCCGGGCGTCGGCGCGTTCGCCGCCTGCATGGCCGGGCTGCGGTCGGTGCGCGGCGAGCAGATCATCGGGCGGCGGCTGGCGGGCGGCCGTCCCGTGCTGGGCATCTGCGTCGGCATGCAGATCCTGTTCGCCAAGGGCATCGAGCACGGCGTAACCACCGAGGGCTGCGGGGAGTGGCCCGGCACCGTCGACCGGCTGGACGCCCCCGTCGTGCCGCACATGGGCTGGAACACCGTCGAGGCGCCCGCCGGCACCGCGCTGTTCCGCGGCATGGACCCCGGCACCCGGTTCTACTTCGTGCACTCCTATGCGGTGCGCCGCTGGGAGCTGGCGCCCGACCCGACGGGACGGCTCGCGCCGCCGCTGGTGACCTGGTCCGAGCACGGCGACCGGTTCGTGGCCGCCGTGGAGAACGGGCCGCTGTGCGCCACGCAGTTCCACCCGGAGAAGTCCGGTGACGCGGGCGCCGAGCTGCTGCGCAACTGGCTGTCCACGCTGGGCTGACCGCCCGGCCCGCCGCGATCCCCCGAACGTCGCGTTTCACCTGCACCGATAGGGTTTCGTTCATGACTCTCACGCTCCTTCCCGCAGTCGACGTCGCCGACGGCCAGGCCGTCCGCCTGGTCCAGGGCGAGGCGGGCACCGAGACCTCCTACGGCGCCCCGCTGGAGGCCGCCCTGGCCTGGCAGAAGGCGGGAGCGGAGTGGATCCATCTGGTCGACCTGGACGCGGCGTTCGGCCGCGGCTCCAACCGCGAGCTGCTGGCCGAGGTGGTCGGGCGGCTGGACGTGCGGGTGGAGCTGTCGGGCGGCATCCGCGACGACGCGTCCCTGGAGGCGGCCCTGGCGACCGGCTGCGCCCGCGTCAACATCGGCACGGCCGCGCTGGAGAACCCCGAGTGGTGCCGCAAGATCATCGCCTCGCACGGCGAGAAGATCGCGGTGGGGCTGGACGTGCGCGGCGACGTGCTGGCCGCGCGCGGCTGGACCCGCGAGGGCGGCGACCTGTGGGAGGTGCTCGACCGGCTGGAGGACGACGGCTGCCCGCGTTACGTCGTCACCGACGTCACCAAGGACGGCACCCTGCGCGGTCCGAACGTCGACTTGCTGCGCCGCGTGTGCGCCCGCACCGACAAGCCCGTCATCGCCTCCGGCGGCGTCTCGTCCCTGGACGACCTGCGCGACATCGCCGCCCTCGTCCCCGAGGGCGTAGAGGGCGCGATCGTGGGCAAGGCGCTGTACGCGGGGGCGTTCACGCTGGAGGAGGCCCTGGAGGCGGTCAGATGAGCCCGCAGGCGAGCAAGGTCGCGGTGCGCGTCATCCCGTGCCTGGACGTGGACGCCGGGCGCGTGGTGAAGGGCGTCAACTTCCAGAACCTGCGCGACGCGGGCGACCCGGTCGAGCTGGCCCGCCGCTACGACGCCGAGGGCGCCGACGAGCTGACCTTCCTGGACATCACCGCGTCCAGCGCCGACCGGTCCACCACCTACGACGTGGTGCGGCGCACCGCCGAGCAGGTGTTCATCCCGCTGACCGTCGGCGGCGGCGTGCGCACCGTCGACGACGTGGACCGGCTGCTGCGCGCGGGCGCCGACAAGGTGTCGGTGAACACCGCCGCGATCGCCCGTCCGGAGTTCCTGCGCGAGGCCGCGCACCGCTTCGGGTCGCAGTGCGTGGTGCTGTCGGTGGACGCCCGCCGCGCCGAGGGCACCCCGTCGGGGTTCGAGGTGACCACGCACGGCGGCCGCCGCGGCACCGGCATCGACGCGCTGGAGTGGGCGCGGCGCGGCGAGGAGCTGGGCGTGGGGGAGATCCTGCTCAACTCCATGGACGCCGACGGCACCAAGGCCGGGTTCGACCTGGACATGCTGCGCCGGGTCCGCGAGGCGGTCTCCGTGCCGGTGATCGCCAGCGGCGGCGCGGGGGCGCTGGAGCATTTCGCGCCCGCCGTCGACGCGGGCGCCGACGCCGTGCTGGCCGCCAGCGTCTTCCACTTCGGCGACCTGAAGATCTCCGCCGTCAAGGACGCCCTGCGCGCCGCCGGCCACCCCGTCCGCTGAGCCCGCGCGTCCGCCGAGCCTGCGGGGCGTCCCGCCGGGCCGGCGGACGTTCCGCCGGCCCGGCGCGGCGGCGTCAGCAGACGCTGTCGCGGGGCGCGGGGTTGGGCAGGGAAAACAGGGTGCGGGCGCGCAGGCCGACCCACGTGCCGCCGAGGGCGACCACGCCCCACAGCCAGCCGTGCAGGCTGCCGGAGGCGATGCCCGCCAGGTAGGCGCCGATGTTGCAGCCGCCCGCCAGCCGGGCGCCGACGCCCATCAGCACGCCGCCCAGGACCGACGCGACGGCGGTGCGCCACGGCAGGCCGCGGTGCAGCGTCCAGGCGCCCGCGGCGGCGGAGGCCACGGCCGCGCCGAGGATGATCCCGATGTCGGTGAGGCTGTTCTTGTCGGCCAGGACCGGCCCCGCGAGCATCTTGGCGTTCCTGGCCTCCTGCCAGTACGTCCAGTGCTCGGGGTGCAGGCCGACCGCCTGCAGGATCCTGGCGCCCCACAGCGCGAACGCGCTGGTGATCCCCCAGGCGCCGCCGGAGACCAGCAGCACGCCCGCGCCGAGCACGGCCAGCGCGACCGCTCCGGCGGCCAGCGGCCAGGATCCGCGGACGATCCGCAGTGCCCCGCGCGCGGTGGGCGGCGCGCCGACCGGCGGCGGGTTGCGGCGGGCCTGTACCACCCGGGTCAGCGCGACGATGCCCGCCAGCGCCGCGATCGTGACCGCCCAGGACCCGAACCAGCCGATGTGGTCGGCCAGCACCACGCCCGGCACGGCGGGCAGGTCGTCGACCAGGTCGTACTGCCAGGTGTAGAGCACCGACCCGGCGACGAACCCGCCGAGGGTGAGCAGGACCGCCGACTGCCCGGAGCCGACGGCGAACAGCGTGCCGGACGCGCAGGCGCCGCCGAGCTGCATGCCGACGCCGAACAGGAACGCCCCGGCGACCACGCCGACGCCCAGGTCGCCCGACGACGGGGCCGGGACCGTCCCGAACAGCCCGGTGCCCGTGCCGATGATCAGGGCGAACAGGGTGGCGGTGGTGCCGAGCAGCAGGGCGTGGGCGCGCAGGCCGGTGCCGTTGCCCACGGCCACCAGCTGCCGCCAGGCCGAGGTGAATCCGAAACGGGAGTGGAACAGGGCCAGCCCGAGGCCCAGGCCCAGCAGCAGCAGGACGCCGGGCTTGGCCCCGTGCCGCGCCCACACGTACGCGGTGAGCGCCACCGAGATGAGGGACGCGACCAGGAGCGGTACGCGGCGTACGGGCGGGGCGGGCTCGGCGTCCGGGGGCGGGGAGGCGGTGACGGCGGGGGACAGCAGGCGGGACGGAGCGAGGGTCGTCACAGTGCGGACTCCAGGGGTTTCCCAAGCGCGCGCGGACGTAGGGGAGCACACGCGGCCGGGGGGATGGGGAAGAAGATCGGGTTTCGGCTCAGCGGACGGGGACGGCGGGGATCGCGGTCAGGCGCGACACAGGCCGTCGTCGACGCAGGCCAGCGTCATGGTGAACAGCACCATGCGCAGCGACGTCGTCGAACCGATCACAACACGCAAGAATATCAACACGCCCCAAAATCGGACGAATCCTCGGCTCCGGGGTCGGAGACGGCGGCCTCGGGGGAGCGTTCCACGACGGGCAGCAGGATCGCCGACGGGTGGTCGGGGTCGTGGAAGACCTCCTGGTCGGCGGGGACGCCGGGGGCCGCCGCGGTGGCCAGCGGCTCGCCCGTGCCGGGATTGACGGCCACCTTCGGGTAGGCGCCGCTGGTGACGTGCACCCGGACGCGGTGGCCGCGGCAGAAGCGGTGTCCGATCGGCCACAGGTCGATCGCCACCCGCCGCACGCCCTCCGTCCCCACCGGCTTGTCGGCGACCGGATGGTCCGGATCGAGGCGCAGCCCGCCCTCGCAGACGTTGCGCGACGTGCCGTCGGGCGCCACGTCGCACAGCCGGACCAGGAAGTCGGTGTGCTCGCGGCTGGACCGCACGAACAGGTCCGCGACGACGGGCCCGATGAGATCCAGGTCCTTCCTCAGCACGGCCGAGGTGAACACCAGCACGTCCCGCCGCTTCTCCAGGGGCCGGTTGTCGACCGGCTTGGACGAACCCAGCAGCGAGGGGCCGCCCAGGGCGGGCGTGGGGTCGGACGGGTCGAAGCGGTAGGCGCTGGGCCGGATGTCCTGGGGGCCGTCCTCGCCGAGCCCCCCGCCCCCGTGCAGGTGCCAGCGTTCCTGCCGCATCCCGGGGGGCGGCCAGTCGCGGTAGTCGCGCCACTCGCGCGACCCCGTCACGTAAAGGCGGACGGGGTTGGCGCGCACGGCGGAGAAGTCGCCGCGCAGGTGCGCCTTGAACCAGGCCAGCGCCTCGCGGAACGACACCAGGTTGTGCCGGGCGTCGGCGTGCCACCACGGCCCGATGGTCAGGTACGGGCGGTGCCCCGCGGCCCGCAGCGCCAGGTAGTCCTTGATCTCCCAGGGCAGGAACACGTCGTACCAGCCGCCCAGCAGCGTGACCGGCGCCCCGACCTGCCCGACCGTGCCGCTGAAGTCGCGGCGCCGCCAGTAGTCGGCACCGGACTCGTGGTTGGCCAGCAGGTCGCGGTAGAAGCGCATCGGCTCGCCGCCCGCCAGCACGTCCAGCTCCGACAGCGGGCGCAGCGAGCGGGCCGCGCGCAGGGCGCGGCGCCGCGACAGCAGCGGCGCGGTGAGCAGGCCGAGCGTCGAGGTCTGGCGGCGGGTCAGCTCCGTCCAGCCCAGCGTGGACTCCAGGGCGAAGGAGCCGCCCACGTACGCGGCCTCCCGGAACGACGACGCGGTGATCTGCAGGGCCATCGCCTTCAGCTCGGGCCCGGCCTCGGCCGCCAGCGCCCACGCCGAGTAGCCCAGGTAGCTGGCCCCGTAGGTGGCGAACGACCCGTCGAACCACGGCTGCTCGCGCAGCCAGGCGACCGTGGCCAGCCCGTCCTCCCGCTCGTTGCCGAGCGGGTCGAACTCGCCCCCCGACCCGAACGTGCCGCGCACGCTCTGCACCAGCAGCTGGAACCCGAACGGCACGAACGGCAGGCCGTTCAGCACGGCGGCGGGGCCGCGCCGCCCGTACGGCGTCCGCACCAGGATGGTTGGCGCGGACCGCACGCCGCGCGGGACGTACCGGTCGGCCAGCAGCGTCACCCCGTCCGGCATGGCGACCGGGATGTCGCGCTCGACGGTGTAGCGGGGGAGGGAGCGGGTCAGGCGGATCGGCGGCGGCGGCAGTCGATCCAGGCGGTCCCTGAGGGCCATGGGAACTCCGCATCTCGTGGCTACTACCTGGTAATAACGGTAGCCGCTCGCGCGGCGTCTGGCCATGGCCGCCCTTCTCCTGGCCAGGACCCCCGCCGGGGCCCGCGCGGCGACGCTTCGCCATCATTTCCTTACGTGACGTGACCGTGAATTCGGGCAGGTCAACACGGAGGCAGGGGTCCCGACGGCTGGCATCGGGCGATCACGGGTACGGGGAGGGCCGACAATGTGGGCCGGGCACTACTCGCCGACAGGGCCGCGTGCGCGCGGGGCGCTGCGGAGCGCGGGCCCGCCGCCGGTCCGCCCGGCCGTCGGCTGGTACGCCCTGCCCGTCGTGCTGCTGCTGGCCGCGGTCATCGGGATGACGGCCGTGATCGCCGCCACCTGGGACGCCTCCGAGGCCGCCCAGGCCGACCCGGTCGTCGTCGACGGGCGCGGCACGATGCGGCCCGACCTGGCCGCCGGACGCCGCTACCTGCTGTACGTCCCGAGCGGGACGCCGGCGCCCGCCTCGTGCGCGGCCACCGTCGGCGCGTGGTCGGTGCCGCTCGCGCTGACCAGGACGGACCCGTGGAGCGCCACCCGCCGGCACGGCTACCGCTTCGTCGCCTCGTTCCGGGCTCCGGCGTCCGGGCCGACCCGGCTCACCTGCGCGGGCGCCGTCTCCCGCCTCATGATCGCGCCGGACGACGCCGTGCACGGCCTGCTGGGACTGGCCGCCCTGGCGGCCATGGCCCTGGCCGTCACCGGCGCGGTGAGCCTCGTGGTGATCTTCGTGCGGCGCCGTCTCACCCGGCGCCGCCTGTTCTACGGCATGCCCTGAGCCCCGCCCCGGCGGGCCGCCGCCGGTGCCGTCGCCGGTGCCGGCGCCGTCACGTCGCGTCGTGCAGCGCCGCCGTGCGAGCCAGGTGACGGCCGATCACCATGCGCTGGATCTGGTTGGTGCCCTCGAAGATCTGCATGACCTTGGCCTCGCGCATGTACCGCTCGACCGGGAAGTCGCGGGTGTAGCCGTACCCGCCGAGAACCTGCACCGCGTCGGTGGTGACGCGCATCGCCGCGTCCGTCGCCACCAGCTTGGCCACCGACGCCTGGCGGGAGAACGGCAGGCCCCGGTCGCGGCGGCGGGCCGCCTCCAGGTACGTGGCCCGCGCCGACTCCACCGCGGCCGCCATGTCGGCCAGCATGAACGCCAGCCCCTGGTTGGCGATGACGGGACGGCCGAACTGCTCGCGCCGCGCCGCGTACCCGACCGCGTGGTCCAGGGCGCCCTGCGCCAGGCCGACCGCGCAGGCGGCGATGCCCAGGCGGCCCGAGTCCAGCGCCGACAGCGCGATCGGGAACCCCTGGCCCTCGTCGCCGACCCGCCGCTCCGCCGGCACCCGCACGTCGTCGAAGTGCAGCTGCGCGGTGGTGGAGCCGGTCAGCCCCATCTTGCGCTCGGGCGGCCCGAACGTCAGGCCCGGCATCCGCCCCTCGACCAGGAAGCAGCTGATGCCGCGCGAGCCCGTGTCGGAGGTGCGGGCGAACAGCGTGTAGAAGTCGGCCTCGCCGCCGTGGGTGATCCAGGTCTTGGTGCCGGTGACGCGGTAGGCCGCGCCGTCCTCGTCCGGCACGGCCCGGGTGCTCAGCGCGCCCGCGTCCGAGCCGGCGTGCGCCTCCGACAGCGCGTACCCGCCCAGCAGCTCGCCGCCGAGCAGCTCGGGCAGCCGCTTGCGCTGCTCGTCGGTGCCGAACACCGCCAGCGGGTAGCACGACAGCGTGTGCACGCTGACGCCCACCGCCACCGACGCCCACACCGCCGCGATCTCCTCCAGCACCTGCAGGTAGACCTCGTACGGCTGGCCTCCGCCGCCGACCTCCTCCGGGTAGGGCAGGCCCAGCAGCCCGGACCTGCCGAGCAGCCGGAAGATCTCGCGCGGGAAGTCCTCGGCCTCCTCGGCGGGCGCGGCGCGCGGCGCCAGCTCCTTGCGGACGATCTCGCGGGTCAGCGCGAGGAGGTCCTCGGCCTCGGGAGTGGGAAGCATGCGTTCGGCGGGCATGCCCCCATCTTGACGGATCATCCGCGCGTTCGGTGAGGGGGGCGGCCCCCTGCGGCCCCCGTCAGGACGAGAGTTCACGCTCCAGCGGCGTGCGGAAACGCGGAGTGACCCGCACGTCGCCGAGGAAGGCGGCGATGCGGGCGGCCTCGGCGTCGATCGCGGCGCGGGCGTCGGCGCCCACGTCCTCCAGCAGGCGCGTGACGACCTCCCCGTCCGGCCGCTGCGCCCAGCCGCCGACGACGCGGCCGTCCCACCAGACCGTGGGGCCGATGTTGCCGCTGCGGTCGAACAGCATCGGCGCGTGCCCGCCGAGGAACCAGCCGCGCTCCTGCCAGCCCATGGGGGTGGGGTCCAGGGCGGGCAGCAGCGCCGCCCACGGGTCGGCGTCCCGGCCCCCGGCGGGCGCGTCGGCGTCGGCGTCGGCGGCCAGCATGACGCCGGTGCCGCCGCCGTCCAGGCCGACCTCGACGACGTCCAGGCTGGCCAGGGTCTTCTTCACCTCGCCCGCGGTCCAGCCCGTCCACCACTTCAGGTCGGAGACGGGGGCGGGGCCGAACGACCGCAGCCAGCGGGTGACCAGCTCGGCGCGCGCGTCGTCCGCGGGCATCTCGGGGATGCCGCCGGGCAGCCACGTCTCGACGGGCGACCACACGTACTGGCTGCTGATCCACGAACCGTTGGGGCGGCCCCGCACGACCCGTCCCTCGCAGCCCAGCGTGACCAGCACCCACGTGGTGATGCTGGTGGGACGCGAGTACGACTTGCCCGGCGCCGGGTCGACCTGCGTGCGCAGGCGCGGCTCGTCGGCGCTGAGCTGCGCCCCGGTCGCCTCACCGCGCGCCAGCAGCGCGCGGTGCGCCGCCTCCAGCACCTCGCCGAACCAGGCGTCCACGTCGTCGACGACCCCGGCCCGCTCGATGATGCGGCTGTAGGTGCGGCGCTGCTTGGCGGCCAGGGGCGTGGCGCAGGACGCCTGCAGCGCCGGGACCAGGTCGACGGGGACGACGAACATGGTGCGGCGCATCGCCAGCATCCGCAGCAGCGTCCGGTCGTCGTAGAGGGCCTTCTCCACCGCCTCGTGCGTCGCGGTGCGGCTGCGCGCGGCCACCGACAGGAACACCGTGGCCGGGTCGGTGGCGTGCAGCGCCACGAGGGAGCGGGCGATCTCGGCGACGTCGTCGGTGCGCGCCGCCGGGGCCAGCCGGTGCCGCGCCGCCGCCCGCGCGCGGCGCGCGGCATCCCCCATCGAACGGGTCATCGAACGCATGAGCGGATCCTACGGGGCGGGACCGACATCCGCCGGAGGCCGGCCCGCCCCGCCGTCGCGTCAGCCGTTGTTGGAGATCTTGACGACGACCTTGTCCTGGGTGACCGACTGGACGGAGACGTCGAAGCCTTCGGCCTGCTCGGCCTCGCCCCGGGGCACGGTGATCTGCTGGCCGGCCACCTTGAGCGTGACGGTGTCGCCCTGCACGCTCACCAGCTCCGCCTTGACGCCCAGGATGGACGCGCTGGCCTCGACACCGCGGTCGAAGGTGATGGTGCAGGAGTTCACGTTGCAGTCGGTCGTGGCGCCCTCGCTGCTGCACGCCGCCACGGCGGTCAGGGGCAGCAGCGCGAACGGCAGTACGGTCAGTGCTCGCCGAACAGAGGGGAACATGCCCGTGAGTCTAGGCGCCGGGCCCCCGCCCGCCGCCCCTCCTGGAGAGTGAACTCCCCGAGGCCGAAAGTAGTACCCGGCGGCGATGCCCGCGCCTTCCCGCGAGCCCCTGCGCGCCTGCCCTGGCGTGTCAGCCGCCCTGGTGGCCCGCCCCGCCGCCCTGGTGGCCTCCGCCGCTGTGGTCGGCGCCGTGCTGGATCTGCCCGCCCAGGTCCTCCTGCAGCGACTTCAGCGTCTGCTCGGTGCTGACGACGACCCACCGCGGCCCCACCAGGTACGACCCGCCCCAGGGCTTGGCCTCCTCCAGCCAGGCCTGCTGCCCCTGGTCGGTGGTGAAGCTGACCACCGTGAAGCGTCCCTTGCCCGTCTGGCAGGCGCCCTGGGACAGGTCCGCCACCTTGCGGACGCCGCTCAGCGTGCACCCTGTCTGCTGGGCGAGCTGCTCGGCGGTGGCGGGCTGGGCCTGCTTCACCTGGCCCTGCCCGCCCGCCTCGCTGCCGTCCGCCTGCCCCGTGCAGCCGGCCGCCAGCGGCAGCAGGACCGCGGCGGCACCGCACAGCAGGGCGGCCCTCAAGGGCGATCGGTGATTGTCGGAGACCATGGCCCGTCCTCCCCGGGAAGAGTTGAGCGATTCGCCCACAGGTACGGGCGGACGCTTCCACGGGGTTCAGCCGTGGCCGGGGGAGGGGGCGCGGTGGTTCAGGTCATGAGACGCCCGGCGGCGGAGGCGCGCACGGAGGGTTCCTCGGCGGCGTCGTGATGGAGGCGCTGCAGGCGGATGCGGGTCTCACGGGTGAGGGGGACGGTTTCGGCGGCGACCTGGCGCACGCCCTCCTCGCAGTCCCACAGCCCCTCGACGGTGTAGGACTCGGCGGTGTGCGGCGCGGTACGGGTCAAGGCGGTCAGCACGCGCGGACGCAGGAACGCGTAGGTCGACTCGGTCCAAGCGGTCTTCAGCAACGGCACGGCCTCACCGGCGCGCAACCTGCCCAGGCCCTCGATCGGCCCGGCCGCGTCGCCCCAGTCGCGCCGGTCCAGGGCGTCGCGCAGCTCGCTCATCAACAACGGGATGTCCTGGCGGGTGCCGTAGCGGGCCAGGATGTCCAGCGCCATGTCCTGGCACCCGCCGCGGGCCGTCGCCCACGCCCGCGCCCGTGGCACCGCCTCGG
The DNA here is from genome assembly GCF_039536785.1 of Actinomadura miaoliensis. Taxonomy (NCBI): domain Bacteria; kingdom Bacillati; phylum Actinomycetota; class Actinomycetes; order Streptosporangiales; family Thermomonosporaceae; genus Actinomadura; species Actinomadura miaoliensis. The sequence goes on from NZ_BAAAZG010000064.1 coordinate 36,820, forward strand.
GGCCGTACTCGCGCAACGCCCGGCACACCGCCCCGCCCCATCGGCTCGGCCGCTGCGGCAGCAGCTCCTCGGCCAGGTCCAGCAGGGCCGGGGCGCGTCTGCGGCCGAGCTCGAATATGGCCGCCACGGCCCCGTCGTCGCGCCGCCGGGCGGCCTCCAGAAGCTCGGCCTCGGTCCGCTGGGCCCGGTCGCCGCCGACCCCGGGGCGGCGGGCACGACCGGTCTCGCGGCGCCGGGCCAGGGCGTCGGCGATCCGCGGCTGCCGCGCCGCCCAGCTCTCGATCACCGGATTGTGCGGGCCCGCCACCAGGGCGTCCAGCGCGGACTCGTTGCACCGTGCCGTCACCAGCTCGTCCAGGCCGTGCGTCAACGCCGGATCGCCCAGGTCGACCAGCGTGTCGATGGCGTCGAACCAGTGGGTGCCCTCCTCGGCGTACCGGTACAGCGCCGACGCCGCCTCCCGGCGGCTGAGCCGCACCAGGTCCGCCAGCACGTCCAGCGCCAGCTGCACCCGCCGGCCGTCGCCGTCGGTATGGTCGGACGGGTCGAACAGGTGCTCGGCCACCGGGCCGACGGGCAGTTCCAGGTCCACCATCAAACGCGCGTAATAGAGGCCGCGTGCTTCACAGAGCGGGTCCCAGCGTGGGTCCCGGCGTATGCAGTCGTAGACGAACTCGCCCGCACCCGGCTTGTCGGCCGCGCGACGCGCGGCCCGTCCCAGGCCCCGCTGCAGTTGTCCGTGCAGCGTGCCAGCTGATTCCAACACGACCTCGTTGCTCACCCAAGCAGAATGCGCACCCGACCACAAAACCGGCAAGTGCTTTACCTCGGCGAATCGCCGGCCGCCGCGGGAGCGGACCGCGGCGGCCCTCCGGCTCGGTACGGCTAGATGCGGCGCTGGGCGATCCACGACGCGTGCAGGTCGGCGTAGACGCCGGGGACGGCGACCAGCTCGGCGTGGGGGCCGCGCTGGACGATCCGTCCCGCGTCGAACACCAGCACCTCGTCGGCGGCCTCGGCCGTGGACAGCCGGTGGGCGATGGAGATGGCCGTGCGGCCCCGCGTCACCCCGTCCAGCGCGCGCTGGATGCGCACCTCGGTGGCCGGGTCGACGGCGGACGTGGCCTCGTCCAGCACCAGCAGGTCCGGGTCGGCGATGTAGGCGCGCGCCAGCGCCACCAGCTGCCGCTCGCCCGCCGACAGGGACTCGCCGCGCTGCCCCACGGGCGTGTCCAGGCCGCGGGGCAGGCCCTCCAGCCAGTCGCCCAGGCCCAGCTCCGTCAGCGCCCGCAGCACCTCCTCGTCGGTGGCGTCCGGCCGCCCGTAGCGGATGTTGTCGCCGAGGGTGGCGTCGAACAGGAAGCCGTCCTGCGGCACCATGACGATGCGCTCGCGCAGGGAGGAGAACCGCACCCGGTCCAGGGGCACGCCGTCCACCAGCACGCGCCCGGACGTCGGGTCCATGAGCCGGGTCAGCAGCTTGGCGAACGTCGTCTTGCCCGAGCCCGTCTCGCCCACGACCGCGACGCGGCTGCGGGGGGCGATGTCCACGTTCACGTCGTGCAGCACGGGCGGCCCGCCGGGATAGGCGAACTCGACGTCCTCGAACCGCACCTCGATGGGCCCGCGCGGCAGCACCTCGCCCTCGCCGCCCGGGTCGGCCACGTCCGGCACGGTGTCCAGCACGCCCAGCACCCGCCGCCACCCGGCGATCGCGTTCTGCGCCTCGTTGAGCACCTCCGTGGCGGTCTGCATCGGGCTGACGAACAGGGTGACCAGGAACAGGAACGCCACCAGCTCCCCGGCCGTCAGGTCGCCGCCCACGCCCAGCAGCGTCCCCGCCACGACGACGGCGGCGGTCGCCACGGCCGCCACCAGCTCGCTGGACGGGAACGTCAGCGCCACCAGGCCCTGCGCCCGGGTCTGCGCCCGCCGGTGCTCCTCGACGGTCTCGTCGACGCGGCGGGCGGTGCGGTCCTCGGCCGCGTAGGCGCGGATCACCGAGGCGCCCACCACCGCCTCGCTCACCACGGCCAGCAGGTCGCCCATCCGCTCCCGGACCCGGGTGTAGGCGCCCGAGATCAGCCGCTGGAAGCGGCGCAGCGCGAACGCCAGCGGCACGAACGCCGCCCACACCAGCAGCGCCAGCGGCCAGGAGTACACCGCCATGAGCACGCTGGCCACCACCAGCTGCCCCGTCGACACGATGATCAGCAGCCCGCCCCACTGCATGAACTGGCTGATCTGGTCCACGTCGCCGGTCACCCGCGACACCAGCGCCCCGCGCCGCTCGGAGCTCTGGGTGAGCATGGACAGGTCGTGCACGTGCCGGAACGCCTTGATCCGCAGCGTGGCCAGCCCGGACTCGGTGGTCCGGTAGAGCCGCACGTTCATCGCGTAGGCGCTCAGCGCCGTCACGGCCACCGCCAGCGCGCACGCCAGCACGGCGGTGCGGACGAACCCGATGTCGGGGCCGTCGGGCCCGCCCAGCCCCTTGTCGATCGTCTGCTGCACCGCGATCGGCACCACCACCCGGCCCGCCGTCGCCAGCAGCGCCAGCAGCAGCGTCCCGGCCAGGCCCGCGCGGAACTCGGGGCTGAGCCGCAGTCCGCGGCGCAGCGTGGTCAGGGCGCCCTCGCCGACGGCCGCCTCGTTGAGCGTGGTCACGCCACAGCCTCCTCGCTGTCGGCCTCCCCGGGGCCGGCCTGCTCGCCCATGAGCTGGTGCTCGACCTCGGCGCGCTCGTAGGCGTTGACGAGCGCGCGGTAGCCCTCGGAGCGTTCCAGCAGCTCGGCGTGGGTGCCCCGGGCGGCGACGCGGCCGTGCTCGACGTAGACGACCTCGTCGGCGAGCGCGATCGTGGCCTTGCGGTAGGCGACCACCACCACGGTCGCGCCGCCCCCGCCGGCCGACTGCGCGTCCCGCAGCGCCCCCAGGATCCGCGCCTCCACCTGGGGGTCGACGCTGGACGTCGCGTCGTCCAGCACCAGAAGCCGGGGGCGCCGCACCACGGCACGTGCCAGCGCCAGACGTTGCCGTTGCCCGCCCGACAGGGTCGCTCCGCGTTCCCCCACGCGGGTGTCGAGACCGTCGGGAAGGGCCGCGACGAAGCCGTCGGCCTGCGCCAGACGCAGCGCCTCCCACACGCGCTCGTCCGGGACGTCCAGACCCAGGGTGACGTTGCCGCGCACGGTGTCGTCGAACAGGAACGTCTGCTGCGGCACCAGGGCCGCCGTCTCGGCCACGCCGCCGCGTCGCAGGTCGCGGGCGTCCACGCCGTCCAGCAGCACCGACCCGTCGGCCGGGTCGACCAGCCGTACCAGCAGGGACGTCAGGGTCGACTTGCCCGAACCCGTGGGGCCGACCACGGCGATCGTCCGGCCGGGTGTGGCGGAGAACGACACGTCGTGCAGCACGTTGACGGAGGCGTCCCCGTCCTCGTCCGCGGACTCATAGGCGAAGCGGACGTCGCGCACCTCCAGCGCCGCCGCGTTGCCCTGGCCCAGGGAACGGTCGCCGTACGGCAGGGAACCGGTGGCGTCCAGCACCCCCCGGACACGCTTCCAGCCGACGACGCTGCGCGGCACCTCGGCCAGTACCCAGCCCAGCGCGCGGATCGGCCAGGCCAGCAACGTGAACAGATACGCCACGTGAACCAGGTCGCCCTCCGTCATGGCCCCGGCCTCCAGACGGATCGACCCCACCAGCAGCACCGCCAGCACCCCCAGGTTGGGCAGCGCCTCCAGCACCGGATCGAACAGCCCCCGGATGCGGCCGACCGCCACGTTGGCGTCGCGCAGCGCCCGCGCGCGCTCGGCGAACCGCTCCGTCTCGTCGTGCTCGCGCCCCAGCGTCTTGACCACCAGGCCGCCCTCGAAGCTCTCGTGCGCGACCTCGCTGACCTCGGCGCGCAGCTGCTGGGCGCGGGTGGCGACGGGCGACAGACGCCGCTGGTACAGGACGTTCAGCAGCGCCACCGCCGGAAAGACCAGGAAGCCGACGACGGCCACCATCACGTCCGTGAGCAGGATCGACACGGCCGCGATCAGCAGCATGAACACCACGCCGACCGCCATCGGCAGCGGCGCGATCGGCGCCCACACCGCCTCCACGTCCGCGTTGGCGTTCGACAGCAGCTGCCCGGTGGGATGGCGGTGGTGCCAGGCCAGGGGGAGCCGCAGGTACTGGCGGGTGACCGCCCGCCGGTAGCGGGCCTGCATGCGGTACTGCATGAGCCCGGCGTAGAACCGGCGGCCCGCCACGCCGAGCGCCTTGAACAGCGCGACCGCGAGGATCGCCGTCGCGGCCCCGGCCAGCGCGCCCGCCGTGGTGTCGCCGGAGCGGAACGCCGGGAGCACCACCTCCTCGGTGACCCAGCCCAGCACCTGCGCGGTGCCCACGGTCATCGCCGCGTACAGCCCGCTGGCCAGCACCGACAGGGTGAACACCCGCGGCTCGGCCTTGACCGCGACCCACAGCACCCGCATCCCCTCGCGCAGGACGCCGGGGCTGACGCGGGGTCTCGGAGGATGCTCTCCATCAGGACGGCGGCTGGCCCGGGGGCGGGCCCCATGACGGCGGCTGGCGCGTGTCGACCCTGATGGCACGGCATCTCCTTGTAGACGGCGGCGCCCGCACACCCCGACGGGAGGAACCACCGGGGCCGGCGGGCTCGCCCAATGCCTACCATCCGTACTGATCGCTTATTCCCGGGCATACTCGGACGAGCTGCCGAAGTCAGGTGATTCCCCCCTCGGCGGGACATGCGCGCCGTGCGGCCCGCGGCCGGGCCGCCCGCGCCCGCCAGAGCGCACGGCGGGCGCAGCGGCCGCCCCGCCGCCGGACCGTGGAGGGTGATCGGAGCGGATTCGTTCCAGCTCGCCCCGGTTTTCCGTGTAGGCACCGTCCGGCGGCGAGGAAATCGTCAACACGGCGGCGTTCTTTGTTCAAAATCACCTGATTCGCACGCCCGAAAATCATCGGCCGACATCCCGCCCGGCGGGCCGGACGGCG
>NZ_BAAAZG010000065.1:0-10340 GCF_039536785.1 Actinomadura miaoliensis
GAGCATCCTGGCCTCTTCCTGGGCCAGGACGACAACCCGCCGCGCGCGGTCGGTGAACCTTTCGAACATGTCGTCGCTCCTCGGGCGCCGGTTCCCTCAAGGAGGGTCTTCCTCCCCTTAGGAGTGCGTACCCAGCATTCAACCCCCTGGCGTTCGCTGAACCTTCCTGCGTACGCCGCCAGCGAAAAACCCTGCGATCGCAGGCGGAGGTTCCGGGCGGGTGTTCAGCCGACCGGGACCGTCCGGCTACCCGCCGGGTACATGATCGCGCCCGCACTCCGCTCGGCGGGCAGCACGGCGGTCACCACCAGACCGCCGCCCTCGCGCGGCACGGCGGTGACGGCGCCGCCGTGGGCGCGCGCGATCGACCGCACGATGGACAGCCCGAGCCCGGCGCCCTTGGTGTCGACGACGCGGTCGCGGTTCATGCGGCGGAACGGCTCGAACAGGCCGGTGATCTCGTACGGGGGCACGACCGGCCCGGTGTTGGCCACCTCGACCTCCACCCGGCCGTCCCCGCGGGTGCGGCTGGACACCCGTACCCAGCCGCCGTCGGGGACGTTGTGCCGGATGCCGTTCTCCACCAGGTTCTGCACGAGCCGTTCCAGCAGCAGCGCGTCGCCCGAGGTGGGCGCCTCGTCCGCCTGCTCGTGCACCCGCACCCCGGCCGCCTCCGCCTCCGCCCCGGTCTGGACGGCGACGTGCCCCACCACGTCGGCCAGGTCGACCGGGGCCCGTTCGGTGATCTCCTGGTCGGAGCGGGCGAGCAGCAGCAGGCCGTCGATCAGCCGTTCGTGCCGGGCGTTGATCAGCAGCAGGCTCTCCCCGAGTTGCCGGACGTCGGCCGAGGCGGACCTGCGGTGCATGGCCAGCTCCACCAGCGCCCGGCCGAGCGTGAGCGGGGTGCGCAGCTCGTGCGAGGCGTTGGCGACGAAGCGGCGCTGCCCGTCGAAGGACTGGTCGAGCCGCTCCAGCATGGTGTCGAAGGTGTCGGCCAGCTCCTTGACCTCGTCGTCCGGGCCGCGCAGCGCGATCCGCTCGTGCAGGCCGCGGTCGGCGGCGGGGGCGGCGGCGATGCGCCGGGCGGTCTCGGTGACGCGGTGCAGCGGGGCCAGCGTGCGTCCCGCGATCAGCCAGCCGAACCCGGCGGCCGCACCGCCGACCACGGCCAGCGCGACGCCGCCCTGCGTGACCAGCGACGTGACCGCGGCCTCGCGCAGCCGCTCGCTCTGCTCGCGGGCCAGCCGTTCCAGCTCCGTGCCGGTGACCGGTTCGCCGCCGGGACCGCCGATCGTGTAGCGCTGGGACTGCTGCGCCGCGCCGTCGCCCGCGCCGCCCGGCCCGCCGGTCCGCTGCTGCATCGTCGCGATCACCTTGATGCGGCCCTCGGAGATCTTCTGGGTGAACAGCGCGTACGTCACGCCGAGCAGCACCACGCCCGCGACCAGGAACAGCGCGGCGTAGGTCAGGGTGAGCCGGGCGCGCAGCGACATGCGCCGCGGCCGGGCGGGCGCGTCCGCCGGCGCGGCGGCACTCCGCACGTTCGGCGTCATGGTCGGCGTCATGGTCGGCCTCATGGAATCCGGTACCCCGCTCCCTTGACGGTCTCGATGACGGGCGGTTCGCCGAGCTTGCGGCGCAGCTTGAGGATGGTGAGCCGGACGGCGCCGGTGAACGGGTCGGCGTGCTCGTCCCACGCCTTCTCCAGCAGCCCCTCGGCGGACACCACCGCCCCGTCGGCGCGCAGCAGTTCGGCCAGCACGGCGAACTCCTTGCGGGCCAGCGGGACGTAGCGGCCGTCCCGGAACACCCGGCGGCGCGCCGGGTCCAGGGAGATGCCAGCGCGGCGCAGCACCGGCGGCGCGGCCGGGCGGGCCCGCCGGCCGAGCGCCAGCACCCGGGCGGCCAGCTCGGCGAACGCGAACGGCTTGGTGAGGTAGTCGTCGGCGCCCAGGCCCAGCCCCTCCACCCGGTCGGTGACCTCGGCGGCGGCGGTGAGCATCAGCACCCGCGTGGCCGAGCCGCCGTCCACCAGCTCGCGGCACACCTCGTCGCCGTGCACGGCGGGCAGGTCGCGGTCCAGGACGACGACGTCGTAGTCGTTGACCGCCAGGCGTTCCAGCGCCGCCGCGCCGTCGTGCGCGAGGTCGACGGCGTGCGCCTCGTCCCGCAGCCACTCGGCGATCGCCTCGGCGAGCATCCGCTCGTCCTCCACCACCAGCACCCGCATGCCGCTCCTCTCCGCCGGACGCGCGTTCGCCACGGGCCATCGTGACGGGCGCGGCGTTTCCTTTCTGTTAGGAGAACGCTGTCAGGCGAGCGCCTGGAACCCGCGGGACGCAGGAAACGGAGGGGAAACAGGCGGTCGAGTTGCATGCCGTGCGTCCGGTCGGAGCCGTCGGGCCCGACCGCGGAGCAATCGAGGAGCAGACGATGAAGCTTCGGACGCGCGGCGCCCTCGCGGCGATGCCGCTGGCACTCGCCCTCGCCCTGACCGGGTGCGGCGGCGGAGACGACGGCGACGGCGGGGTGGCCACGGTGAACGGCGGGAACTCGACCAAGCCCGCCAACGCCGCCGGCCTCAGCCCGGAGGAGATGGGCGTCAAGTTCGCCGAGTGCATGCGCAAGAACGGCATCGACATGGAGGACCCGAAGGACGGGCGGGTGATGGTCAAGGCCAAGCCGGGCCAGGAGCAGACGATGCAGAAGGCCATGGAGGCGTGCCGCCAGTACAGCCCGCAGCAGAACTCCCGGGGCGGCTCGGACCCGAAGATGGAGCAGCGGCAGCGCGAGTTCGCCGAGTGCATGCGCAAGAACGGGGTGGAGAAGTTCCCCGACCCCAAGCCCGGCCAGCGCGGCATCTTCATCGACAAGAAGGCGATCGGCGACGACCCGGACCTTGAGAGCGCCCAGCAGAAGTGCCAGGACGTCCTGGGCGGCCCGGCGGGCGGCGGAGCCGGGAAGTGACCACTGTGGAGGGGCACGAGGACCAGAGGGTCGCGGGCCCGGACGGGCGGCGGCCCGAGGCCCGCGAGACGCTCACCGACCAGGCGCCGCCCGGCACGCCGACGTCCGGGCCGGAGGACCCGCCGAATCCGCCGCAGCCGTCGCGGCGGCAGCGGCGCCGCGGCCGCTCCCGCCGGACGAAGATCGTCGCCGCGGCGGCCGTGGTGGCGGCGGGCGGCGCGGCCACCGCCGCCGCCCTGAACCTCACCGGCGACGCCACGTCGGAGCAGACGGCGCGCGGGCTGCCGCCCAACACCACCAAGGTCACCCGGGAGACGCTGCGCGACACCCAGGACGCCGACGGGGTGCTGGCCTACGGGGAGCAGACCGCCGCGACCAGCCGCCTGCAGGGCACGCTCACCGGCCTGCCCAAGAGCGGCGACCAGATCACCCGCGGCAAGACGGTGTACCGGGTGGACGACAAGCCGGTGACGCTGATGTACGGGTCGCGGCCCATGTACCGCCCGCTGCGTTCCGGCGTGGAGGGCGAGGACGTCCGCCAGCTCGAACGCAACCTCCAGGCCCTCGGCTACGACGGGTTCACCGTGGACGACGAGTACACCGGAGACACCGCCGAGGCCGTCCGGGAATGGCAGGACGACCGGGGCCTCGACGAGACCGGCGTCGTGGAGCTCGGCCGGGTGCTGTTCACGCCCGGCGCGATCCGCGTCGACAGCCTGGAGGCGGGGGAGGGCGACCCCACCTCGCCCGGCCGCAAGGTGCTCAACTACACCGGCACCGAGAAGGCCGTCACCGTGCAACTGGAGGCCACCGACCAGCGCCTGGCCAAGGAGGGCGCCGACGTGGAGGTCACCATGCCCGACGACCGGAAGGTCGAGGGCCGGGTCGACGAGGTGTCCACGGTGATCGAACCCGGCGGCAACGGGGAGGAACCGCAGACCAAGGTGGAGGTCACCGTCGAGCTCAGGGGGAGCGGGGCGCAGAAGATCGCCGCGCCGTACGCGATGGCCGCGGTGGACGTCACCTTCACCGCGGGCACCCGCGAGAACGTGCTGACCGTGCCGATCGCGGCGCTGCTGGCGCTGCGCGAGGGCGGCTTCGGCGTCGAGGTGGTCCAGGGCGGCCGGTCGTCGTACGTGCCGGTGCGCACCGGCCTGTTCGCCGACGGCAAGGTCGAGGTCTCGGGGAACGGCATCGCCGAGGGCACGGTCGTGGGGATGCCGAAGTGATCTCGCTGACGGACGTCACCAGGACCTATCCGGGCGGGGTGACCGCGCTCGACGGCGTGTCCCTGGAGATCGCCGCCGGCGAGCTGGTGGCGATCGTGGGGCCGTCCGGCTCGGGCAAGTCCACGATGCTCAACGTGCTGGGCACCCTGGACCGGCCCACGTCCGGCACCGTGCGCATCGACGGGTACGAGGTCGGCGGGCTGTCGGACGCCGAGCTGTCGGCGCTGCGGGCCCGGCGCATCGGGTTCGTGTTCCAGCAGTACCACCTGGCGCCGGGCACCCCGGCGCTCGACAACGTCGCCGACGGACTGCTGTACCAGGGGATACGGCCCGCCGAACGGCGCCGCCGGGCGGCCGCGGCGCTGGAGCGGGTGGGGCTCGGGCACCGGCTGGACCACCGTCCGCTGGAGCTGTCCGGCGGCGAGCGGCAGCGCGTGGCGATCGCGCGGGCCGTGGCGGGGGAACCGCCGCTGCTGCTGGCCGACGAGCCGACCGGCGCGCTCGACTCCGTCTCGGGGGCCGGGGTCATGGCGCTGCTGCGGGAGCTGAACGCCGCCGGCACCACCGTCGTGATCATCACGCACGACCGGGACATCGCCGCGGCGCTGCCCCGGCAGGTGCGCATGCGCGACGGCCGCGTCGTGTCCGACAGCGCGACCGACAACGCTGTCGACGGCGCGACCGGCGGCGCGTCCGGCGGCGCGACCGGCGGCGCGTCCGGCCTGGACGTCGCGGCCGCGCGGGGGGTGGCCTGATGGCCGCCGCCGAGGCGCTGCGCCCGGCCCGGATGTGGCCGGGGGACGTGATGAAGGTCGGCGCGGTGGGGCTGCGCACCCGTCCGCTGCGGGCGTTCCTGTCGGCGCTCGGCATCGCCATCGGCATCGCCGCGATGGTCGGCGTGGTGGGGATCTCCTCGTCCTCGCGCGCCGACCTGGACCGCACCCTCGCCGCGCTCGGCACCAACCTGCTGACCGTCAAGCCCGGCAGCACGCTCACCGGGGAGCAGGCGCAGCTGCCGCTGGAGGCCGAGGCCATGGTGCGGCGCATCGCGCCGGTGCGGTCGGTGTCGGCGATCGGCATGATCGACGACGCCAAGGTGTACCGCAACCGCAAGATCGACCAGGCGGAGACCGGCGGGATCGCCACCTACGCCACCCGCTTGGACCTGCCCGCCACCACCGGCGCGACGGTCGCCAGCGGCACGTGGCTGAACGAGGCCACCGGCCGCTTCCCGGCGGTGGTGCTCGGCGCGAGCGCGGCCGAACGGCTCGGCGTCGGCCGCGCCGGTCCGCAGACGCAGGTGGTGGTCGGCGGCAAGCCGTTCACCGTCGTCGGCATTCTGGCCAAGGCGCCGCTGGCCCCGGAGCTGGACACCGCGGCGCTGGTCGGCTGGCCGGTGGCGCGGTCGGAGCTGGGCTTCGACGGCCACCCCACCACCGTCTACACCCGGTCGGCCGACTCGGCCGTCGAGGACGTGCAGTCGGTGCTGGGCGCGACCGCCAACCCGGCCGCGCCCAACGAGGTGGACGTGTCGCGCCCGTCGGACGCGCTGGCCGCGCGGCAGGCCGCCGACGAGGCCCTGACCGGGCTGCTGCTCGGCCTGGGCGCGGTGGCGCTGCTGGTCGGCGGGGTCGGGGTGGCCAACACCATGGTCATCTCGGTGCTGGAGCGGCGTTCGGAGATCGGCCTGCGCCGCTCGCTGGGGGCGACCCGCGGCCAGATCCGCACCCAGTTCCTGGCCGAATCGCTGCTGCTGTCGGCGCTGGGCGGGGCGGGCGGCGCGGTGCTGGGCATGGCGGTGACCGCCGGGTACGCCGTCTCGCAGGACTGGCCGATCGTCATCCCGGCCTGGGCGGTCGCGGGCGGCATGGCGGCCACCCTGCTGATCGGCGCCGTCGCCGGACTGTATCCGGCGATCCGCGCGTCGCGCCTGTCGCCCACCGAGGCGCTGGCCACGCCGTAGGCGCCCGCGATCCGGTCCGCCCGTCCCGCCCACTCCCGCGCGGACGGGCGGACCCCGGCTCCACCTCGATCCCGATTCAGGTCGCCTCAGGGGTCGGTGCGGGCGCGGGCTCCGGGACGGCCACGAGGACATCGTTCAGCGAGCGGACCACCGTGGCCGGGAGCACGCCCCGGATGACCAGGTCGTCCACCGAGGCGAACGGGCCGTGCGTCTGGCGCACCGTCACGATCAGCTTGGCGTGATAGGGATCGATGCCGGGCAGACCGGCGAGGACGTGCTCGGGCACGGCGTTGACGTCGACGAGCCCGCCGTCGTCGAACGCGCGCGGCAGATCCGGGCGCCCGACGTGCAGCTCACGGGCCACGGCGGGGTGGTGGGCGACCAGGGCGCGGGCCTGCTCGCGGCGGGCCCCGCGTTCGATCATCGCCACCACCGCGGGAGGCGGCATGACGGCGGGATCGGTCACGGGCCCGGCGGTCAGCAGCGCCACGTGCACCATGCCGCCGAGCGTGGTCACCAGCGCCGCGGCGGTCGCGGGCAGGTCGTACGGCGTGGAGCCGTCCTCCTCGGCGGTGCCCATGATGGCCCAGAAGACGATGGTGAGCAGCAGGTATCCGGCCGCCGCCAGCCACAGGAGCCGGCTCCGGCGACGGCCCGCGTAGTAGCCGACCAGCGCGCAGGTCCCCGTGCCGAAGGTCAGCGGCGGGATGCCGATCAGGATGATCCGCAGCCACCACGGGGTCCGGCGCGGCGCGTACGGAGGCACCGCAGGCGGAACCAGGCCGTGGTGCGGGACGGGCGTCTGCGGCAGGGGCGTGTGCGGGACGGTCATCGGCGGGACCGGCACGGGCGGGGGCGCGGTGGGCGGCGCGGTGGCGGCCGCCGGACCCGCCAGGGTCGGGTCCGAACGCAGGATGCGCATGTGGAGCTGCCGCAGGCGGTCGCCGGGCTCGACCCCGAACTCGGCGGCGAAGAACTCCCGGGCGTCCCGGTAGGCGGCCAGCGCCTCGGCCTGCCGGCCGCACCGGTAGAGCGCCAGCATCAGCAGGTGGCGCGGCTGCTCCCGGAGCGGGAAGTCGGCCACCAGCCGGATCAGCTCGGGGACCAGCTGCGCGTGCCGCCCCTGCTCCAGCTCGATCTCCACGCAGGTCTCCAGCGCGGCCGCGCGTTCCTCCGCGAGCCGTTCGCGCGCCGCGTCGAACACCCGGCCGGTCAGCCCGGCCAGCGCCGGACCCCGCCACATCGCCAGCGCCGCCCGCAGCGCGGCGGCGGCCTGCGCCGGGTCGTCGGCACGGGCGGCCAGGGCCCGCTGGACGTCGCGCTGGAACAGCTCGGCGTCCAGGCACTGCGGCGGAACGTGCAGCGCGTATCCGGCGGGCGTCAGCTTCAGCAGCCGCCCCGGCGTGCGCGGTGACCGGTCGGGCTCCAGCACGCGGCGCAGTCCGGCCACGTACTTCTGGACGACGTTGGCCCCGTTGTCGGGGGGATCGTCCTCCCACACCGCGTCCACGATCGCGCTCGTCGAGACGGGCCGGTTGACGTTCAGCAGCAGCACCGCCAGTACCGCGCGCTGCTTGCCGGGGCCCAGGTCGAGCTCCTCGTCGTCCCGCCAGGCCCGCAGCCGGCCCAGGATCTCGAACCGTGGCGACGGATCGGTCGTGGACATCTGGACCACCGGCATTCCTCCAGGTACCACCCATGCGGCAGTGGGAACGCAGCCCGGCGGCAGCCCGAGCGCAGTGACCGCAGCATAACGACAGTGACTTCGCAGAGGCACTCCATAACGTCACCGGCACCCCATAAGGTCACCCGGGCGATACCGGCCGGTCTCGCCACAGACCGAAACGTTCGCGACAGTCCTGACATAGGAGACCTTTCATGCGAAGGCACATGACCGTCGTCCCGGCCCTGCTGGCGTCGGCGACGCTCGTCCTCACCGGCTGTGGCACGGGCGGCGAGGGGGCGAAGGGCGCGGCCCGCACCGATGCGGCCAAGCCCCCCGCCTCGCCCCCGGCCTCGCCCACGCCGACCGTCACCCCGAACGGCATCGAGCGGCTGCGCCCCGCGCAGATCCTGGCCCGCGCCCGCGCGGCCACGGTGGCGGCCAGTTCGCTGCGGCTGCACGGCGGGATCCGGGAGGACGGGGAGAACATCCGGCTCGACATGCGCTACGCCGGCCGCACGCGGGCGACCGGCGAGATGACCACCGACGGCCAGCGGCTGTTCCTCACCCGTGTCGGCTCGGCCGTCTACATCAAGGGCGACGACGCCTTCTGGAAGGCGGCCGGCGGCAAGGGCGCGGTGCAGCTGCTGTCCGGCAAGTACCTGAAGGCGACCGCCAAGGACGAGGGATGGGGGGAACTGGCCGCCTTCGCCGACCAGAAGAAGTTCCTCACCGAGATGCTCAAGGGCCTGGGCCCCCTCACCAAGGTGAAGGGCGGGACGACGCGCATCGACGGCCGGGCCGCCCTGGCGCTGCAGACCGCGAGCAAGGACCGGATCTACGTGGCGACGGAGGGCCTGCCGTACCTGCTGCGCCTTGAGGGCGGCCGGAAGAACCGCATGGACCTGTCCGCGTTCGGCGCGCCGGTCACCGTCCAGGCGCCGCCGCGGAACCAGGTGGTGGAAGTCTCCGCGCTCCAGTGACCGTCCGCGTGACGGCGCCGGGCGGTGGGGGAGCGGCGGGGCGGTCCGGCTTCGACGGGGGCGCCGGACCGCCTCGACAAACACCCCCATCGGCGGAGACATGCCGCTAAAGTGACACCCCGACTCCGGAAAGTGGCCGAATGGGACGGCCTGATCGCGGTGATCATGCCGTGACCGCCGACTGAGCGAGGGATGCCATGGATGTCCAGCCACCCGCCTCCGGCCCGGCGCTCTCCGCCGGTTCCCTGGAGACCTCCGCGGTCGTACCGCTGATCACGCGCGACTACGACTCCCGTCCCTCCCTGGTGTACGAGCGGTTGCGCGCCAGGTACGGGCCGGTCGCGCCGGTCGACCTGCTGGGCGTGCCGGTGTGGCTGGCGCTGGGCTACCGCGAGGTCCTGGAGGTGCTGCGCGACCAGCGCGGGATCTGGAGCAAGCGGCTCGCCGACTGGCGGGCGCTGGCCGAGGGCCGGGTCCCGCGCGAGTGGCCGCTGCTGCCCGCGCTGGAGGTCAACCACGTGATCTTCCAGGAGGGGGACCGGCTGCGGTCGCTGCGCGCGGCCTACCACCAGGCGCTCAAGCCGTTCCAGGACGCCGGGCACCCGCAGGGCCGGCGGCTGCGCGAGGCCGTCGCCCGCAGCGCCGACGAGCTGATCGACGTCATGACCGAGGGCGGCGGCCGCACCGGATGGGCCGACCTGTCCGCCCAGTACGCCCGGCCGCTGCCGCTCATGGTCGTCGACCACCTGCTCGGCTTCCAGAGCGGCCGCGGCGACGAGGTCCTCATGGACATGTGGCGGGTGCTGGACGCCGGGCCCGACTCCGCGGCCGCGCTCGAACGGCTGCTGGCGGCGCTGGGCGAGCTCGGCGCCGCCAAGATGGCCCATCCCGGGGACGACTTCCCGTCCTACCTGCTGGCCGCCCATCCCGGGCTGACCGTCGACGAGCTGTCGCGCGAGCTGATGATGCTCGTGGGGGTGACCGGCGACCACACCGGCACGCTCATCGGCAACACCATCGCCGAGGTCCTCGGCACCGACTCCGGCGCCCGCGACAGCCTGTCCATGGGCATGATCCGCGAGACGGTGAACCGGGTCGCGATGGTGAACCCGCCGATGGCCAACCTGACGTTCCGCTGCCCGGCGGTCGACACCCGGCTCGGCGACGTCACCATCGCCGCGGGCGAGCCGGTGTTCCTGTCGGTGGCGGCCGCGCACCAGGACCCCGTGTTCGCCGCCGGGCTCAACGCCGACTCGCTGCTCAGCTCCCGGGCGCACCTGGCCTGGGGCGCCGGGCCGCACGAGTGCCTGGGCCGCGAGCTGGCCACCACCATCGTCACCACCGCCATCAGCCGGCTGTTCGGCCGGTTCGAGGAACTCTCCCTGACCCTGCCCCCCGACCAGCTGCCGTGGCGGTCCTCGCCGCTGATGCGCGGGCTGCGGTCACTGCCGGTGCGGTACACGCTGGCCGCGAGCCCGGCGCCCGCCGCGCCGCCCGCAGCCGGGCCGCCGGGGGCGCCCGCCACGCCGCAGGCC
>NZ_BAAAZG010000066.1:0-11852 GCF_039536785.1 Actinomadura miaoliensis
GCGGCCGCTCCTCCCGGGGCGGCCGCTGCCCCGCGGCGGGGCGGCGTTCGCGCGGGCCGGGACGTCCGTCGGCGGGACGGGGCTGGCGGGAACCTGAGCGGGGAGCCGCGCCGGGCCGTCGGGGGCCCGGGACGCGGCCGGGTTCTTGGCGGTCCACGAGGGCGCAGACTAACGTCCGCGCGCCGGTCGCGGGGCCGTTCCGGGCCGAACCGCCGGTCCGCGCCGCGTCAACGCCCGTTCCCCTCGTCGGGCAGGCGGCCCCACACGAAGTCGGCGGGCTTCTCGACGGCCAGGCTGATGTCGATCATCTCGTTGAGCGAGGCGGGCCGGGCGCCGCCCGCGCGCTGCACCCAGGTGACGATCGTGTAGTGCCCGTACGCCTGGGCGTAGGCGGCGCTGAACCCGCCGCCGAACTTCGGCGCGCCCGGCGCGACCAGCGGCAGCACGAAACCGGCCTTGGTGGCCGGGTCCATCACCCGCACGATCTGGTCGGCGCCCTCCTGGCTGGCCAGGTTGATCGCGGCGAACTGCCCGACGTACTTGCGGTCCTGGCTGACGTACGTGCCGCGGGCGATCTGCGAGCAGCCCGCCTTGGCCAGGTCGTCGTGGAGCCGCTGCCCCCAGGTGACCGACTTGCAGTCCCCGGACAGCTGCGCCCCCGCCAGCGTGAACGAATAGTTCTGGTAGGTGACCGTCTTGGTCTCGCCCGAGAAGACCTCGCCCTGCGTCATCGGCCGCTGGTCGGCCGAGCGCTGGGCGATGCGGGCCATCTGACGGTCGGCCATCTGCGGGGTGTAGGCGGTCGGCAGCACGCCGGGCCCGTTGCTCAGCCCGGTCGCGGCGCCCTCCTCGTCGTCGCCGCCGGTCAGCACCACCACGCCCGCGGCGGCCGCCGCCACGACGGCCACCGCCCCCGCGACGGCGCCCCACAGCAGTTTGGGACTGCGCTTCTTCTTCCTCCTGCCGCCGGGTTTGCTGTCGTCCTCCGGCCAGAAGTCCCGCCCACCGGCCGGACGACCGGTCTCCGGCGCACCTGTGTCACGAGCCTCGATCACAGGACGCGAGCCTATCGACTACACCGCCTCCCGCGGGGGCAAACGAGCGGTTCCTCACCGTTTGTCGTCCGATCCCCGCCGAGCCCCCGGCTAGGAAACGCCGCCCGCTCCGATCAACGCGCCGACCACATAGGTGACCCCCGCCGCGGCGGCGCCGAAGCCCAGCTGGCGCAGCCCGCCGAACCACCAGCTGCGCGTGGTCAGCCGCGACACCACCGCGCCCGCGGCGAACAGCCCGACGGCCGCGATGACGGCGGCGGGCCACAGGCTGGCGGCGCCGAACGCGTACGGCAGCACCGGCAGCACGGCGCCGACCGCGAACGACAGGAGCGACGACACCGCCGCCAGCAGCGGGGACGGCAGGTCGTCCGGCGTCACCCCGAGCTCGGCGCGGGCGTGCACCTTCAGGGCTTGGTCCGGGTCGCGCGACAGCTGCCGCGCGACCTCGGCCGCCAGCTCGGGGTCGACGCCGCGCTCGACGTACAGGCCCGCCAGCTCGGCCTGCTCGGCGCTCGGATGGCGGGCCAGCTCCCGGCGCTCCACCTCGATCTCGGCCTCGGCCAGCTCCGACTGCGAGGCCACCGAGACGTACTCGCCCGCGGCCATGGAGAACGCGCCCGCCACCAGGCCCGCCAGCCCGGCCAGCAGCACGACCTGCCGGCTCGCCTGACCGCCCGCCACCCCGGCGATCAGCGCGAAGTTGGAGACCAGGCCGTCCATGGCCCCGAACACCGCGGGCCGCAGCCAGCCGCCGGTGACGTCACGGTGCTGATGATGGATCTCCGCGGGCACCCCGGTCTCCTCGCCGTCCTACTTCGCGTCCTTGACGGCCTCCGCCTTGCCCCGCTCGCCGGCGTCCTCGGCGCCCTCGGTCTCCTTCGGTTCCTCGGGCTCCTCGGCCTTGACGGGCTCGTCGGCCTTCTCGGCCGTCCCGGCCGTGCCGGGCTCGGCGTCCTCGGCGTCCGCCTCCGGGTCGTCCGCTTCGGTGGTCTTGGCGTCGGTTTCACGGTCATTCTGCCGGGACGCCTGGTCCGCACCGTCGCCGGGGTCGTCCGCTCCGGCCGCCTCGGTGGATCCGGACGGCTCGTCCTCGGCGGCGTCCTTCTCCACCGTGTCGTGCGGCGGCTCGTCCTGCTCGGGCGCGTCCGCTCGCGGTTCGTCCGCCTCCTCGGCGTCCTTGGCGGGCGTCGCGGTCTCTTCGGCGTCCTCGGCCGCTTCGGCCTTTGCCAGGGGCTCGGCGTCCTCGGGGTCCTCCGCCTTCTCGGCGGGCTCGGCGGGCTTCGCGGGCGTGCCGCTCTCCGGGGCGCTCTCCGGGGCCTCGGCGGGCTCGGCGGGGGCGGGCGGGGTCGCGGCGGGCGCCGCGTCCGGGCCCACGGTGACGGTCTCGGGGCCGGTCTTGGTCCGCGTCAGGTACAGGTACGCGACGGCGCCCAGGAAGACGACCAGCGCCGTCCAGTCGTTGAGACGCATGCCGAGGACGTGGTGGGCGTCGTCGATGCGCAGGGCCTCGATCCAGAACCGCCCGACCGTGTACGCGGCGACGTAGAGGGCGAACACCCGCCCGTGCGCCAGCTTGAAGCGGCGCTGGGCCCACACGACCAGGATCGCCACACCAACGCACCACAGCGACTCGTACAGGAACGTGGGGTGGTAGGTGGCGACGTCGGCGTAGCGGGGGTCCAGGTTGCCGTTCTCGAGGCGCGGCCGGTGCCCCTGGTCGATCTCCAGCGCCCAGAACGCGTCCAGCGGCCGCCCGTACAGCTCCTGGTTCCAGTAGTTGCCCCATCGGCCGATGGCCTGGGCCAGCGCGATGCCGGGCGCCACCGTGTCGGCCATCGCCGACACCGAGATCCCGCGCCGGCGGCAGCCGATCACCGCGCCCAGCGCGCCGAGCAGGATGGCGCCCCAGATGCCGAGGCCGCCCTCCCAGATCTTCAGCGCGTCCACCGGGTTGCGTCCGGAGCCGAAGTAGCGCTGGTAGTCGGTGATCACATGGTAGAGCCGCCCGCCGAGCAGGCCGAACGGCACCGCCCAGATGGCGATGTCCATGACGACGCCCGGCGTCCCGCCGCGGGCGGCCCAGCGCCGCTCGCCCAGCCAGACCGCGACGACGATGCCAATGATGATCATCAGGGCGTAGGCGCGGATCGGGACGGGTCCGAGGTGCCAGACGCCCTGGGAAGGACTCGGTATGAAGGCCACCGGCTGCATGTCCGTTGACGTTACCGCCTCCGGCGTCCCCGAGTGCCCCGGAAGCCCCGGTAACCCGATATGCCGTGCCGGAAGGCCGCCCTGACGGCGCGGTCAGCCGCGGCCCGCGTCGAGTACGGCCCGTTCGAGCGCCCCGGCGTCGAGCAGCTGGGCCTGCAGGTCCAGGGCGCGGCCGTTCAGGAACACGGTCGGAGTGGCGTCCACCTTCCGGGTCCGGGTGGCGTACCGCGTCATCACATCGACCTGGGCGGCCTTGTGCATTTTCTCGACGCAGGCGGCGAAGCCGGCGTCGGTGATGCCGGTCTCGCGGCCCCAGGCGACGAGCTGGGCCGGTTCGAAGCCGGCGACGCCCTCCTCCGGCTGGTGGGCGTACAGCGTGTCGTGGTAGGCGGGCCAGCGGTCGACCGGGGCGCACAGGGCGGCGTTGGCGGCTCGGCGGCTGTTGGACGCCAGCGGTTCGCTGGCGGGGCCGCGGAACAGCTGGAACGGCCAGTAGACGACCCTGACCCTGCCCTCGGCGGCCAGTTTCTTGATCGTCGGGCCGACGATGTGCTCCATGGCCCGGCACACGGGGCACTGGAAGTCCTCGAAGATCTCCAGCACCGGCCGGGTCACCCCGGCCCGGGTCATGACGGTGGCGCCGTCCGGGGTGCGCGACGCGGGCGCCAGCGGCCCCCGGTAGGTGCCGGGGCCGGTGGACTCCCCGCGGCCGTCACGGCCCCGCAGCGCCACGACCACCGCCACGGCCACGGCGATCACCGCGACGGCGCCGAGGACGGCCAGCAGCACCCGCTGCCGCCGCCGGCCCTCGGCCGTCCGGCCCGCCCTGTCCATCGCTCCCCCGATCGACGACGGCCACCTCCCCCGGAGTCGCCGGTAGAGACGCTACCGGGGGAACGTTCCAGGGCAGGTAAAACGACACCGTGGACCCGCACAGGGGGTCCACGGTGCTCGTCGTCGGCGCGGGACGGGTGCCCGCGGGGTCAGCGGCCGGACTGGGCGGCGGACTCGATCGCCTGGCGCAGGGTCTCGCCGCTGCCGATCTCGTTCTCCAGCTTGCGGCCGTCGAGGAAGACGGTGGGCGTGCCGGTGACCTTGCGGTCGTCCAGCGCGTACTTGGTCATCTCGTCGACCTGCGACTTCTTCTGCTGGTCGGTGACGCACTTGTCGAAGTTCGGGTCGGTGACGCCCACGTCCTTGCCCCAGGCGACCAGGTCGTCGGTGGCGAAGCCGTCCCGGCCCTCCACCGGCTGGAACTTGAACAGCGCGTCGTGGTACGACAGCCACTGCGCGGCCGGGACGCACAGCGCCGCCGCCGCCGACCGCAGCGAGTTCGACCTGATCGGGTCGCGCTGCTGGCCGAACAGGTGGAACGGCCGGTAGACGACCTTGACCTTGCCCTCGGCGGCCAGCTGCTTGACGGTCTTGCCGGTGGACTCCTCGAACTGCTTGCAGGCCGGGCACTGGAAGTCCTCGAAGATCTCCAGCACCGGCTTGGTCACACCCTGCTTGGCCATGACGATGGAACCGTCGGCCTCGCGGGTCACCGGCGCCTGCGGGCCGGTGTAGGCGACCGCCTTCTGGTCGCGCCGGCCCTGCTGGTCAACGATGATCACGATCGCCGCCACGACCGCCGCCACCGCGACCACCGCGCCCAGCACGACAGCCAGCAGCCGCCGCTGGCGCTGCCGCGCCTGCTCGCGCTTGCGCTGCTCGGCCAGGCGCTCGCGCGCGGACCGCTCCCGTGCGGCCTTGCTCATCAGCTCTCTCCTCGGCGGGAACGCCGCGGGCGCGCCGTGGCGCCGCGCGGCCGGGCGGACCTAGTCGACCTGACCGGCCCGCCGGTATTCATCGAACAGGACAAGTGCGAACAGCAGGATAGTGACGATGTGCACACCGGTGCACCACTGGCAATACTTGTGCAGGATCGCCGCCTCGACGGTCACCAGGTAGACCACGAACAGCACGCCGACGCAGACCGACAGCAGCCGTCCCCACCGCAGCGGAGGCCACGGCGATCTCAGCGCGGGCGGGCTGACCAGCGCGGCGAACCCGACGAAGAACGCCAGCCCCAGCCACGGCAGCGGAATGCCCAGCAGTTCAGAGTACTTGCTGCTGGTCACCGAGTGGCAGTCCAGCTTGCCGCTGGTGGTGCACAGCAGGGCGCCGTCGTCGTAGTGCGCGTAGACCAGGTAGCCCGAGATGCCCAGGCCGACCAGCGTGAGCACCCACACGGTGGGCGCGAACCACGGCGGGCGCGACGGCACGGCGGGCGCCGCCTCGCCGTGCCGCGTCTCGACGGATTCCTGCACGATCCTGATCCTTCCGCCACGGACGTCGTCCAGGGGCCGGGTCGCGGGCGGAGCGGTCACGCGTCCGCCCGGACGCGACGCGACTTCACCTTAGAGGACGACGCATAAGTTGGGCGTTGGAAAGCGGCCTCGACGCGGCGCTTCCACACCGGGCGGCGGCCCGCGGACGGGCCGGCCGTGTCAGCGCGGGTTGCGGACGCCGTCGGCCAGTTCGGCGGCGAGGGCGCGGACGGCCTCGACGCCGGTGCGCTCGTCGGGGGCGTCCAGCAGGCGGCGGATGAACGCCGAGCCCACGATGACGCCGTCGGCGAAACCGGCGACCTCGGCGGCCTGCGCCCCGTCGCTGACGCCCAGGCCCAGCCCGACCGGCAGCGTGGCCCCCCGCGCGTCCAGGACGGCGCGGGTGCGCTCCACCAGGCGGGGCGCGCCGGTATCGACGGCGGCGCGGGCGCCGGTGACGCCCATCAACGACGCGGCGTACACGAATCCCCGGCACACCCGGGTGATCTTGTCGAGCCGCTCGTCGGTGGAGCTGAGCGCGACGAGGAACACCCGGTCGAGGTCGTGGGCGTCGGACGCGGCGAGCCAGGGCCCGGCCTCTTCGGGGGTGAGGTCGGGGGTGATGAGGCCGGCACCGCCCGCGGACTTCAGGTCGCGGGCGAAGGCGTCGACGCCGTAGTGGTCGACGGGGTTCCAGTACGTCATCACCAGGGTGTGCGCGCCGGTGGCGGCGACGGCCTCCACGGTGCGGAAAACGTCGGCGACGCGGATGCCGCCGACCAGCGCCCGGTGCACGGCGTCCTGGATGGTGGGGCCGTCCATCATCGGGTCGGAGTAGGGCAGGCCGATCTCGATGACGTCGCAGCCCGCCTCGACCATCGCGGTGGCGGCGGCCACGGCGCCGTCGAAGCTGGGGAACCCGGCCGGCAGGTAGCCGACGAGCGCGGCCCGGCCCTCGGCCTTGGCCTTCTCGAACGCGATCTGGACGCTCACTTGCCCTCTCCTTCCGGCATGAGCCCGAAGAACTGGGCGGCGGTGTGCATGTCCTTGTCGCCGCGGCCGGACAGGCACACGACGATCGTGGCGTCCGGGCCGAGCTCCCGGCCGACCTTGAGGGCGCCGGCCAGGGCGTGCGCGGACTCGATGGCGGGGATGATGCCCTCGGTGCGGCACAGCAGCGCGAAGGCGTCCATGGCCTCGGCGTCGGTGATGTCCCGGTACTCGGCGCGGCCGGTGTCGCGCAGCCAGGAGTGCTCGGGGCCGACGCCGGGGTAGTCCAGCCCGGCGGAGATCGAGTGGGTCTCCAGGGTCTGGCCGTCGTCGTCCTGCAGCAGGTAGGTGCGCATGCCGTGGATGACGCCGAGCGACCCGCCGACCAGGGTGGCGGCGTGCCGGCCAGTGGCCACGCCGTCGCCGCCGGCCTCGAACCCGTACAGCTTCACGGACTCGTCCGGGACGAAGGCGTGGAAGGTGCCGATGGCGTTGGAGCCGCCGCCGACGCAGGCCACGACGGCGTCGGGCAGCCGTCCGGTCATCCGCAGGCACTGCTCGCGCGCCTCGACGCCGATGACGCGCTGGAAGTCGCGCACCATCATCGGGAACGGGTGCGGGCCCATGACCGAGCCGATGCAGTAGTGGGTGTGGTCGACGGAGGCGACCCAGTCGCGGAACGCCTCGTTGCAGGCGTCCTTGAGGGTGCGGCTGCCGGTGCGGACGGGGATCACCTCGGCGCCCAGCATCCGCATCCGCGCGACGTTGAGGGCCTGCCGCTCGGTGTCGACCTCGCCCATGTAGACGGTGCACTCCAGGCCGAGCAGGGCGGCGGCGGTGGCGGTGGCCACGCCGTGCTGCCCGGCGCCGGTCTCGGCGATCACGCGGCGCTTGCCCATGCGGCGGGTCAGCAGCGCCTGCCCCAGCACATTGTTGATCTTGTGGGAGCCGGTGTGGTTGAGGTCCTCGCGCTTGAGCAGGACGCGGGCGCCGCCCGCGTGCTCGGCGAAGCGGCGGGCCTCGGTCAGCCGGCTGGGCCGTCCGGCGTACTCGGCCAGCAGGCGGTCCAGCTCGCCGGTGAAGGCGGGGTCCCGCCGGGCGGCCTCGTACTCGCGGGTCAGCTCGTCGAGGGCGGCCATGAGGGCCTCGGGGGCGAAGCGTCCGCCGAACACGCCGAAGTGGCCGGTGGCGTCGGGCACGACGGCACCGTTCGAGGTGGTGTCGATGGTCATGGGAATCCTGTCGTGGGAGAAGGGCTCATCCGGGCTGCTGGGTCGTCGGCCGAGCGCGCCATCGTTCGCGCAGGGTCTCGACGGGGGCCCCGGACGGGCCCGCTCCCAGGGACGGCTCTCTCCGCATGACGCTCACCCTATCGCGATCGCGTCAGCCGCTCTGCCGCAGGGCCGGATGCGCGCCCGCGGCCACCAGGTCGGCGACGGCGCCGCGCGGGTCGCGGCCCATCACCAGGCTCTCGCCCACCAGCACCGCGTCGGCGCCCGCCGAGGCGTAGGCGAGCAGGTCGTGCGGGCCGCGCACGCCCGACTCGGCGATCTTGACGACGTCCTTGGGGATCAGCGGGGCCAGCCGGGCGAACACGCCGCGGTCGACGCGCAGGGTCTTCAGGTCGCGCGCGTTGACCCCGATGACCTTGGCGCCCGCGTCGACCGCGCGGGTCACCTCCTCCTCGGTGTGCACCTCGACCAGCGGGGTGAGCCCGATCGACTCGGCCCGCTCGACCAGCGACACCAGCGCGTCCTGCTCCAGCGCGGCCACGATCAGCAGGGCGAGGTCGGCGCCGTAGGCGCGGGCCTCCCACAGCTGGTAGGAGGTGACGATGAAGTCCTTGCGCAGCACCGCCACGTCGACGTCGGCGCGCACCGCGGCCAGGTCGTCCAGGCTGCCGCCGAACCGGCGCCGCTCGGTCAGCACGCTGATCACCTTGGCGCCGCCCGACTCGTAGTCGCGGGCCAGCGCGGCCGGGTCGGCGATGGCGGCCAGCGCGCCCTTGGACGGGCTGCTGCGCTTGACCTCGGCGATGACGGACACCCCCGGGGAGCGCAGCGCCGCGAGCGCGTCGCGCGGCGGCTCGGCCCGCTCGGCCTTGGCCTTGAGGTCGTCGAGCGTCACCGTGCGCTGCCGGTCGGCCAGATCTGCCCGGACGCCGTCGATGATCTCGTTCAGCACGCTCACGACCTGACCCCCGCTCCCCTACGCACCGTGCTCACGGCGCGGCCTTCCTTCCTTGCGGGCCGGTCGGTCCCGGCGGCGCGCCACTCCGGCGCGCTCACGCCGCAGCGCTCGGGCTCGCTCACGGGAAGGCCCCCTATATTCCGGTCGATCCGTGCACCGATCGTAGCCGCAGCCGCCGACGGCCCTCGAACCCGGGCCGGTCTCAGGACGCCCGAAACCGCGTCAAGGGGCCAGCGCGTGAGCGAACGGCAGGTTCCGGACGATCCAGTACACGACGATGAGCCCAAGGAACGGGTAGATCACGCGCGGCCGCACCAGGGCCGAGGCGAACGGCACGCCCTTGGCCGCGCAGGCCGTCCAGCGCGCCCACAGGTAGGCGAAGACGGGCAGCAGCAGGAAGACCATGGGGTTGAGCCCGAACGCCTCCCAGACGCGGCCGTGCGTCAGCGAGTTCACCATGCGCATTCCCCCGCAGCCGGGGCAGTACAGGCCGGTCGCCCACAGGAACGGGCAGGTCGGGTAGTGGCCGGGCTCGTGCGGGTCGACGACGCTGACCAGCGTCACACCGGCGGCGGTCGCGGCCAGGACGATGCCGGGGCCGGCCAGCGCCCGCCTGCGGAGGCGCTGTTCCGCCGGGGCGGACGCGCGCGGGTGCGGGGGCGGCTGCGTGGCGTGGGCTGGTGCGCCGGTCGCGTCGTCCACCGTGGGGTTCCTCTCCGGGAGCTCAGGGGTCAAGGACGTAGCCGACGCCGCGAACGGTGCGGATCGGGCTGCCGTCGCCCAGCTTGCTGCGCAACTGTGCGATGTGCACGTCCACCGTGCGGCTTCCGGCCCCGGCGCCCGGGCCCCAGGCGGCGTCGAGGAGCTGTTCGCGCGTGAAGACCCGGCCGGGGTTGCTCATCAGGAACTCCAGCAGGTCGAACTCGGTCACGGTGAGGGCCACGGCGCGGTCGCCCACGCTGACGGCGCGTCCCTGCGGGTCGAGGCTCACCCGGCCGGCCCGCAGCGGCCCCGGGTCGTGGTCGCCGGTGCCGTGGCGCAGCGCCTCGGCCACCGCGCCGACCAGGACACGGGGACCGAACGGCCGCGTCACCTGGTGCTCGCCCAGCGCGCGCCGCGTGAGCGCGTCGATCGGCCCGGTCACGGCCACGACGGGCGCGGGACGGGCCGCCTCCGCCACCCGGCGGTACAGCTCGGCGGGCAGCGGGGTGTCGGACACGTCCAGCACCACCGCGTCGGGGCGGACGCGCGCCACGGCGACGGCCGCACGCGAGGGGTCCGGTTCGATCTCGACGGCGAAGCCCTCGCGGACGAGGTAGCGCCGCTCCAGTTCCGCCACGTCGGGTTCGTGCTCGGCGACCAGGATGAGCCCGCCGCCGTCGGCGCCCGTCCCGCGGCTCACGGCCGCTCCGAACGTCCGCGTCCGGTCTCCTGGGATGCGGGGGCGTCCCCCTCCGCGGGCCGCGTGGGGTCAGCAGGGGGGTCGGCGGGGGCGGTGGGGTCCTCGCCGCGGTCCAGGGACTTCCACAGGCTGGAGGGGTCGTCGGCCCTGGGCGGGGTGCGGGGGGCGGCCGTGGCGGGGCGTTCGTAGCGGGCCGACATGCCGGGCCAGCGCGCGCCGCGCAGCAGCGTCACGAGCCCCGCGGCCAGCAGCAGCAGGCCGCCGGCGAGGGACACGACCCACCACAGGTTGACGTCGACGGACGGGTGCGCGGCCAGCCGCAGCAGGGCGCTCTTCTCGTCCGCCGCCGCCCGGACGTGGGAGGCGCGCACGGACGCCACGGAGGCGTAGCCGATGGCGGCGCCGAACAGCACCAGCAGCACGCCGACCCCGGCCCGTACCTTGCCGCGGGTGGCGAACAGGGCCGCCAGCCCCGCCAGCCCGGCCCAGCCCAGGGCGCCCGCCGCTCCGCCCAGGTCGCGCCCTGTGAGCTCCTGTGTGAACGGGGTGATGGCGCCGGTGGCCCGCACGTGCGCCCAGGCGCGCCCTGCGGCCAGCAGGGTCAGCGCGGCACCGGCCGCGCACAGCAGGGCGGCCAGGGCGCGTTCCCGGGCGGGAGTCACGAGCCTGTGGCGGGCCGTTCCCCGACGACGACGTCGAGCACGTCGGCGTCCCAGCAGGTGCGGTCGCCGGTGTGGCAGGCGGCGCCGACCTGGTCGACCTTCACCAGGATCGCGTCGCCGTCGCAGTCCAGGGCGACCGACTTGACCCACTGCTGGTGGCCGGAGCTCTCGCCCTTCACCCAGTACTCCTGCCGGCTGCGGGACCAGTAGGTGGCGCGGCCGGTGGTGAGGGTGCGGTGCAGGGCCTCGTCGTCCATCCACGCCAGCATGAGCACCTCTCCGGTGTCGTACTGCTGGGCGATGGCGGGCACGAGGCCGTCGGGCGTGCGCTTGAGACGTTCGGCGATCTTGGGGTCCAGATTGGACGGGCGAGCGGACATGTGCTCCATTCTGCCGGGTCGGAGCGCGAGCCCCGTACCGGGTTTCCACCCGCCCGCGACGCCCGGGCCCGGGAAACCACAGGGCCCGCACCCCTGGCGTGGGGAACGGGCCCGGCGGTACGACTACGGGTTACGAGAGGGGGACGACGTTGTCGGCCTGCGGGCCGCGCTGACCCTGCGTCACCTCGAACTCGACGCGCTGGTTCTCGTCGAGGGTGCGGTAGCCGGACGACTGGATGGCCGTGTAGTGCACGAACACGTCGGCGCCACCGCCGTCCACGGCGATGAAGCCGTAGCCCTTCTCGGCGTTGAACCACTTCACGGTGCCCTGCTGGGGCATGTCTTTCTCCTTGCGGCAAAACTCGGGCCCACACCGCGCGGGTCCCGTGCCGGTCGCTGCGGGACGTCTTCGCCCCCGGCACTGCCCCGGAAAAGCCAAAACGCCCGCTGCCATCAGTCCGCGGGCGTTCCTTACAAACGATCGAGAACCACGACTGCAACCGACCGCTCCACCGTATCACCGGATCCGCGTAAACCCCAGGAGCTACAACCCTCCCGATTCTCCTGTGGGCGAAGTGACGCGTTAATGGCCGCGGGCCGCGCCGCGAGGGGCCTCGCGGGCCCCGGGACGCCCGCGGCGGCCAGCAGGG